>JBKPCR010000484.1:0-26945 GCA_046727435.1 bacterium | reverse complement strand
GGCATATTGTTGTGTTGGACCAACAACGGGCAGAGGCCAACGAATATCCTTGCTAAAGGAGCCCAGCGGCACGAAGGTCGAGCCGTAAAAAGTGAAATCCAGCAGCCCATCGGACCGCTGCTCGAACTTCACCCAGGCCGAGCCGTACTGCCCGGGAAAAGCAATAGGCCCTGCCTTGTCGCGTGTTCCCGGCAAAAGGGGGAAATTGGGGTTGACGCTCGCCAAGGCTGTGAGGGCATTGCTGGTATAGGTGGCATAGAATTGCAACTGCCGCACCCCCCCCTCTCCGAAGGCGGCCTCACCCGTCTGCAGGTCCAGCTTCCCTGAGGAAATCACGCCGGGCACGGCGTCGATGCGGTTCTGCTGAAACGGCATTTTGAAGAACCGCGGCGTGGTCAGCACGCTATCCTCGCCGACGAAACCGCCCTCGTAGTGAACCTCGAAGTCGCAGACGTTGTCGACAGGTGGGGAGAATTTGATCCGGATGGCACCGCTGAGGTGACTATCAACTATCGCGAGTCCGCCGAAGAGGAGATTGTTGCAGCTTCCCCACTGGATGCCCTGCTCGTCCTGGCAGTCCAGGGCGGAGATACCGTCACCAAAATAACTGGCCGCCTTGCTTAACGGCAGCACCTGCTCCAGACCGGGGGGAAGCCGTAGAAGGCCCATACCGGCTTCCCCAGTCTGTCTGGAGTTTTCTCTGGGTGCGGATGCTTGCGCGGCGGACGCATACGGCAGGGCGACAGGCGCAGATGACATCGGGTGCGCAAATTCCGGCATGGGCTGAGGATGAAGCAGCTCGCTAGTGGTCCAATTCGGCCCCTCGGCCTGGCGATAGTCCGCGACTGGATCTTTCAGACTCACTGCATACACATCGATTGGCGGGAAATTCGCCCCATACGCGCTGTTGAGGAGACGGATTAGCTCATTGGCGATGAGGGCATGGCCGGTGGCTCCAGGATAGTACCCATTCAGCGAGTAAAACCCGCCGAGGAACTCTGCCGTCAACCGGCGCGATCCGACTACGATCCCCTCCTGTGCGACTCGGCGGAAGAAGGCATGCAGGTCATACACCAGGGCTCCCTGTTCCCGTGCTAAGACCACGAGTTCCTCGTTCAGCTCGCGGATATAGCTGCGGATCTGGTTTGCGAGCGCAGCGCTCAGCACCACATCCGGGGTCAAGGATGTAATAGCCCTGCCAAAAATCTGGTACCCGATCTGCATGATGCCATTGACGGTGAGCAGCGCATCGGGTTTAAGCTCATATGCCTCCAGGAGGAATGCTGGTTCTACTTTCAAGATTTTGGCGGCGACATCGATGGTTGCGAAGTGGGCCGTGTCGAACGGATCAGGAATCGTCAGCATCAGCAGTTCCGATCCTGTTTCCTTTAAGGGGGTGAGAATCTGCTCATAGTCGGCGCAGAAAAAGCCTGCATCAGGGAGCAAGCCCGGCTCGCCTTTGACCGCAGCTTCAAGGGCCTCGTGGTAACCGAGTTCAATCACAGTAAAGGTCGGACACCGTTGCAGGGCTAACTCGAGCTGTGTCAGAAGCAGCTCCCCACGGGCCATGGGACGGAGCCCCAGAATCAGATTGGCTGCCGTCTGCTTAGCATCATGGCGGTAGCCCAGGGGCTGAACCGGCCGCAGCTCGAGTGCGTCACGAAGCCTGAAACCGGGCACCGAAAGATTGGAAGCAGGCGGTGGCGGCAGCTCGTCCAGCACGGTCGTCTGCAAAAACCCCGGCACGAGTACTGGCAGGTGCTCAAAGCCCACAGGATTGCCAATGCCAGGTGCTTGAATCAGTGGTTGTGCGAAATGAATTTGCATTTGCCGAGCCAATTGGGCTGGAAAGCTCTCTCTCTGTGTCTCCGCAAACAGCGTAAAATCTCCCATGCCAGCGGCAAGCCCCTCCCCTAGTGCTATGAAGGTTGTCGTATTTAGCCTGCCACTATCAACCCTTATCGTAGGTGCTGGAGCTGTGACAGGTTGAACAGGCGTAGGAGCAAGGCGTTGAGGGAGGGGCTGCGTTTGTGGTTGGCCGCTTGCAGGCATTGACGAGGCAGGAGGAGACTGCATGGTTGGGAGGACACCGAACATCATGTCGACCAGGCCTCTTTGCAATCTATTCCCAACTTGAAATGCCTCCCTGATCACACCATCCAGACGCTCTTCAGTTGCGCGTGTGAGGGCATCGAACGCGGTGATGGCTTTGTTTTGCGGCCGGTTCGGGTCCGGTGGGGCTAATAGATTCCCAAGCTGCTTGGCGCCGAATAGCGACATGCCCCAGGAGAAGCTGAGCATTGACTTTATCAGTTCACGCATGACTAGCACCTTATTCTTAAGGAGGCCCTAGTACCCATGAAGTGCAGCACGAAACTTACTTTCCGGATCAATGATGCGTAGCACGTGCAGTAGCGAGAGTGTATGCGGTGCGATACCAACGGCTGAATTGACAGACGACATCCCCTTCGCGCCGCTGAGGCGCCCGGTGCCCTCCTCGAGGGGTCCAACACCGCCAAACCGCAATGCAGGCTGTCCCGGAAGTCCTGGCAGAGTCAGGTTGAAAGTTCTACCCTCGGTGATTTGTCCTATGATCGTGCCGATAGTCTGTCCCCTACGATCAAAAAACGTATAAAAGTCCTCAGTCTGGAAGGGAATGGGAGCGAGCGCTGTCCCTGGTGCTCCCGGATCTAAAGGATTAAAGCGAATCGCGGCTTGTATCGTCCCAACCGCCTGGCCCACTTTAGTTTCACTTCGTAGATCCCCAGGCCTGCGCATTGCAAAGTCGAGGTGAACCGAATGCATTTGCCCAGGAGTATTCAAGCCTCCTACCTGGCCATCTGGCTTAATGATGAACGTAGTCCTTTCAGTCCGATCCCTTTTTTGGCCCCACAGGACGATGTAGGTGACCGCTGGGTCAGGATTGGGGATCGGCTCCAGAGGAGGTAGGTTGTCCTCTATGGAGAGGTTACCATCAGGATCCAGGACCCGACATGTGATGTTCCCCAAAAAACCGTGAGACGATGTCATGGTCCCGTTAAGGACATAGGTCCCTATATGGTCCTTGAACTTCCCGAAGCCTTGCATAATATTGCCCACGGCACCGACCAAAAGCTGTGACTGTCCGCCCACTATCAGGGGATAGGTTCTTCCGGCTCCAAAACCATGGAAACTATCCTCGCCATTGCTAAACGTGAAACGCTCGTCCAGCATAACAAAGCGCTGAGAACGCGACGGATCCATGCGGGTCGCAGGGCTATCTTTGCCAGGCAACGCCACATACTCATCAGGGATGATCTGCCAGCTGAGACTGAACGTACCGGCGGCTTCTCCGACACAGTTTGTAGCCGTTAGACCCTTTTCAAACGTAGGGGACTGCACTATGGCATTGAAGCGGTGGAGGTTCTCGTTAGCCGCCATGCCAATGATGTCGCGAGAGCTACCCCGGGCAAGCATTAGAGTAGGGGAATGCTTCGGATCGGGGACCGCGATCATATTGAAACAGGCTGCCTGGTCCAAGACACGCTGCACGATCTCGAATGGGTTGGTTTCGACGTTCAGGTCTGGCAGAGATCGCGGGGATGGAGGTGTTGCATTGACTGTATGCTGCGCGGAAGCTCGTTGAAGACTCATATGAAAACCTCTCTTAGAATGTCTAACCAAGCCTGAGAGCTGTCTCAACGATCTCAGCGCGTCCAGGTGCAACCCATATCAACTTAGTCGAGCGACCAATGCCGGAAGAAACTGATAGCGAAATATTTCTCCAAGACGATGCTGCTCTCGCAGTACGGGATAATACTCCTGCAATGCGACTGCGCACGGCTGCTGCACCTGACCCTGCCAAAGCTGCACGAGCTGCGGATCGGAGGGCTCTGGCTGGTATAGATAGAACGGAGTAATGAAAGGGGCATCCGGTGTTGTGTCGTACCGCATCATGATCGACGACGCCACACCATTGGCAAATCCGTCGTCCACAGACAGTTGTGCGCCATGATAGCGCAACAGGTTCGCCACAATCGGCGAGTGGCGAATGTTAACCATGGTTATGCCCCAGGCCAAGCCAGCGATGCAATTACGCCACGCACGATCATTGGGTACGGCTCGCCGGATCATGCCGACGGCGTGCCAGATCGAGCCATAGCCAGGGATAAAATGAATTGGCAGAAAATAATGCGCTCTCCCCACACCGTGCCAGAAGTACTCGAACACCTCCGGATCGATGCGCTCCAATTCCCGACTCACAATCTGAACCATCTCATCAGGGCGTGTCTCGCTATAAAACTGTCCATTCCGCGTAATCAGGCCGAGGGATTCCAGGGCCGCGCCCTCATAACCGGGGCGGGAATTGTCGCGACACAGCGCAATAACCTGTGCCAACACATGGCGAATGGCGGCTATGGGGCTGAGATGGTTGACCGTTTTCATCCAGTGCTGGGCAAACGACATCCCGATGCCGGCGTGGAGCATGGTCAAACTTTCCGCAGGGAGATCACGGACGCTCGTCTCCGTGAGGAGGCTTCGTGGCTCTTCATGTCGTGTGAAAAACGTATCTCCATACCAATGCCCTATCCCCTCCACGGCCCACAGGGCAGGATATGGTTCCATGGCATAGGCCCTCTGGACAACCTCGAGCAATGGGGGGTACGGTGGTTCTGAGGGAAGCTGCAAGGTGGTTGGTATATTTCGAACCAGGAGAAACACTTGCAACTTATTCTGGAGTTCCTGAAGCGTGAGCGTGCCGTCCTGGACCGGATTCAAGCTGCGGAAGATCTCAGCGGATTGTTGCACGATTTCGGAGGTCACCCTGCTGCTTGGATTGAACACCTCTGGTGTGAGCAGGCTGAACGCCAAGTCTGCCGTTTCTCGCTGCAGATTATCGCCAAGCAAGAAGAGGCTCTGAATGATCTCGCTTAACTGCTCTCCAGCCGCCTGCGTGACCGCTTCGCAGGCTACAGTCGCCTTCCTGGAATTCTGCGCAAGAAGGAGGTTGGCAAGCTGCTCGACGCCCAGGAGCGACATTGCCCACGGAAAGCTGAGCGTCGACTTCGTGAATTCACGCATGTGCCACCTCCATCTTGCTCGTCAGCACGGTGCCCGCCGAGGCCTCACTCTTTGAACACCAGGATCGCATTAGTACCCCCAAAGCCAAAGGAGTTGGACAGAGCGACCTTCACCTTTTGATACCGGGCATAATGCGGCACATAATCGAGGTCACAGTCGGCGTCGGGATGCTCGTAGTTCAGCGTGGGAGGCAGAATGCCATGGTAAATGCCCAGGGTGGTAAAGATCGCTTCGATCCCTCCTGCGGCTCCTAGCAGGTGTCCAGTCATCGATTTGGTCGAACTCACCGCCAGGTGGTAGGCATGCCCGCCAAAGACTTGCTTGATCGCCAGCGTTTCGTATTTATCGTTGTGCGGCGTAGACGTGCCATGGGCATTGATGTACTCGACCTCTTCCGGCCGCACCCCGGCATCAGCCAGTGCCATCTTAATACAACGGGCCACGCCCCGGGCTCCTGGGTCGGGCATAGTCATATGGAATGCATCTCCGGTCATCCCGTAGCCGATGATCTCAGCATAGATGCGAGCTCCCCGTTGCTTCGCCTGTTCCCGCTCTTCCAGCACCAGAATGCCTGCCCCTTCGCCCATGACAAAGCCATCCCGGTCTCGATCAAAGGGGCGACTGGCGAGCTTCGGATCGTCGTTGCGCCTCGAGAGTGCCTTCATATTGTCAAAGGCGGCAACGGCTAGTGGGGTAATCATGGCCTCCGTTCCACCCGCAAGCATCACATCCGCAACTCCACGTTGAATGATCTTAAAGGCATCGCCAATGGCATGATTCCCGGCGGCGCAGGCCGTCGCGACGCACGAATTGGGGCCCTGGGCTCCCAGATGAATAGAAACTTGGCCGGCCGCCATATTGGGGAGGACCACGGGAAAAAAGAAGGGCGAGACGCGACTGGGCCCGTGCTGGAGCAAGACGGCGTGGTACCGTTCAATGGCGGCGAGTCCTCCGATGCCACAGCCGATGATCACTCCTGTACGATGCGCATTGGCCGCGGTGATCGGTAAGCCGGCGTTTTCCAGGGCCATGACACTTGCGGCAATGGCATAGTGGATACAGGTATCCATTTTCTTGAGCTCTTTTTTCTCGATATACTTCTCTGGCTCAAATCCCTTCACTTCGGCGGCGATGCGCGTCGAATAGTCCGACGCATCGAAGCGCGTGATTGCTCCTACCCCAGATTCCCCCTTACAGATCGCCTCCCAGGTTTCTTCCGCGCTATTGCCTAAGGGAGTAATGGCTCCAACACCGGTGACTACAACTCTGCGTGTCTCTATGTCCATGGGGCCTTCTCCCTATATAGTATGGCCATGTGGTCTCATATCACGTCCAGGAAACGCATTCGACATCTCCGGCCTTTCATGCGTCAGTAACAAGCCGAAGCGCCTCTGCTACGCGCTGGCCATTCTCTGATGGAGCACGTCGTCCGTTGCCTCGAGGGCGGCTCCGTGGGTGGCGATCTTAAAGAGCGACGCTCCGGTGTGCACTCCCTGCCAATCCTCCACCAAGTTGTCCACCACCATACCATCCACAGGGCTAGTGAGTTTGGTAAACATTTTCATGGCCTCCAGCAGCGCCAGGGTTTGCCCGACATAGATTTCCGCGCCAATCTGCATAAGGGGTACTACACCGAGCTCGGGCCGGTAGTAAATCGTCGCTTCCATCGGCGAGCACCGTACCCTGTACCGCAAGACCATAGGCCGCAGGCTGGTGCTGAGGAGACGATGACGGTTGAGATGGGGTAATACCATAGTCTGTTTCACAGGCAAGAACTCGAACGGCATTATCGCCTCACCCTGACGGCTCTACAGTAATTAAATTGGTCAGTCCGGACAAATTGCCGCTCATGGCTGTATGGGCGTTGGCACCTGTTCCGATACTAGTAAGCGCCGCGCCCCAATTCTGAAAATCAGAGAGATACGTCACGGCGACGGCAATAATCCGGGTTCCCCGCGGATCCTTTGCCGGATCGGGAAAGGGGTTGCGGATCGCGTAGGAAACTGCGGCGTTCCCGTGGCCATCGGTGAGGGCGATATTTGGAATCGCTAGGGGGACTGGCAACAAGAAGTTCGAGTCCGTTGGTGGTAAAAGGGTAACTGGACGCAGGGCCCAAATGGCATAGAGGGAATTTGGCAGCAGTTCCGCAAGAGCGAAATCGAACCTGGCGTGAGTGAAGCCACCCGCAGCCTCACTGGCCCCCAGTAGGGTGATCTTAAGCTCGCCTCGACCCCGGAGGTACTCTCTGAGTGTGATAGGCGAACGCCGTCTGAATTCAGCGCCTGCACCTCGGGCATCGCTGCGCAGGTCCGTAGTGCCTAGGTCGACACGGACGCCAATCGGGATATAGTCTGGTATATCTGCCAAGCGCCAGACGGGCACTTGGTGCAGAGGGTAGCTAGGCCTATAATATGTGGGGAGATCAGACCCCACTGGCGCGATCCAGGCGTTCCATCGAGGATTCGCATTCAAGTTGTATTTGCTATCACCGGCTCCCGGGATCCTCGGCCGACCACCGCCGAAATCTCCGACAAACGGGCCACAAGATAAGGAATACGGCGTGAGCTCCCAGTCTCTGCCCCCAGGGCTAAGATCAAGTTCGCGCACGATTTGATAGGGAGCCCCAAACAGATTTGAGAAGTCTTCCTTACCATTCTGCAAAGGAGGCACCGTATCTTTTGAAATGATAAGACCTTTTTCGTTTGGTACGGGTACAGTTTTGCCTGGGGAAACTTCTGTCAGGATGAATCCGCCGACAACGATGAAATTGCCGTCTTTATCCACTATTTCACTTGGTGGCCAGAACGGGCCCTGTGTCGTGTTGCTCAGTCGCACGTCTATCGTTCCAGCGGAATCCTGACGCATTTTCTGAGTACTCCTATTCAACCCCCCAACCGTACCTGAACTCGGTGCTGAGGGCGAGGTGAGGCGGCCCGCATGCTGCCCTGCCTGACCACTCGTTGTGTGCAACTGTGAGTTTGCAGGCTCAGTCTTCGCAATCGGAAAGACCCCCAACATAAGATCCACCATCCCACTTTGGAGCTTGTCACCGGTCTCGAAAATGGCCTTGAGCCCGTCTGCCAGCTGCTGCTCAGCGACGTATGTGACTGAGTCGAGCGTCAAGGCGGCCTGGCCTTTTGGCTTTCTCGGATCCTGCGGTGTTATCAGATTGCCAATATTGCTCACGCCAAAAAGCGACATAGCCCAGGAAAATCTCAGCATTGCCTTCATCAATTCGCGCATCCGTCGTTGCCTCCTCCAGCCTTAGTGCCTGCTGCGCGAGGTGCAGAACGTAGGCCGTTCCCTGGCAAAGCTATGGTGCATAGGTGATAAAAGATGTCAGCTCTTGCGTGCCATCGGCGAAAGAAGTGACCTGAGCATGTATATCGGCCCCGGGGTTAAAGCGGAACGGGTAGGCACCCCAGACAGCATAGTCAGGCTTAAAGCCGATCCCAACGCCGATGATTCTCAAACCCGCGTCGTCCGTTGCAGGGTGGGGGAACGGATTTGGAATAACCCTGGAGCACCGACCCTTCCCTTCGTAGTCCGTCACCATGATATTAGGCAGGACCGATGAGTCAGGGATCTTCCGCAGCGGAGAGGGGCGGAACTGGCTGTTGCGAATAAACATCACCGCATAGATTGAATTCGGGAGAAAGTTTCGGGCCTGGACATCGAATCTGGCTGCTGTGTATACACGATTCGGCCCTGCTTCCTGCTTTGGATTGGTCAGAGTGATGGTCAGCCATACCTCGGCTTTGAGCCATTCACCGAGGGTGATGGGCTCCTGGCGACGGAAATTGACAACATCTTCACCTTCACAACCTTCGGGAGGACAGTTGGCTCCGCCGCGGAATCGAGGCGTATAGGGCTCGCCAGTATCGACGTCGTAGGCAATCTGGTCCCCCTGGAAGCCTGGAATCGGTACATTGTGCAGTGGGAAGCTCGGTCGAGTATAGGTAAACCTCTGCGATGACGCTGGAAAGATCTCCGGAGACGTCAAGCCATTCATATGGAAACTGTTTAGATTGTACCGGCTCTCGCCCAGCCGAGGCATCCTGGGGCCACCCCCACCCCAGTCCCCTGCATGTGGTCCCCACGAGACGCTGTGCAGCACCATGTCGAGATCTGGGCTCCCCGGACTCAGATCCAATGGACGAATGACCTTATAGGGCGCTCCGAAAAGGTTGGAGAAATCTTCCCGACCCTGCGCATCGAGTGGTGGGACGGTGTCCTTTGACACCAGAACAGCCTGCCTGGGAACCGGGACGACCACGCCCGGCTTGATTTCTGTCAGAACGGTCCCTACCAGAATGAAATCGCCCTTCTCATCCACCTGCGCGGCGGGCGGCCAGAAAGGCCCCTGAGTCGTGTTGTCAAGTCGAATATGAAGATTCTCGGGGCCCTCCGTCTTCATGTTCTCAGTACTCGTAATCAGCCCGCCAAACGCGACTGGCGGCGGCTCGACTGGGGTATTGTGGCTCATTTTGGGGTCATAACGTTCTGGGTACTGCCATGACTGGCCGGTGATGGGTTGCATCAACATACTTCCAGGTGGGCTATTTCCCATGGGCAGGGCGCTGTACATTAAGTCCATCATCCCTCTTGACAAGACCCAGGGGAACCTCCACATGAAGTCAATGAATTCACGCATACCTACCTCCGTTCTTCATGCAACGCGAGATCATGTGACGCAGTGCGGAAATTAATCCCCTGGAAGAGTTCCTGGCAAAGGCCGCATCACGACCTCATCATTTCCAACTTCCCTTTTCAGGCGGATTTCTTTCCGCAATCCTTGCTTCCTCATCTGTCCTTTCTCTCGTGTATAGCTCTTCGCTGATTAGCGCCAGGCCTTGTTGATGGCGGCAGAATACCTGCCATCCGGATCGTTTATGCACAGCGTGTACAAGGTTGAGGTTGCATGGGGCGCAACCCCTACGATCGAGTTATCAGTCAACAAACCCTCTATGCCTCTCAACTCCCCGGTGCCGTTCACGAGCATCTGGAAAGCGCCGAATCGCAAAGCTTGCTGCCCAGGCGCGCCTGCAAGCTCCGCAGTGAAGGTTCTACCTTCGCCGCCTGTTGCTGTAAAACTGCCGATGGTCCGCCCTCCACTATCGATGAACGTAAATTCATTCAGGCTGCTAAATGGGATGGGGGCAGTCGGTGTCCCTGGTGCGCCTGGGTTCAGAAGGTTCAAGAATACCTGCGACCGCATCTCTCCGATAATCTGGCCTACACTCACTGTGCTACGCAGGCCCCCGTGCCCTTGGGAGGTGAAATCAAGATGGATAATCCGTAATTCCTGCCCTAATTCAAAGCCGCTTGGTAGACCATCCGGTCCAAACGTGTACGAAGTCTTTTCATCCTTGCTCTTTTTTTGCCCCCGAAACATGATGTAGGAAAGCCCAGACTCAGGACTGGGCATTGACTCTGAATAAGGTAGGGCAGACTCTGTGCGCAGGCTTCCCGTCGGGTCCATGACGCGGCACAGGAGGTTGCCCTGGAAACCACGCTCCGGCGCGATACTACCGCAGTATGTATAGGTACCCTCGTGGCCTTTGAGCTTGCCAAAGCCTTCCAAGATGCTGCCCACGGCACCGGCAAGAAGCCGCGGCCGCCCATTAACCGTCATGGGAAAGGTGCGTCCGGTCCCGAAGCCATAGAAACCGTCCTGGCCATCGCCAAACTTGCAGATCCCCTCTAACATGATGAAGCGCTGAGAACGTGACGGATCCAGCAACGTCGGAGACGGCTCTCGGTCCAGCGACGCCACGAAGTCATCAGGAATCAACATCCAACGGTGACTGAACTTTCCAGCAGGCTCTCTCACAATATTCGCAGCCCTCAGGCCTGTTTCGCGGGTGGGAGGCTGCACGACGATGTCGAAGCGGTGTAGCACCTCCCTCACTTCGATGCCGATCACGTTGCTGGGATTGCCCGGGGCGTGTATTGCGGTGTTGGTGTGCTGTGAGTCAGGCACTGAAAACATGTTGAAATAAGCGGCCTGGTCCAACAAATGGAGCACCACCTCGAAAGGGTAAGTCTGCGCGTTTATGTCCGGCAAAGACGGTGAGGGCGCAGATGTTCCCCCCGCACCAGGCCCAGCTGCAGGCTGCACGGGAACTGGCTGACTACTCATTATTGAGACCTCCCCTCTAGGAGTCTTTGGCGAGCACGTCCGGATCGATCCCGCCAATTACTGGCTCACGATTTGGACAATCACGTCAGGGCAGGCATCCCCTGTAAACGTTGCCCTTCTCGTCGCCAAGCCCAGTGATTCGAGTGCGGCGCCCTGATAGCCGGACTGCGTCGACGGCAAGCATCACTTTGTCCTTTGGCGTGGTCGCATTCTATGTCAAGATGCTGGCAAGCCGCTCGATGCCGAAAAGTCACCCCGCCCACGAAAAGCTCAGCGTCGATTTCGTGAGGTCACGCCTGCTAAACTCCGTATCACTTAGCAACATGCCAAAGGCCGCAGCACTGACCAGGTGTTCAGGTTGAACCATTGAAAAGCGCATTCCCCCCTCATCAACTACAAGGGGAGAAATGTAATCGCTGTCCTCCCGAAAAAAATGGGAAATTTCGCGATCAGTTTCTCCATGCGGGCTCGCCGGACGGCTTCACCAACGAAGCGATCACCACTTCACCTGCCGACTCGTTGATTCGCCGCCTCGTATGCGATGCCATACCATGCGGCTCCATCGTACAAATGGTCGTCTACAGGCCACGGGGCCATCCCGGCTCCCCCAGGGTGCAATCCACCAGGGTAACTGTTTGATGACCCCTGGCCAGTTGAGCAGCCGATGATGAAGCCCTTTGCAAAAGTTCGTTTTCACCGAGACGAAGGTTTGGGGCGAAGCCTCTAGCTCTAGAATGCCTATTCTCGCGGCTAAGGGTCCTTCATTTTGTCCCGAATCTGCTCGAGGACCTCTATCTGCCGCTCTTCATATCTGAACCTCTCTCTCGGATAACGCTCCAGAACCTCGTAGTAGATTCGCAGGTATTTCTTGTCGTCCTCCGGCAGTGCATGTATCATCCCGGGGTCGCGGGATGGAGGGCTTTCCAATTCGGCAGGCGGATACTTTTTGCTCCGCCATTTCTCGGGAATCTGGGTCTTCGGAAGATCCTGGATGAACTCGGCTATCTTCCATGCGGTATAGCCCGCTGCATCTGTATTTTCTGAGACCAGTTCTTCTTTCTCCGGGAAAGCCCATTCATAGTCACGCTTCACGAACAAGACTTTGTAGCGGACGAGCTTGAGCATATCATCGCGCAAATCCTTTTCTGCCATTTCCCTTTCCTCCTGTCGCGTTGTTTGCTGCGCTGTTTCGACACTATCTCCGATAGTGCCATCCGGTACATCACTTGGGGGATCGCTGTCACCGCCAGACAGGTCATCGGGAGGCTGACCGATCTCGCTTACCATCGCGTCAATACCCTGGTAGGCGATTTTTTGCATGCCTTGTATGGTTTTGACCAGCATCTCCATGCTGAAGACGAAAGCCTCCAAGGGCAATTTCAACATCTGGCCGAAAAATTGGATCATCTTAGTCACGAATCGAGTGATCTGTGTTAGTTGAAACGATCTTTGTGCTATCTATATTGATCTTTCTATGCTTTTTTAACCTTTGGTTCAGCATACATTGTTACTTGTGAAAGCGGGCCGAAGAACTCGTCGATTTAGGTAATCAGCATAGAACTGATTGACTGAAGCGATGCGCCATGTCTCCGTATTTCATCGCCCGTGACTGGCGGCCCGCAACAACAGAGCTCCGAGCAGCACAAATATCACGGCACTGATGCTGTCGAACCACGCGCCGGCGATTCCTGACGCTGCGAGATGATGCGACAACATAGCAAACGCCCCAAGCACGAGGAGCAAAGCGACCATCACGGCTGAAGAGTTTTGCTGTCGGCGATGCCCGGCCGCCCCCGTTCCCTGGAGTTTCACCCGTGCGCTGCTCTCAGCGACGAGCGTCAGGACCTCATCAAGCTTTTGGGGCAGCCCCATCATCATTGCGGCATAGCTGTCCAGGCTGTCACTCAATTGGGACAATCTCAGCATGTCTCGAAGCTGTGCCAGCATCTCGAGCGTACGCACCTCTTGCAGCCCGGCCAGCAGCAGGTCACTGTAGGGTGCGAGTCGTCGCGCATGAGCGGCCGTCTGGAAAAGCCCTCGGTAGAAAGCCAGCAAATGGAGCTGAGGCCGGAGGCCGCGTTCGCTCATGAGCTTCCAATGCACAAACAGATATTCTGCGAGGCTGCGGCTGTCCTCGTCGGTACTCCAACCACCGTCACGGAAAGGCACAATCCCTCTGAACCTATGGCGCAACTCCTCCTCATCGAAGGGCCGGCGCTCCTGCATCATTTCTCCCAGTAGACAGGAGCAGGCCTTGTCGGGATCTTCAGTCGAAGTCGCAATCAAGTAGTGCCAAAGATTTTTCTTGGCGTCTGATGGCAGCCGAGCAAACTCGCCGCCGGTGAAGGCGATCTGTTTGTTGGCCAGAAGCACAATTTTCGCTGGATGCAATTCCACCGGAAACCAACTACCCAATAACAACTGCCGCATCCATACTACGCAGAGACGGCGGGCGAGATCATTTGCATCTAAGCCGGGGTCTGCGGACGCCACACTTGTCGTGACATGCTCTCCCGATCTCCTCCTATCGAATAACGCAATGATATCCTCCAAGCTCAAACCTGGTAATTGTTCAATAGTGATCAATTTCGACGAACATAGATCTTTAAATACGAGTGGAACTCTTAGGAGTTCGAAATCTTCGGCATCTTGAGCAAGTTCCTCGTATGCCTTAATCTCCTGGACAAGATCAATTTGCTCCTCTAGTGTGTGGCGAAACTCTGTAATGGCATTTTCAATGGGTATACTCCCCCGATCTTCATTAGAAAATGCGAATTTCAAGAGCGCTAGCAACTCTATGTCAAATTCAAACTGATCTTGCCATTCGGAATGAACGATTTTGACTGTTACGGCCGTGCCGTTTTCAAGCAGCGCATGGTGCGACTGGAACATCAGCCGGGACTCAAAGGGTACTTCTGCGAAGGCGGCATAGATCTCTTCAACTGGACAGCCAAACTCCTGAGCGATCAATTGTCGCACAGCGGAAATCGGCGTCGTCTCCACCTGATGGACAATGAGGGCAAGATCGAGGCAGGCATCCACCGGCAGTAGGTCAACCCGCGACGACAAATAGATACCGAATGAAGAGAAGACTGGGCCAAGGCTTTCCAGTGCTTTGCGAAGCCTATGGTTATGCGTCTCTTGAAAGCCGGCGCCGCTTAGGCGGCCCATGAAGCGACCACGGTCAGGCATTAGGCCAAACGCAGCTAGGCAAGCTTCGATCTCTTGCCTCCTATCCTTCAGCGTCGCGCGGTGCATCCGTTCTTTTGCCAGGGGTTCTCTCATCGATCAGGATTCTCTCACAATGACGCCCGTCGGCCCCCCCTGGTGGTCGAGGAGTGGACAAGGGTGTACCTAGATGTCCTGCTGGATCTTCTGCACGTCTTCTTTACGCGCCTCTCAGCAGGGAAAGGCGTTCTGAGAAGACTGGCACCGTTAACGTCATCTGTATCCCCGTGTATTCCCTGAAAATCCGCTCGAATGCCGCTGTTATTGCGCCGCGACGTTTGGCTATCTTCAGGACCTATTGGCACCCTGAGGCGGGATCGGTCCCCACCCCGTCGTCCTTTCCTGCGATGCCGCCGGACGTGCCTGAGGGCCCTGAGTAGCATCCGTGGGCGGGTTCGGTCCCCACCCCATCGCCGTTGCTTGCGATGCCGCCGGACGTACCTGAGGGCCCTGAGTAGCATCCGTGGGCGGCATAGGCCCCCACTCTGCCGCCCTTGCTTGCGATGCCGCCGGACGTGCCTGACCGCCCTGACCCGAGGCTCCCGTGGTCTGCTGCATCACGCCTGAGGCCATTTTCATCATTTGGCTAGGGTTGAAGGCCTCAAGCATGAGAAGGCCGAACGTCATATCCACCATACCTCTTTGCAGTTGGTCGCCAGCCCGGAAAGCCCCCTTAAGCACGTCGCCGAGCTGATCCTCGGTCGCCCGTGTCACGGCGTTGAACGCCGCCGCTGCCTTGTCTGGCGTCAGTGAATTGACCAGCTGCGTCGCGCCAAACAGCGACATTCCCCACGAGAAACTGAGCAGGGACTTGGTTAAATCGCGTATCATGTCTTTGTCTCCTCAGATGAGCCTATATATCCTTCGCAGGAGCATCGTGGCCGCGGCCGCCATGAGCAAAAGCTCCGCGGTAAATAAGTTCACACCCAATTGCACCGCCTCTCTAGTGACCATCATCAGCGCTGATAGCGCGAAGATCACCGCCGCCAGCTGCACTGCCCCTCGCCACGCGGAGTCGTGCACATCCGCAGCCGCGTTGAAGGCTGCCGGTCCGAGGACCTCGCCAGCCGCCATTCGCTGCAGAAAGGTGACTGCCCGCAAAGCGCCGTCACGTATCAGATGCCCACTTGAGCTCGACCAGTCCACAAGTGTGTCGAAGGCAAAAAGCTCGCGTCGTCCTTGCCACTTGAGATAGCGATCACAGATCGTTTCAAGGTACTTGCCGACGTCGAAGGCCGGGGCAAAGCGGGTGATGAGGCCATCAATGGCTACGGTGGAGCGGATGTATTTGATCACGTCGCGCTCGGGCCAGATGCCGGTCTGGCGCGATAGTTTCAGCAGATCGAGCATGACGAGTGTGATGTTCTTGCGCAGGTGTCGCACCTTTCTTTCCACCATGTACCAGTCGCCTGCCAGCATGCTCAATCCGCTGCGAAACCCCTCCACATCCGAATCAGCGTCCCTGGCTGAGACTTTGAAGAACGAGGCGCACATGCCATCAAGGTCCCCGCGCGCGTATGCCAGGGTAAGCGCCACCAGGTGACGGCGTAGGTACGGACTTAGCACGCCGGTGATGCCGAAGTCGATGTACCCGACGGTGTTCTCACTACAAATCATCAGATTTGCCGGATGCAGGTCGGCGTGAAACATGCCGTGCCGAAACGCGTCGGCGAGGAAGTTTTCGATGATGTTGCAAGCGAACTGATCGGGTTCGAAGCCCATGGTATGCAGTCTATGCTGCATCATTTCGTCACCAGCGGCCAGAGCGCGGAGGTAGTCGAGGACGGTCACGCCTTCCAGAAACTCGAGGGTGAGAATACAGTATGTCGTATATTTCCAAAACACAGCCGGTACGTATTCTTTAGCGTTATCGCCCGCATGACGGCGTGTGTGTTCCATATAGCGGGCTTCACGGCGGTAGTCGAGTTCCTCACGCGTCCAGCCGATGAACTCGTGCATGGGCTCGAGCAGCCAATAGAGCGGCTTCACGTGCAGGGCTGTGATGAGATGCATAGCGATCGTCATCAGACGGATATCACCGGCGAAGTCCGTCTTGACGCTCGGTCGCTGCACCTTGACCGCCACTTTCTGCTCACCTAGATAGGCAATGTAGACTTGGCCGATGGAGGCTGTGGCAATCGGCTCCGGGTCGAAATGATCAAAGATCTCTGAAGGCCTTGTGCCGAATTCAGCGGCGAATATCTTCTCCACCTCTTCGAACCCGAATGGTGTGATGCGGTCAAGCAGGTTGAATAGCGCGTTACAATAGGCAAGCGGCAGGATGTCCGGCTGCAGGGCGAGCATTTGACCAAATTTAATGAATGTACCGCCTAGGTCCTCAAACAACGTCCGCAACCGTTCTGGCCCTGAAAGCGTACTATGTGGCAGGCGGCCTGCCAGCCATGGCCAACGTATAGAGAGAGCACCCCACACATGCGCTAGCAGATGTCTTACCAGCACAGCGACAATGTGCCCCAGTCGGCGAAGATTGGACCACCAGGTCATCAGGGTGCCTCACCATGAAAGATCGAGCCGAAGAAGATGGATTTGCGACGCTTGAGCATCCCGTCGATTGCCTCTTGCATCCTGCTTCGCACCTCCTGACCGATGGCACTTACCGTGGCGGCGTCACGCGCGGCCTCGGGTGGATACCGCTGTTCGATATGGAGTGGCGGCAAAAACTGCGTATGCCACTTCGTCGGCAGTGGCAGCGGCAGCAGCGGAAACGTCGGCGTGATCGGGATGAAGGGCCACAAGGTATACTGCTTCCACCAACGCCAGTCGATTTTCCCAAAGATCGGGAAGATCTCCGCGCTGCCAACCGTGACGAAGGGGACGATAGGTGCAGAATTGCGCAGTGCCGCCTTCACATACTCATCTCTGCCAAACTTCCCCAGGCGATAGGCCTCGCGATAAAACCTGAATGCACCCTCGATGCCTTCGGGGTAGATGACTAAGAGCTCATCGCGCTGCAGAACGTAATCTGCGTTCTCGCGACTGACTTTGATGCCACCGAGCTTGGCAAAATCGAACGGCACTGGGATTTTGAGCAGGGTCGGATGGATCAAGACGCGCGGATAGCGTCCGACCTCGCGCACAATGTGATGGAAGGCCATGACGCCATCAAAAGGCATGAAGCCGCGGTGGTTCCCGGCCAATACCGCCCGCCCCACACGTGGCACGTGTTCGATCCCATGGACCTCAATGCGCCAGTAGTAATCATGCAGAAGTTTGAACACGGTTCGCACCCGCCTGTCGATGTAGCGTGTGTCCATGCCGAAATCGTCGAAGGTGGCAAGAGCCGTCGTCTGGTTCGAAGTCTGCCGACTTCGACCATCAGGCTGGCCCGCCTCCGAGGTCAGAACGTCTATTAGCGCTTCAGCGCTGGACCGTTCCGGCGCAAACCCTAACTCATGCTTAATTTTCTGATTGGAAATGGTCCACGAGTAGCGAATGTATTCGAGCTGATCGATGCCATGGGCCGCACCAAGCGCAGAGAGCACACGACGGGACAGGCGTTGCACCCCCCGTGCGATTGGCACCCGCGTCGAACCGGCCATGCGCAGCGCCACGCGCAACGGGATCACCCCAGCGGGCGCCACGTTGTACACCCCACCCGCGCTTCTCTCCACGGCACAACACACCGCCTGTGCCAGGTCGTCAGGGTGCAACAACTGGATCGATGGATCATGTAGGGGCAGGGTAATCGTCAGTCCCCCGTGTAATAACTGGCTGAAGTAATCATTGCCGCCCCGCAACGGCACCGAGGCAGGCCGTAAGATGGTCAATCGGGTCTGTAGATCTCCACCCAAATACTGCGTGGCAAGCGCCTCAAGTGCCATCCAACGCTCGCCGATCCGGTTTTGCCCATGGTATGAGGCGAATTGCGACTCAGAGATGAATCCAGGATTGCGGGGGCTGGCCCCGTAAACGGCTGCACTCGACAACAGGACAACCTTGGCGACGCGGGCGCGAGCACACTCCGCAAAGACCGTTTCCGCCTCTGCCAGGTCAGGCGTCATATCGTATGAGCTGCACAGTCGAGGGCAATACACCACGATGTTGATATCTTGCATGGCTAACAGATTGACATAGCCACCGGTCAGACCTGGGGCCCGCTGACAGGCATCGACCATAGGGCTCTTGCTCAGTCGGTTCGTCAGGTAGTGCAAGAGATTGCCGCGCGAATCGATGACCATGACTCTGGCCATGACGGTTCTCCGCCTTACGGAGGACAACAGGACAGCGCTGGCTCAGCAGCCTCCTGCCCTCTGCTGTCGATGGAGCCATTGACAGTGCCGTTGGTAATCAACTTGGCGACTTTCATCGCTGACATGATCACGGGTGTGATCCCGCCGCCGGGTTGCACCCAATGTCCGACAAAGTACATATTCTTGATCGGACTGACTACATCAGCACGATGCGTACCGAGTTGGTCAGGTGACATCTCCCACCCGAGCATGGCCCCGTGGTGATTGAGTGTATAGCGGTATGAGGTCAAAGCCGAAGCGCTACATCTGACCACCACCTTGGCGGCAAAACCGGGGATCAACCGTTCCAGGTTATCCATGATGTATTGCTCAACCGCCGCCTTGTGGGCGGCCCAGTCTTCGATGCGGCGGTAGTCGATGTCCAGGACTTTTTGGATGATCATGATATGGTTGCCGTTGCGCGCCAACGCCGGCTCGTACAGGGTTGGGACGAAGATTTTAAATTTGAGACCATTGCGCCCGACCTCGTCTGTGTCCCACGAGTTCCAGTAGTAGCCATGGACCTCACGCAGCACCTCGGTAGACATCTCCTGGAGCCCGAGGTGCGTCAGAAAACAGGGATAGGTGGGACGCAGCTGGCGGATGGCGGCGAGCTCATCGGTTGCCAGGTGTTCGGAGCCAACCAAGCGCTCGAGGGTTCGCAGTAAGTCGCCGTTCGACACCACCTCCTGAGCCTGCACTCGTACCACGTGACGATCCCGTCCCCATCCGGTCTCCACTTCGACTCCATAGGCGGTCTGCTGCTTCACGAGAATGCGGGTGACCAGCGATTGCAGCAGGATATGCCCACCCATCGCTTCGAAGCGTTGTGCCAGCTCATCAGCAAAGGCCTGCGACCCACCACGCGGGTAGTAATTCCCGAGGAAGTAGGACAGCCTGAGCATCGAATCGAATACGAACGAGGTCCGCGATGGGGGCGAGCCCCAGTGCGGGCAATCAGCCGTGAGCAAGAGCTTGAGCTTGGGGTCGCGAAAGTAGCGGTCCAGCATGTGACGCACGGTCAAGGTGCGATACTGTTCCAGCCGGCTGGTAGCACGGCCGCGGAAGTAATAGAGCAGTCCAAACATGTAGGCGTCACGTACGGCTGCGAAGAAGTCATCCATGGCGCGGGCTTCAGCGGGGAATTCGACCTTGAGTTGAGCCAGGTAGCGATCGAAGTCTGCGGGCACGGCAAACTTCGACCCATCGGGGAAATGAAATTGATCGACCGGGTCCATTTTCACCCAGCCGGTGGTGAGGCCCAGGTCCACCAGAAGCTTGCCGGTCATGGTATCTGGATTACCGAGCAGGGGGTAGAAGTGCGTGGCCGCGTCAAACGTGTAGCCTTTGCGCCGGAACATACTGCAATAGCCGCCGACGACATAATGTTGTTCGATCAGGAGGACGCGCAGCCCACTGCGTGCGATGAGGTTGGCGCAAATCAACCCTCCGATGCCGGCGCCGATGACCACCACATCGTAGGCGCTCTCTGGGTCGCTCCGTAAGGGTTTGAACGCTCTTGGCATGCCGCTATCACTCGCGGTGGGGCCGGTTTCTGCCATAGGTTTCGTGCGCGTCGACGAATTCACCGCTGGCGATGGCCGCGCCCATCGAAATCTCCCCAGCCAGCAGCGTCGCCGCAACAATCTCGGCAAACTTGGCGGCGTGCCCGCTGCCGGCACAGCCAAGCATGCCCAGACATTCACGACTTGTTCCCAGACCGGTGCCACCCCCCACCGTCGCCACGGTGAGCGAAGGCAAGGTGACGCTGGCGTATAGATCGCCGTCAGCGGTCGTCTCGAAGTTGGTAATCCCGGTGGCGGCGTTCACGACATTGGCCACATCCTGGCCACAGGCAATGAACATGGCGGTGAGCCCGTTGGCATAGTGCGCGTTATAGCCTATGGCATTCGCCTGCACATGGCCCAGCATAGTATTGTGCCACATATCAATGAGCTGCTCCGGAGTGGTGTGGAGGTAGGCTTTCACAATCCGCGCCGGCACCAGGGCGCCCGCCGTCACTTTCTTGCCTTTCCCCCCGGAGAACAGCACCCCACTGGCGCGCTTCTCCGAGCTCAAGCCGCTGAAGATGTAGAAGCGCCTGGCGCGACTATAGCGCATGATCCACTGGCAGGCCCGCTCGGTCGCCTTGACGATCATGTTCATACCCTGCGCGTCGGCGGTGTAATAGCAGAAATGAACTATCACCTCGCGGCCGACCGGGTGGCATTCGAGACGTAGCAGTTTGCCGTGGCGTGTCGTAGATTCGGCCTCCGCACGGAGCGTCTCGAAGTCCTCGTGGAGATGCTGGACGAAGTCGTGGGCGTCGCTGATGTGGTCGAAAAAAAAGACCGGCGAGATGCGATTCTCGTCCACGTACAAACGGGCGACCACCCCGCCGGCGCGGCTCAAGGTGACCATACCGCGTTCATACGAGCGCACTAAGGCCCCCTCCGTCGTCGCCAACGGCACGTAGAAGCAACCGCGAGCGTGCGTGCCGTGGATCAGCAAAGGCCCGGCGACGCCCAAGGGGATCTGCGCGGTGCCAATCGGATTTTCGATGTTGCCGCGCATATCCTCGCTCGGGATCGAATAAGCGCTGACATGTGTGAGACGGCATCCGATCTTGGCTTCGAGCCACTGACGGCGACGGTCAACGTCTGATGGCGCATACCCCTGCGCGATCATCCGGGGGACCAAGTCGAGAGGTCCTGACTCATCAACCGCCGCAGACAGGCTTGACATAGGCATCACCACAGGTCCCTTAGTACTACGCGCTATAAATAGCCCGTTGGTTATAAGACCCCTCACCCAGTCCTCCCCCTCGACGGGGGAGGGTTCGGGAGGGAGTGAAATGACGGCGCATGGTACTTAGTGATCATCACATCCTGCCACGACGAGCGCGCAACAGTTCCCATCGAGGCCGACCGAATTGATGAGGCCACAGCGCAGGTCGAGTCGCTGATTATGAGGACTCGCCAGGGCCAGCGGAAAATCGGGCTCGAGGTGTTCCAAGTGCCGAATGCCAGGCAGCACACCATCGCGCATGGCTGCCAGAAGCGCGATGGTCTGCATGGCTCCAGAGGCGCCGAGTGTTTCACCGAGCATGGATTTGATGGCCGTCACCGGCAGGCTCGCGGCCTGCCCACCGAGGACCGCCGCCACCGCCTGCGCTTCGTGACGGTCGCCCAATACGCTGCCGTTGGCCGAAGCACTGAGACAATCGATGTCGTCGGCGTGTATCTGGGCGTCTTGCAATGCTAGTCGCATCGCCCGGGCGATCGCCTCGACGGCTTGCACGCCCACGGTGCCGCGGGAGACATCATAGGCGGTGCCATGCCCCTTGATCTCGCCCCACGCCGTGGCGCCACGGGCGGCGGCGGAAGCGGCGTCCTCGAGCATCAGCAGGGCAGCTCCTTCCCCCAACGCAAAACCATTGCGCCTGGCATCGAATGGAATGGGGCATTCGCTGACGCCATTGCCTGCCGCACACAACCAACCGGCCCGAGCAAAGCCATGGAATGACTCGAAGCACAGCTCCTCAGCGCCCCCGGTCAGGATCGCCGTCGCCTGACCGCTGCGGATCAGCTCGGTCGCATACGCGATGGCTTGCAGCCCAGAGGTAATGCCACCCGCGATCGTCGAGTTCACCCCGCGCAGATCGTGCCAGATGGCGACCTGCCCGGCTGCGGCGTTGATCACGGTATTGGCGAAGTCCATCGGGCTGACGTTCTTCGGTCCAAGGACGAGGCCCCGGCGGTCGAACTCCGAAATCGTATGCACGCTACAAAACATCGTCCCGAGTACAACTCCGACCTCGCAACGACGGCGCAGCTCTGCCGACCAGCCACTGTCGTCCAGCGCTAAAGTCGCTGCCGCGGTCACCAACCGCGAGGTGCGGTCCAATGCACGCAGATTGCGCTCCCCCAGGTAAAGCTCTGGGGCAAAGGAGCGGAGCTCGCCCGCCTGATGGCAAACCAGTCCGTCGGTGCTAAACGACTTGACAGGGCTCAAACCGCTGCGGCCTTCACGCAATGCCGTGGACAACGCCGACGGTGAATCACCAAGAGAAGAAAGCACACCGACGCCAGTCATCACCACCCTGCGTTCCATGGGTTCTACGCCTCACATTTCTTCAGGATCAACGACGAGTTGTTGCCGCCGAACGCGTAGGCATTATTCATCGCTACACGCACCTTGTGTGCGCGCGCCGCATTCGGGACATAGTCGAGGTCGCAGGCGGGGTCTGGTTCCTCGAGGTGCATGGTCGGTGGAATGCAACCGTGCCAGATGGTGAGGGCACACACCGCCGCTTCGATGGCGGACGCCGCTCCCATGGTGTGGCCGAGCATGGACTTGATGGAGCTGATCGGGATGCGATAGGCGTCGTCCTTAAAGACGCGTTTGACCGCGAGAGTTTCGCATTGGTCATTGGTTGGCGTGCCGGTGCCGTGGGCGCTGATATAGCTCACGTCGTGTGGCTGCATGCCACCATGCTGGAGAGCCTTCTCCATCGCCCGTGCCGCCCCATCGCCCTGCGGGTGTGCTGCGGTCATGTGGTGTGCGTCACAGGATAACCCATAACCGGCGACCTCGGCATAGACCCGCGCTCCACGCTTGAGGGCCCGCGGCAGTGGCTCAAGCACCAGTACGGCTGCGCCTTCGCCTGGGATCATACCTTTGCGATGACGATCAAATGGCTGGCAGACTTCTGGAGCAATGGCTCCGAGCCGAGCAAACCCCGCGTAGGTAATTCGTGAAAAGGCGTCGGCGCCTCCGGCCAGCATCATGTCCGCTCGGCCAGAGCCCAGCAGCTCGAAGGCATGCGCAATGGCGTAGTTGCCGGCGGCGCATGCGGTCGGAATCGTCATGGCGACCCCTGCCAAACCCAATTCTGTGGCGATGTGCGCTGCAATGACATGGCACGGGTATAACGCCATGAACTCCGGCCCGCTCCGCTCCAATGCCTCGTTCACGAAGTAATCATCAAAGCGCTCAATCTCCCTGGGCTCGCCTGATGTGGTTCCCATCGACACACCGGCCCGTTCCGGTTCGATCGCCTGCAAATCCAGATGCGCATCCACAATAGCGAGTTGGGCTGCAGCGGTCGCAAACTGTGAGGCGCGGCCCATGGAGGCGGGATCAAGATGCGCCAGGTAATCCGCGGCCTGGAAGGCTTTGACCTCGGCCCCACGGTTGACCTTGTATGCACTGGTATCGAATGACTCAACCAGGCTGAAGCCCGAACGGCCCGCCAACAGACTGTCCCAAAAAGGCGCACATCCCGTGCCGATAGAGGTAACCAGGCCTATACCCGTGATCACGACGCGCCGCTGCATCTTTCGCTCACCTCATACCTTCGCCACTAAACATTGCTGCACTAACTCGACCGCGTCCTGCACCGTCCGAAGCTGCATGAGCTGTTCTTCGGGGATATCAAGCGCAAACTGCAGCCCGATATCGACCGAGATCTCGAGTAGCACGAGGGAATCCAGGCCGAGGTCTTCCTTAAACGAAGCTGAGTCCCCGATGTCTGCCAGATCGATATCGCTGACACTCGCAACGACCTTCTTGATGCTGTCTCTGATCTCCACTTCCGTCATGGTTTCCCTCCTTCGGCGGCTCAACACGTGCATGCTATGGGGTCCTGGATCGCATGGCGAAGAGCACTCAGGATATTCGCCTCTGACGGCTCAGCAATCTCCCTGCGCCCAAGGCATACTTGCCCGATGAAGGCGACATCACCTTGCGATGCCAGCTCAAGGATGATCACATCGGGACATTCGGTGAGTAGCTGACTGCCCAGCCCCAACGCCACAGAATCTTCCAGGGCGATGATGATCACGTCGGCCGCCGTCTCTTGCGCGGTGCGGACCAGAACCGACAGGTCGAGGACCTCCCCCACAATCTCCATATCAGGCTGGCGCCTTATGAGTTGCCTTATCACCTCCCGCATAATCCGAGGACGACTGTTGGCCAAGAGAATTCTGATCTTCTTCATATTTTCTGCATACTCTCCTTTATCCCACCCTGAGGGGGAGGATATGCCTCCCTACACGCTAAAACAATGGATCGTGGCTCCAAATTCCGATCTATGGTGGCAAAAAAAAGGGTCTACATTTCGTAGACCACAATATTGGAGGCAATCAAAAAGTACTGGTTAGTCATCAACCGCTACAGACTAGTTCCCGTGTGCTAAGACAAATCGAGCTGAGGCGCATCAGGTCTGTGGGACACGCAGTACTACATCCTTTTCTGGATTCAGTGCACTCTTCCCAGCATACCCCGTTCTCTGGCATACGAGGCGGCCTCCCGGCGGCTATGGAGCTGGAGCTTTTCCAAAATGTTGTGGACGTGGTTCTTCACGGTCTGGATCTCGATCTCCAAACGGACGGCGATCTCTTTATTGCTGCACCGTTCCTCAATCAACGCTAGGATCTGGCATTCGCGAGAGGTGAGATGCGGCAGGTCGGAGCGCTGCACCCGTTTCCTGGCGTGAGCCTCCTCCGCAATTTGGGAGAAGAGCAGCGCGATGATTTTCGGAGAGCACAGGGCCTCGCCTGCCGCCATCGCCCGAATGTTCTGCACCAGCTCCTCCAACGAGGCTTCCCGCTGAAGCAACCCTGCGGCGCCTGCTTCAATACACGCCAGAACGTCGGCTTCCGATTCGGTCAGGCCCATCAGGAGGAGTCTGGACTCAGGGGAGGCCTCTCGGAGTTGACGCGCCTCTTTCAAGCCATCGCGTCCCTGCTGGGAAAAATCCAAGATGATCACATCCGGGCACAGTCTACCAATTTCTGCTAAGGCGTCACCGGCCCCGTCGCCACAAGTGACCACCGTAATGCCGCGCTGCTGGGACAACACAAACGCAAGCCCCTCGCGAAAGAGACGATTGCGGTGGATGATAGCTACCCTAATGGCACTTTGCATGGCTCTTCCTTCCCGGCCTTTGCATGCAGCCGCAGTCGAGATGAGTGGGGACTTTTCTCCGGCTGATTGAGCTGCTGGTCGGCGTACCGCGTGAACAGGACGTAGCTCATGGTACGGGTCGTCTCAACGTGTCTCACCAAAATGGACAAGGACCCCGACGGGCGTCCGCCAGTCCTTGACCAAATAACCGCCAGGCCCCAAATACCACGGCCATAAAGCCGTTGAGGTCATCCTGGGGCGTGGTCCTAGTCGATAAGACAGCAACTGGGATGACGGGGACACATCACCTGAGGGCTGCCCTATGCTAGCCCAGATGCTGTCAGCAGAGCTCGGTTATGGGTGGGTGCAAAATAACAGGGTGGACCGGAGAGACGTGCTCCTCTCAGGGAGCACGGATAACCTCACACGTTGAAACCCAAAGTGTCTTAGAGAGGTGATGCAGAAGTAGCGCGAAATGTAACGAAGTATAGCAAATGTGAGCCGGAGGTCAAAAGAAATATTTGGCTGTCGTGTTTTATGACATGGTTCTGCGGTAGCTTATACGTGTCGAAGCCACCGCAGTGCCAGACCTGTGGGTTCAGCGCGCCTCAGGCTGCATCAAGACCGCATAGACTTCAGGATTGACCATATGCAGCGGGCGTTGACCGGTCAGCGCTCGTGCCACCTCTTCCCCACAGCGCCGCGGCACCTGGGCCACCGCTGCGGTCGAGTAGTAGGCAGCGTGCGGCGTCAGGATGACGTTCTCCAGACGCGACAAGGGATTGTCGGGGGCTGGGGGTTCGTGTTCCTGGACGTCGAGCGCCGCGCCAGCGATCCATTTCTCTTGTAGGGCGCGAATGATGGCCCGTTCATCAACCACTGGGCCGCGGGAGGTGTTGATGAGACAGGCCGTGGGCTTCATCTGCCGGAGAAAGGCTTCATTGATCAGATGGCGGGTTTCGGCATTCAGCAGGGTGTGGACGGAGATGTAATCCGAGCGCACCGCCAACTCCCCGAGGGAAAGTACGCGCTCTACCCCCAAGGCCGCGAACTGGGCGTCGTCGACGTAGGGGTCGTAGGCGATGACGTGCGTTTCCAGGGCCGCGACGCGCCGCGCAAATGCTCTACCAATGTTGCCAAAGCCCACAATGCCCACCGTCTCGCTATGTAATGCTCCCAGAGGACCCGGAGGTTGCGATTGCCAGAGGCCCGCTTTGACCTCGTTGTTCAGGGTCGGAATGCGCCGATTCCAGGCCAGGAGGAGGGCGAGGGCGTGGTTCGCCACTTCGCGGGTCCAGATATCGGGAATATTGACTGCCACAATCCCGAGGTCGGTCGCCGCGGGGACATCGATC
>JBKPCR010000483.1:0-7448 GCA_046727435.1 bacterium | reverse complement strand
AACCGTGATATCGCGTGCTGCATGGGCATCGCTGCCCGCCGCATCGATGCCTTCACGTTTGCGATGGGCGCGGCGCTAGCGGGCTTGGCGGGTTGTGCTTTGAGTCTCATCGGCACCGTCGATCCAGAGGTTGGCAAGACCGATATTGTGGACTCATTTATGGTGGTCGTTCTGGGGGGAGTCGGAAAAATCTTGGGAACGGTCCTGGCCTCTCTCGGCCTCGGCATGTCAAACAAGCTCCTAGAGCCCGCCATCAGCGGCACGGCGGCCGCGGTGTATGCCAAGGTGGGGATTTTGCTGCTCGTGATTTTCTTCTTACAGCTGCGGCCCACTGGGCTCTTCCCGCCCAGAGAGCGCGCGACAGAAGCTATGACACGCTAGCATGAGGGAGAGGAGTTGAGTGCAGGTAGAGTAGGGAAACGCACGTGGCTTGCTGAAGGGCTCTTGGTGATGCTGCTGATCGTTGTGCTGCCGCTCCTGAACGGGATAGGCTTCCTGTCCGACTATTACCTGAATCTGTGCGGCAAGTACCTGGCGCTGGCGATCTTAGCCCTGGGTATGGACCTGATCTGGGGCTATACCGGCATTTTGAGTCTGGGACAGGCGGTCTTCTTCGGGCTCGGCGCCTATGCCATGGGCATGCAGTTGATGCTCGGATCTAGTGGGCGGGGAGTCTACGGTGAACCCATCCCCGACTTCATGGTCTGGAACCGGGTCCTCGAACTCCCACTATTTTGGAAACCCTTCCAGTACTTCCCCTTAGCTGTACTCTTGGCCCTGTTGTTGCCTGCCCTCCTCGCTATCGTCATCGGATTGTTGACCTTTCACCGCCGCGTCAGCGGGACATATTTCGCCATCCTGACGCAGGCTATGGCGTATGCCGCGTGGTTGCTCTTCAACCGCAATGAGCTCAATCTGGGTGGGACGAACGGGCTAACCGATTTCAAACGTCTCCTGGGCTTTTCCTTGAGCGCCCCTGGGACGTGGCGCGGACTCTACGTGGTTACAGCCGTGGGTCTGGTCGGCAGCTTTATACTCTGTCTCTGGCTCGTGGGCTCGAAGATGGGGCTTGTGCTGACGGCTATTCGCGATCATGAGCGGCGATTACAGTTTTTAGGCTATCCTGTGGCCCACTATAAGATTTTTATTTTTGCGGTGGCGGGGGTACTCTCAGGGCTGGCAGGCGCCTTATACGTCACACAAGTGGGTATCATTACCCCAAGCCAGATCGGTGTGCTGCCCTCGCTGGAGATCGTCGTTTGGGTGGCGACTGGTGGTCGGGGCACGCTCGTCGGAGCCATTCTCGGCGCCATCAGCATTAACGCCGCACGCAGTGTGCTGACCGCCCGTTACCCAGAGTGGTGGCCGATTATCCTAGGAGGATTATTCGTCGGCGTCGTCATGTTGTTCCCGGACGGCCTGGCCGGCCTCCCTCGCCAACTCCAACGCTGGGGGCGTCGGCTGGGATGGCGACGCCTCACGCCTGCGCCCGTCCCATCGTCCGCTATCAGTCCCAGTCTGACGAGTCAACAGTAGTATGGATTCGCGATCACTCCAAGGTGTGGAGGCATAGCATGACACAGCATGGGTCCATCGTCTACCTGGAGGGGGTCTCGGTCACCTTCGATGGCTTCCAGGCCCTGCGTGGGGTGAATCTGTACGTCGATCATGGCGAGCTTCGTGCCCTCATTGGCCCGAACGGCGCCGGCAAAACTACCTTACTCGATGTCATCTGCGGCCAGGTCAAACCCGACACCGGGCGAGTCATTTTCGGCGACACGACCGATCTGAGTGCGCTCGAGTCGTATCAAATCGCGGCGCTGGGCATCGGTCGCAAATTCCAAATACCCTCGGTGTTCAAACATCTCACGTTGCTTGAAAATCTCACGCTCTCTCTCCCCCAACGCTGGAACCTCTGGTCGACGTTGTTTGGCGCGCCGACCGCGGCACACCTGGACAAGATGGCGTCCATTCTGGAGACCCTCGGCCTGCTTGAGAAGGCGCATCACCAGGCCGGATCGTTGTCCCATGGCGAAGTACAATGGCTGGAGATCGGCATGGTGATGGCCCAGGAGCCAGCCCTGTTTCTACTCGATGAGCCGGTCGCGGGCATGACCGGCAGAGAACGTGAGAAAACCGCCCAGCTCCTGCAGCGCATGGCGCAAGATCACGCCGTTCTGGTCGTCGAGCACGACATGGAATTTGTGCGGCAGACCGCCCAGAAGGTGACCGTGCTGCATGAGGGGGCTGTTCTGTGCGAGGGCTCCGTCGACCGAGTGCAACAGGACCCTCGGGTGATCTAGGTCTATCTGGGAAGGGGATATCACGCAGATGCTCAGGGTTCAGGGGCTTAGCGTCGGCTATGGCGATAGCCAGATCCTGTGGGATGTTCACCTGCACATCCCTAAAGGCCATGTTGTCTGCCTGATGGGACGCAATGGCGTGGGCAAAACCACGCTCTTAAAAAGTGTGATGGGCTTGCTCTCGGCGCAGGCAGGAACCATCATATTTGATGGGCAGGAGATCACCCGCGTAAGGCCCGAGCAGCGAGCGCGGCGCGGTATGGGTTATGTACCGCAAGGGCGGGAGATTTTCCCACAATTGACAGTGTGGGAAAATCTCAGCCTCGGGTTACTGGCCCAAAAAGGCCGCCAGGGCAGGGTCCCAGACGCCGTGTTTCAACTCTTTCCCGCGCTGTCGGGCTTGCTCAACCGCAAAGGTGGGTTCCTCAGCGGCGGTCAGCAGCAGCAACTGGCAATTGCTCGGGCGTTGGTGACCGAGCCGAAACTCTTGCTCCTGGATGAACCGACTGAGGGGATTCAGCCCTCGATCATTCAGGAGATCGAAGAGGTCATCGCGCGGATCAAGGCGCAAGGCCTTGTCACGATTCTGCTGGTCGAGCAGTATCTGGAATTTGCTTGGCGTCTGGCGGATGCGTTTTATATGATGGAGAAAGGGTCGATCGTCGCCCACGGCGAGATAGCAGAGCTCACCGAGGACGTCGTAAAACAGTATCTGACCGTCTAAAGGGGCAGTATTGCGTCTCCTGAGGGCCATGGGGAAGTCGTCATGCACTTGACTCCGCGCGAGATCGAAAAGCTCTTGATCTTCACCGCCGCCGATGTGGCGCGCCGACGACAGCAGCGCGGCCTCAAGCTCAATTACCCCGAGGCGATAGCCCTTATCACGGCGGAAATCCTCGAGGGGGTGCGCGACGGCCGGTCGGTGGCCGACCTGATGCAGTACGGTGCCACCATCCTGACCCGCGACAACGTGATGGATGGGGTACCCGAGATGATCCGTGAGATCCAGGTAGAAGGCACGTTCCCCGATGGCACGAAGCTGATCACCGTGCATGATCCGATTCGGTAGCCACACGATCCCCTCTCCCCATAAGAGCGGGGCAGGGTGAGAGATCGGCGGCAGCTTGAATGTCCTCATCCCAGTCCTCTCTCAGTGGAATAGGGAGTAGAGGCAGGAGTCTTGGGTGATTCCCGGCGAGATTTTCTATAATGACGAACCTATCACCGCGAACGCCGATCGTCCGACGCGCACGTTACAGGTGACCAACCGCGGCGATCGCCCCATTCAGGTGGGATCCCACTTTCATTTCTTTGAAGTGAACCCGGCCCTCGATTTCGATCGACAGCAAGCCTACGGAATGCGGCTGGATATCCCCGCCGGCACGGCGGTGCGCTTTGAGCCAGGGATGCGCAAGACAGTAATGTTGGTGGCATTTGCCGGCCGTCGTCGGGTGTTCGGCCTCAATCAATTGGTGGAAGGCAATCTGGACGATCCCCTGGTGTTTCAGGCGGCGCGGGCACGGCTTGCCAGCTTCCTCGATGGCGCCTCAATAGTACGCTCTACCCCGGAGAATTCACCATGAGCCTGCGCATTCCACGTCACGTGTATGTTGATCATTACGGCCCGACTGTCGGCGACCGTCTACGGCTGGCCGACACTGAGCTGATCATCGAGGTAGAGCGCGACTACACGGTCTACGGCGACGAAGTCAAATTCGGCGGCGGCAAGGTGATCCGCGATGGCATGGGGCAGTCCCCCGAAGCGACCAGCGCCCAGGGGGTGCCCGATCTGGTCATCACCAATGCGCTCATCATCGATCACTGGGGCATCGTCAAAGCCGATGTGGCCGTCAAGGAAGGGAAGATCGTTGGCATCGGCAAAGCCGGCAATCGCAACCTGATGGATGGGGTCACGCCGGGGATGGAGATCGGTGCCAGCACCGAAGTCTTGGCCGGCGAGGGGCTCATCCTCACCGCTGGTGGCATCGATGCCCACATCCATTTCATCTCGCCGCAACAAACCCACGAAGCGCTATATAGCGGCATCACCACCATGATCGGCGGTGGCACCGGGCCGGCCACCGGAACCAATGCTACCACTTGCACGCCAGGGCCCTGGAACATCGCACGCATGTACGAGGCCGTCGAAGCCTTCCCGCTGAACTTCGGTTTTTTGGGCAAGGGAAATGCGTCACGTCCTGAGCCTCTAGTAGAACAGATTCGCGCCGGTGCCATGGGACTCAAACTGCATGAAGATTGGGGTACGACGCTGGGAGCCATCGATTGCTGCCTAGCCGTGGCAGATCAGTACGATGTCCAGGTGGCGATCCATACCGACACGCTGAATGAGTCGGGCTTTGTCGAGCGCACGGTGGCAGCGTTCAAAGGACGAACGATCCACACCTATCACGCCGAGGGCGCAGGGGGTGGGCATGCCCCTGACATTATCAAGGTGTGTTCTTACCCGAATGCCCTCCCTTCCTCCACCAATCCCAGCATGCCTTTCACCGTCAACACTATGGATGAGCACCTGGACATGTTAATGGTCTGTCATCATTTGGATTCGGGCGTTCCCGAAGACGTGGCATTCGCGGAATCGCGCATCCGGGCCGAGACCATGGCTGCCGAGGACGTCTTACACGACCTGGGGGCGATTAGCATGATGGCCTCGGACTCCCAGGCCATGGGGCGGGTGGGTGAGGTCATCTGTCGCACCTGGCAAACCGCCAGCAAGATGAAGGAGCAACGCGGCCCACTCCCACAGGACTCGCCACGCCACGACAATATGCGCGTCAAACGATATCTGGCCAAGTATACGATCAATCCAGCCATCACCCATGGCATCAGCGCCTATGTTGGGTCCATCGAGGTCGGGAAAGTCGCTGACCTGGTGCTGTGGAAACCAGCATTCTTCGGGGTGAAGCCCGAGCTCATTATCAAAGGCGGGTTCATCGCGGCAGCCGCCATGGGCGATCCGAATGCATCTATTCCAACCCCGCAACCGGTGTTCTATCGGCCGATGTTTGGAGGGTTTGGTCAGGCGATCAACCGCATCGCCTGCCATTTTGTCTCAGCCCTGTCGTTGACCGAGGGGGATCTCGCGCAACATGGCTTGACCAGGCCACTGCTGCCGGTACGAGGCTGTCGTCAACTGACCAAAACTGATCTGCGCTGGAATGACTATCTGCCACGGCTCTACGTCAATCCGGAGACCTATGAGGTCTCCATCGACGGGGAGCGGGTGAGCTGCGAAGCGGCGCAACGCCTGCCACTGGCGCAGCGCTACTTTTTGTTCTAAGCACATGCACATCATCGACCGTATCGCCAAGCCTACAACCCAGGACGCTCGTCCCATCATTGACAGGGTGGCGCTGACCTGGGAACAACGGCAGCGGAGCCGGCAAAAACTCCTGACCATGCAGGGACATGAAATCGCGCTGGCGTTGCCGACAGGGACTCGACTCCAAGCCGGTGAATTATTGTCTACGCCGGAAGGCTGGATCGCGGTGGAGCTGGCCCCCGAGGATATCCTGCTCATCCGACCGCGAAACCTGCAAGAGACGGCCTTCGTGGCCTATCAAATCGGCAACAGGCATCTGCCGTTGGAGATCGGCGAACAGGGCTTGAAGACGCTCTACCAGCCAGTGCTAGAGACCTATCTCGGGCAGCAGGGTATTGCAGTCGAGCGTACACAACTGCCATTCACCCCGGTGAGTGCGACGTCAGGGCAACGGCATACATGACGACAATCTCCTGCCTTCCATCTCATTTCTTGGCGTTGCTGCAGCTGTGTGACACTGCTTTGCCGATCGGTGCGTATACGTTTTCAAATGGACTGGAGACGTACACCCAACAGGGGCTCATCGCTGAGGTCACGACATTACAGGAGTGGCTGGAAGCGATATTGCACCATACTGTGCACAACAGCCACCTGCTGCCAGTAGCCCTCGCCCACCGACTCACAACAGCTGGGGATTGGACGCAACTCGAACGCCTCGATCAGCGTTTGACGGCGATGAAGCACGCACGCGAGCTGCGCGAGGCAAGCGTGAAGACGGGGCAGGGGCTGCTCCGTCTGGCGGTTCAAGTCTGGCCAGGCCCAGCTGTTGAGCGTTTGCATGGACTCTATCAACAGCACAGGCTGGTGGCCCATCAGGCCCTGGTGCTGGGGGTCATTGGCTGTCAACTGGGATACGAAGAACGAATCATTATTGAAGCGGCCGGGTACCAGTGGCTTAGCAGTATGATAGCCGCCGCGTTGCGCCTGCTACCCATCGGACAGCTGGCCGGGCAACGATTGCTCACAACACTGCTACCACATCTCCCGGTCATCGCCGATGCCATTCGCCGACAGGGGCGGGAAGATCTGTCCAGCGCAGCTCTGGAGTTGGACATTCGCGCCATGCAGCATGAGACATTGTATAGTCGGCTGTTTCAAAGCTAACGTTTCCTCTCCCGGTGAGAGATCGGGCAAATGGTGCATGACGGACTCTTTCTACCCCTATCCTGCTGCTATGCCCTTTAGAAGAGGCCAAGGGTGAGGGATGAACAACGGTACCCTATAAAACTCTTACCCCGACCCTGTCCCGACGGGAGAGGAGGAAAGAGAGGGAAATCTGGGGGCACCACATGCCAAACAGCTGCGTCAAAATCGGCGTCGGCGGACCAGTAGGCTCGGGGAAAACTGCGTTGCTCGACACCCTCTGCAAACGTCTGCGCGAGCGCTACGCCTTGGCTGTTATCACCAACGATATTTATACCCGCGAGGATGCCGAGTTTCTCATCCGTAGCGGTGCTCTCCCCAGCGAACGCATTATGGGGGTGGAAACTGGTGGCTGCCCGCATACGGCCATTCGCGAGGATGCATCGATCAATATCGATGCCGTCGAGCGCATGATAGAGCGCTTCCCCGATCTCGATCTCGTGTTTGTCGAGAGCGGTGGCGACAACCTGGCCGCGTCGTTCAGCCCAGAGCTGGTCGATGTCTCGATCTACGTCATCGACGTCGCCGGCGGGGATAAAATCCCGCGCAAGGGGGGGCCGGGTGTGACACGTTCCGACCTCATGGTGATCAATAAGATCGACCTCGCCCCGGCCGTGGGTGCCGATCTCGAGGTGATGCGCCGCGATGCGAAGAAAATGCGC
>JBKPCR010000482.1:0-14950 GCA_046727435.1 bacterium | reverse complement strand
GGTATCGTCAAACACAGGGGCGGTTTTATCTCCTTGCTTGACCATTTTGACGTAGGTAGCGGGTGCCTTGCTGGCGTCCTCGAGCTCAATGGCGAAAGCTATGCCGAAACACCCCAAACTCATGACAACGCAGAGTCCAATAAGATGCATCCGGTTCATGTGTTATCCCCCCTTACCCGTAAGCATGTGGATTGCCGGTAGACCCGACGATAATCGTCTCCCCATCGATCAGGCGCGCACGTCGCTAGCCAATCCTGGTGTGTTGCCTCGTAGACGAGGAAAATCCACGGCGCATTCGATACATCTACACTACGCGGCACCGCGCGGATGCGCTTGATACGGAGTGCAAAGACCCCCTAGACTCCCGTGACCGGAAAGTCCACCCCTCAAATGGCTAGGGCTTCGCGCATGCACGCAGGCCGCATGGGAGTGATGACCTGCAGGAAGGGGATACCTCTCTCATCAGCTAGGTAAAATCCGCACGTCTTTGTAGGACCTTGAATGCCGGTGGCTGCTTGACCCCAGTCGACACATCATCATTCAGGAGTTTCGCGGCATTCCAGGGCGCTCTGGGCGGAATCTAACCGATGGGAGAGGATAACACACGGGTCAGGAGCTGAGGCCTTACAAGGAAGCGGGATAGAACAGCGAGGCCCATCATGGTTGGAGATGCTGTGAGATGAAAAGCCCCCATGCGGTTCATGAACGGGCTCCTGGTCTCTGACAGCGAAGATAGGAATTGGCAAGGAGCGTCAAGTGCGCGCCAGTGTAACCAGACCGATATCTCGTGTCAACAACAATTTTGTTGAGCGTCCGGCGCCACACAAACCAAGTTCCAGGCAATGTCTCCGTCGCATAGAGCGACCTGAGCAAATCCGACGCGTAGGCGCGCAGAAATGATACAATGGTCCCTCGTCTCCACGGTTTCCAGAACAACGAATGTCGGGGGACATCATGAGCCTCCAAGGCAAAGTCGCCATGATCACCGTCGGTAATGCCGTGCTGTTTCTGGCCTTGGATGTGACCTCATATATCACCGGCACGGAACTGGCGGTCGATGACGGCTGCAGAAGGGTGGAAGGAGGACACACATCATGCACACGTACGTAGGCATCGTGGGCCTTGGCAATGCTGGCTCGGCCATGGCCACGGCGCTGTCGGGTAAGATGCCGCTGGTTGGGTTCGATATCGCCCCCGGCCGCCGGCAGGCCGTGGCCCATCTGGCGCTCGACTGTGCCGCCTCACTGGCTGACCTGGCGCGCCGTGCCAGCGCGGTTGTCCTGTCGCTGCCGCACCCTGACATCTCGAAGCGGGCAGTGGCTGAGATCCTGGAGAGCACGCCGCATCCCGACCTCATCATCGAGACCAGCACGGTCACCCACACAGTGGCGCAGGAGCTGCACGCCGTGTGTCAGGCGCGTCAGGTCGGCTTTATCGATGCGGCCATTGCCAGCGGCGTCGCCAGCATGGCGGCGGGGAAGATCACCTTTCTGGTCGGCGGTGTCCCAGAGGATGTGGTCAAGGCGGAGCCAGTCCTCAAGGCCATGGCCGCGAGCATTATGCATCTGGGACCGGTGGGTGCGGGGATGGGAGCGAAGATCGTGGTCAATGCCGTCCTGCATGCTGTGATGGTGGCGCTGATCGAGGCCGGCGCGATGGCCACGAAGCTCGGTCTGCCGATGCAGACGTTGGTGGACATCCTGACGCGTGAGGAGGGGTTGATGCGGCCGCTGACCCATCGGGTTCAGGAGCGCATCATGCAGGGGAATTATGCCGGTGGTATGTCGGTCTCCAATGCCCGTAAGGATTCCACGCTAGCGCTGGCGACGGCGCAGGAGCTGGGCATCCCGCTCTATGCCATCCTAGCCTCACATACGCCCTATGAGATCGCTGAGTCGCTCGGCATGGGAAATCTCGATTACGCGTCCCTGGCGACTTTGTGGGAGCAATGGACCGGGGTGCGGTTCTCCGAGACGGAATCTCATGTTGATAGGCGTTGACCAGGGAGCGCGCCTGGTTTACAGTGGCGGCGTGCCGTTTATAGGCAGAGCCACGTCATGTGTGTATTTTGGCCTTCTCCTGGAAGACTGGAAGGGCTGCAAGACTATAAGGGAACGATATCACCGCAGGAGCAGGTCGTCGACCGTCACCTACCAGACGCGTGTAACAATCATGAGAGGAGAGCGATATGCCCCTAGATCCCCAGGCGCAGCAGGTGCTCGAACAGATCGCCGCCTTAGGTTTGCCTCCCAACCATTTGGTGTCGCCATCGCAGGCTCGCATCAACATGAAATCGCGCCCCAGAGCCGCTGGACCAGAGGTGGCCAGAGTGGAAGACCGCTTGATCCCTGGCCCTGGCGTCGACATCCCAGTGCGCATCTATACGCCAACGGGTTCCGGCCCCTTCCCGATCCTGGTGTGGTTCCATGGCGGTGGCTGGGTCGTCGGCGACTTGGAGACCGCTGATCCCACGGCTCGCCATCTGACAGCCGGAGCGACGTGTGTGGTGATCTCCGTGGACTATCGCCTGGCACCGGAGACCAAATTCCCTGGGGCGGCAGACGACTGCTATGCGGCGACTGTTTGGGCCGCGCAACAGGCGCCGCGCCTCAATGGCGATCCCAGCAAAATTGCGGTGGGAGGCGACAGCGCTGGCGGTAACCTGGCGGCCGCAGTAGCGCTGATGGCACGTGAGCGCGGTGGGCTGTCGCTCGCCTTCCAACTGTTAGTATATCCTGTGACGGCTCGTGACTTCGATATGCCTTCCTACCGGCAGAATGCCGAGGGGTACGGCCTCACCTTGGATGCCATGCGGTGGTACTGGGACCACTATCTCCAACATCCTGATGATGCATCCAACCCTTATGCCGCCCCATTGGTCGCCGAAAACCTCAAGGGCTTGCCCCCAGCCCTGGTGATTACAGCCGAGTGTGATCCGCTCCGCGATGAAGGGGAAGCGTTTGCCAAGCGCCTCCAGGCTGCAGGGGTCCCGACCACATACAGTCGGTACGACGGCATGATTCATGGGTTCTTCGGTATGACAGCGGTCTTGGACAAAGGGAAGCAGGCGGTGGCCGAGGCCTGCGCTGCGCTGCAGCAAGCCTTCGCTGCCAAGCCGCATGCAGCAGCGCGTTAATCGCCTTCACGCCGGTCCAGAGGGTTGCTCCCGCCCAGCACCTCCTCCGCCACGGCGGGGGAGGAGGTCGGTAAATGGCCCTACATCCCTAAACAAAATCGTTGTTGACGCCATAAAGCGGCTCCATTATAGTCGTGCCAGCTCATCCTCACTTGCCGTACCTCTGATGAGGGTCATACCGATGAAACGAGCGCCGATTCTGCCGTCTTCCGTGTCTGTCGCGATGACCCACTGCCGATTCCCCTATCGCTTCTCTGCCCGGCCCCAACTCTTGACGCGCACCTGATGCCCCCTAGTATGGGGGTACTTCTGCTCTGCGTGTTCCCTGGACCTGACCAACTGATTGGGTGTGACAGTTGATCGCCCTTCTCGGTCGCAGGACTTGGCGAGTGCAACGGCGGATGCCAATCCTATTGAAGCAGCCTGGCAGCCATGACCAGACCATCAGCAGATCGCTCGTGTGGAAAGCAAAGGAGGGAACCATGACGGCCTACTGGCGTCTGATTGTCAGCTTCAGCGTGATAGGCTTCCTCGTCGGTGTCGCAACCGCTTCGGCCCAGCTCATGGACAAGAAGGGCCTGACCCTGGAGGCAGCCAAAAAAATCGCCGCAGCGGCTGAAGAAGAGGCGGTGAAGAATAAATGGACGGTGGTCATCGCCATTGTGGACGAGGGCGGGAACCTGGTCTATCTGCAACGCCTGGATGAGACGCAAATCGGTAGCATCGAGGTGGCGATTCAGAAGGCCAAGACTGCCGTGAGCTTCAAGCGCCCCAGCAAAGCTCTCGAAGATGCCGTGCTGACTGGCGGCCGTACCGTGGTGCTCAGCCTGCCGGGAGCCCTGCCCATCGAAGGCGGCGTGCCCTTAGTGGTGAACGACAAAGTGATCGGCGCGATCGGTGTCAGCGGCGTCACCGCCCAACAGGATGGCCAGATCGCCAAGGCGGGTGTGGACGCCTTGGCGAAGCTATTGGGGCGCTAAGCGGGGGGGAACCGCGTGCCGCCCTCACGATGTCGCGGAGAGCGTGATGGAGCATGAAGACGCCCACGATCCAGGTTTTCCCCGATGCTTGACACGACGCATGGTGTTGCAGGCAGTGCTCGGTCTAGTCCCGGGGTGGCTACTACCCAAGGGCGCCATGGCGCAAGACAATGCTCCACATCAAGCCCGTCCAGACGCGGGGGACCGCTTTGTCTTCGCTACAGGAGAGCACAAGGGCAACCTCATCACACCCGCCGACCTGCCGATCGGTGGTCCCCCGGTGACGGCTTACCCCATGGACCCTCACAGCCGGATCGTGCGGGACGGGTCGCGTCTCAATCAGGTGCTGCTGATTCACTTTGAGCCCGAGGCGCTCACCGAGGATACTCGGCTGCGCGCGGCGGCGGGGATCGTTGCCTACTCGGCGATCTGCACGCATGCGGGATGTGATGTGTCGGATTGGAAAGACCACACCATGACCCTCATGTGTTTTTGTCACTATGCTGAATTCGACCCAAAGGATGGCGCCCGTGTTCTCGATGGACCAGCCCCTAGACGCCTCGCTGCACTGCCCCTCAAGGTGGTCGATGGCGTCCTGACGGCGGCCGGCGGATTTATCGGCCGCGTCGGCTTCCAGCAAGGCTGAGGGGCATCGAGCATGCGCGGGATATCATGTCTCAACCGATGGCTCAGTCAAAGGAGGACACTGATGATGTCTGCCAAACACCTGTTCCTGCTCGCAGCCGTCATCATCATCGGGCTACTGCCAGTGGTAACCGTCGCGCAGGAGGTCGCCACCTACAGCCCGGTGACGGACCAACGACTGCTCAAACCAGAACCGCACAACTGGTTGATGTACCGCGGTACCTATGACGGCTGGGGATACAGCTCCCTCGACAAGATCAACGCGACCAACGTCAAGAAGTTGGTGCCAGTATGGAGCCTCTCCACAGGCGTGATCGAGGGCCATCAAGCGCCGCCCATCGTCAATGATGGCGTCATGTTCATCACCACACCGCAGAATCAGGTGTTCGCCCTCGATGCCAAGACGGGAGACCTGCGGTGGCGCCACAAGCGCGAGTTACCTGATGATATTATCCTCAGTCACCCGACCAACCGTGGTGTGGGCCTCTATGACGACAAGGTGTACTTCGGCACGCTTGATTGCCACCTGGTCGCGCTGGACGCCAAAACCGGCAAAGTCGTCTGGGACAAAACGGTCGACGACTACAAGAAGGGATACTACATTACCCTGGCGCCGCTGGTGGCTAAGGGTAAGATCATGGTCGGGATGTCCGGTGGCGAGTACGGTATTCGCGGCTACATCGCGGCGTTCGATGCGAAGACCGGCGAGGAAGTGTGGAAGACCTATACGATTCCTGGTCCCGGCGAGCCAGGCCACGAGACCTGGCCGGGCGACACCTGGAAGACCGGCGCAGTATCGGCGTGGATCACCGGCCATTATGACCCCCAGTTCAACCTGACGTATTGGGGGACTGGTAATACCGCTCCGTGGCCGGGCGATGCGCATCCTGGCGATAATCTGTATGCGACGTCGGTGATCGCCCTGGATGCGGATACCGGCAAGCTGAAGGGTTACCACCAGTACCATTGGAACGATTCATGGGATTGGGATGAAGTATCAGCACCGATCCTTATCGATGTGCCACGCGACGGGCGCACCATCAAAGCTCTGGTGCATCCCGCACGCAGTGGGTATCTATGGCTGCTGGAGCGCACGGCTGAGGCCATCAAGTTCGTCGGGGGCAAGCCCTACGTCAAGCAAGAGGTGTTCGCCAGCATCGATCCGACGACCGGCCGCCCCACCTACAATGAGGATCGCAAAGTTGGGCTCAATAAGGCCGTGACCTTCTGCCCCTCCCTGTGGGGTGGCAAGGACTGGACGCCTGCAGCCTACAGCCCACAGACGGGGTATCTGTATATCCCAGCCAACGAGAACCTCTGTAGCTACTTGGTGGGCAAAGAGACCCCCTACGAACCGGGCAAGCTCTTCCTGGGGATCGACCGCACAGCCACCAAGCTCCTCATGGCGGAGGGCGCCAAGCACATCGGCGAGCTGCAGGCCTGGGATATGAAGACCTTCCAAAAAGTCTGGACCCACCAGTTCAAGTGGATGAATTGGGGGCCGGTGCTGACCACTGCGGGTGGGCTGGTCTTCCTTGGGGGGACGAATGACCGCTATTTCCGGGCGTTCGATGCCAAAACTGGTACACCGTTGTGGGAATATCGCACCAACTCCGGTATCACGGCTGTGCCGAGCTCCTATGCGGTGGACGGCGTGCAGTATATCGCTGTACAATCCGGTTGGGGCGTAGATGCCCAGAAAATGCAAGCCAGGCTTGATACGTTACTAGGGACTACCACGATCGTGCCACAGGGCGGGGTCCTCTGGGCCTTCGCGCTGCGGGAATAGGTATGGCGCTGTGGGCGCCTTGTAGAAGGAGAGAGCCGTGTTGACCTTGCGTGTGAACGGCAAATCGTACCAGGTCGATGCTGAGCCAGCAACCCCGCTGCTGTGGGTCTTGCGCGATAACATCGGCCTCACCGGCACGAAATACGGTTGTGGCATCGCGCAATGTGGTGCCTGCACGGTCCATGTGGATGGACGGGCAACGCGCTCGTGCGTGCTGCCCGTCAGCGCCGTGCTCAATAGTAACATCATCACCATTGAGGGGCTGTCGCCAGACAGCCAGCATCCCGTCCAGCGCGCCTGGATCGAGCAGGATGTGCCGCAGTGCGGTTATTGCCAGTCCGGCCAGATCATGGCGGTGGCGGCCTTGTTGGCACGCACCCAAAATCCCTCTGAGAGCGACATCAATCGTGAGATCACGAATATTTGCCGGTGTGGCACCTATCAGCGGATCCGGACGGCGATTCGCCGGGCCGCCGAACTGGCCAAAGCTTAACACAGGTGCAGCAGAGGAGGCAACGCCATGGCCATCAATCAGACGATGAATCGGCGACAATTCATGCTCACCACGTCAGTGGTGGGCGGCGCATTCGTGCTGGGATTTGTCCTGCCGTCACGCCAGGTAGAGGCGGCCACTATTGCCGAGAAGCCCTGGATGCCTCCGACGACCGGCGGCGCCGAGATCAATGCTTGGCTGGTCGTCGGCAGCGACGATACCGTCACTATCCGCGTGGCCCAGTCAGAAATGGGTGAAGGGGTGTTTACCTCGATGCCGATGCTGGTCGCTGAGGAACTTGAGTGTGACTGGACGAAGGTGCGCGCCGAGTATGCCTCGGCCAACCGCAGCCTGCGGGAGAACCGTGTCTATCAGCGTATGGCGACGGGCGGCAGTGGAGCTGTCAGGCGCTCACGCGAGTATTTACAACAAGCCGGGGCCAGCGCGCGCGCCCGCCTCATCGCCGCGGCGGCGCAGCAATGGGGTGTGGCTGCCAGCGAGTGTCGAGCGGAGAACGGCAGGATCATCCACTCCGCCTCGGGACGTCAAGCCAATTATGGGGCGATCGCAGCGGCCGCCGCGCAGGTCACACTCGACGCTGAACCAGCGATCAAGACGCCTGACCAGTTCAAGTTGCTGGGCCAGTCATTGAACCGCCTCGACGTCCCCCTGAAGGTCAACGGCACGGCCATCTATGGTATCGACGTGCGCCTGCCGGATATGCTCTATGCCTCCGTGAGCACTTGTCCGGTGTTCGGTGGTACATTGAAACGTTATGATTTCGACGCCATCAAGGGCCTGCCAGGCGTCCGCACGGCGGTCGAAGTCCCCAATGGCATTGCGGTGGTCGCCGATAGCTTCTGGCGGGCGAAGACGGCGCTCGAAGTCATGCCCATGGAGTGGGACTTCGGGGCCCACGCCAGCGCCAGCTCCGCAACCTACTGGAAAGCGTTCCGGGAGGTGTTGGACAAACCGGGAGCGGTGGCCAAAGAGGAGGGGGATGCCCTGGCAGCGCTGAAGGCGGCGGCCAAAGTCGTGGAGGCCGATTACGAGGCCCCGTATCTCGCCCATGCCACCATGGAGCCGATGAACTGCACCGCCCAGGTCACGCCCCAGCGGGTGGACGTGTGGGTCGGCACCCAGAATCCCGAAGGCGCCCTGGCTGCCGCAGCCGAAATCACGGGGGTGGCGCCAGAGAACGTCTACGTCCACAACTGCTTTCTGGGCGGCGGCTTCGGCCGACGCTTCCGCAATGACGACGTGCGGCAGGCTGTGGCCGTGGCCAAAGCGTTAGGTGGCCGACCGGTGCAGTTGATCTGGACCCGCGAGGAGGACATGCGCCATGACGTCTACCGGCCGATGGCTGCCATCCGCTTCCGTGCGGCCCTCGATGCCAACGGAATGCCTGTCGCGTACTTTAACCGCTCAGTGACACACTCCATTCTGTCGGGGTTGCGCCCGGACGACGTCAAGGGTGGCATCGATCGGACCTCGGTCGAGGGCTTGGCCACTATTCCGTATGGCTTCCCCCAGTACCGCATCGAGCACTTGATCCAAAACACGCATGTCCCGGTATGGTTCTGGCGCTCGGTGGGCGCCTCCCAGAATGCCTTCGCCGTGGAGTGCTTTCTCGATGAGGTCGCGCATGCGGGCGGCAAAGATCCGGTCGAACTGCGGCGCCAGCTGTTGAAGGGCCACTCTGACTGGCTGCATGTGCTCGACACAGTGGCCCAGAAAGCCAATTGGGGCAAACCAATGCCCCAGGGGACAGCCCAGGGCATAGCCATCGCCGAAAGCTACGGCTCCATCGTTGCCGAGGTGGCCGAAGTGTCAGTGAGTAAGCGGGGCGAGGTGCGGGTCGAACGCGTCGTGTGTGCCGTCGACTGCGGCCACGTGGTGAATCCGCTGACCGTCGCCGAGCAGATGGAAAGCGCCATCGTCTATGGTCTCACAGCGGCTCTCTATGGCCAGATCACCATCGAAAATGGCCGCGTGGTCGAAGGTAATTTCGATGACTACCAGATGCTCCGGCTCGACGCCATGCCCGAGGTGGAAACGCACCTGGCGCTCACCGGCGGCGATAAGTGGGGCGGCATCGGCGAGCCAGGCGTGCCACCGGTGGCGCCAGCGGTGTGTAACGCCATCGTCAAGATCACCGGCAAGCGTGTCCGCGCCCTGCCGCTGAGGAACCATGATCTGAACTGGACCTAATACTGAGGGCAATGTCGATCTAGCCTTTCTTCAATGCTTCTTCCCATGCAGGCATAGGTGCCAGGTGAAGGGGGCAAACCGGTTGAGATGGAACTAATCAGTTCCCTTGCCTGCCGGGAAAGGATGAGGGGGCGGGCAATCAGTCATGATCGAGTGGTTAGGCCCCCTCATCCCGGCCCGCTCCCGCTGAGAGAAGGTTTAAAGCCAGGCCTCTCGCCAACAAGGGGGTATTGATGCACCTCCTCTTTGTGATAGGGCTCATCGCTGGACTGTTCCCGTTAAGCGCCGCCGCGGCAGATTCGGCCATGGCACGTGGTCCTGCTCTCGCGAACGCTTGTGCCGCCTGTCACGGCTCTGACGGACGAAGCCAGGGGGCGATTCCCTCGATCGACAATCTGTCCGCCGAGGATTTCATCGCGGCGCTGAAGGCGTTCCGCGCTGATGCCCGCAAGGGCACCGTGATGAACCGCATCGCCAAGGGCGTCGATGACGCCGAGATCAGTGCCATGGCAGCCTATTTTGCTGGCCGGCGTGGGCGTTGAACCGCGCTAGTATGGACCCGCAAGTGAGAGGGCATGGCTGTGCAAGGGCTCACGCGTCGACAGTTTCTCGGCTTCATTGGTGGGCTGCCGATTGCTGCTGGGGTGGTGCATCGGGCCTGGACGCAAACCCATGCTCGGGTGGTGGTCGTCGGTGGCGGCTTCGGCGGTGCGACCTGCGCGAAGTACATCCGGCGCGCTGACGCCGCCATTGAGGTGACGCTGGTCGAGCCACGCCGCCAGTTCATCTCCTGCCCATTCAGCAACGCCGTGATCGCCGGCCTGCGCGACATGGCATCTGTGACGCATGGCTATGATGGCCTGCGTCAGCGTCATGGCGTGCGCGTCGTCCATGCCAGCGCGACGGCGATCGATCCGACGGCGCATCGCGTCACGCTCGAGGACGGCAGCGTGCTGGCATACGATCGGTTGGTGCTCTCACCGGGTATCGAGTTGCGTTGGGGGGAGATCAAGGGTTACGATAAAGCGGCCAGTGAACTCTTTCCCCATGCCTGGGAAGCCGGCCCGCAGACGTTCCTGTTAGGTCGACAGCTCGAAGCGATGGCAGATGGTGGTGTGGTGATCATCGCCGCGCCAGCAGAGCCGTATCGCTGTCCGCCTGGTCCCTATGAACGCGCGAGCCTAATTGCCTACTACCTCAAAATGCACAAACCGCGCTCTAAACTACTCATTCTCGATGCCAAGAACGCCTTTACCAAGCAGGAGCTCTTTCGCAGCGCCTGGGAGCGTCTCTACCCCGGCCTGATCGAGTGGATACCCCAGTCGCAGAGTGGCCGGGTGGTACGGATTGATACTCGCGCCCGCACGGTGTCCACCGACTTCGACGATTACAAGCCGGCCGTAGCAAACATTATCCCTCCCCAGCAAGCAGCAGCGATCGCCCGCGCCGCTGGTCTTGATGATGGCAAGGGCTGGTGTCCGGTGCGGGCCAGCACCTTCGAATCAACGGTCCAGGGCGGTATCCATATCATCGGCGATGCCGCCATCGCCAACCCCATGCCGAAATCGGCCTTTAGCGCTAATAACCAGGCCAAGGCTTGCGCTGCGGCTGTTGTGGCCTTGCTGCGTGGCGAAGCAGCCCCGGCGCCAGCGCTGATGAATACCTGTTACAGCCTGGTAGCGCCCGATTACGGCATTTCGATAGCGGCGGTCTATCGGGTGGTCGACGAGAAGATCGTCACCGTGGACGGCTCCAGTGGTGTGAGTCCACTGCATGCCGACGCTGAGACCCGAACTCTCGAGGCGGAATACGCTATATCATGGTATACTAACATCACCGCCGATACCTTTCGCTAGGTACATCCCCTCCCCCCAATCATCTCTCTCCCTCTGGGAGAAGGCCATGGTGAGGAAGAGCCCGAAACAGCCAAACCTCTATCCCTGTATAGGGGAAAAACTCTTCCGGCGGGATCATGGCCGACATTGGCTATGGCAATATATGATCTGGGGAGCAGTAATGGCCATTGCTCTGACCGCAGCGACACGACGGAGCATCGCCCAAGAGCAGGGCGCACTGGTCGGCTATCGTATCATCAATGGCGCCATCCCCGAACCGCTCACCGACCAGTCGGGGGACGCAGCGCGCGGCCGCCGCATTGTGCTCGACCGCGAAGGGGGTGATTGCCTCATCTGCCATGCGATGCCGTTGCCCCAGCGCCAGTTTCATGGTACCATCGGCCCTCCTTTGGACGGCGTTGGCAGCCGTTACTCGGCAGGTGAGCTGCGTCTGCGCCTCGTCGACCCGAAGGCGCTGAATCCGGACACCATCATGCCCGCCTACTACAGAGTCGCGGGATTACACCGCGTTCACGAGCGCTATCGCGGTAAGCCGATCCTCACGGCGCAGCAGATCGAGGATGCTGTGGCGTATCTGTTGACCCTGCAATCGCCATGAATGGAATGCCCTCTTCAACAACTCCCAGCGCGCTCATCAGTCGACGCACCATGCTACGGCAGCTTGAGGCCGTTGGCCTCCTGCTCGCGCTGTGGCCAGCCGATTCCTGGGCTACGCCGGAAGCAGTACAGCAGGCGATCCGCCAGCGTATCGGCGAGCGCGAACCACAACCGGGCGGCATGACGCTGACCCTGCCGAAGATTGCCGAAACCGGGAACTCCGTACCACTGACGGTCACGGTCGAGAGCTCCATGACCTTGGAAGACCACGTCCAGCGCATCCACATCTTCGTGCCAGGCAATCCGGAATCGGTAGCGGTGACCTATCATTTAGGGGTACGGGCAGGGAAGGCTCAGATCAGCACTCAGGTCCGCCTGGCGCGCACCCAGACGGTGTTGGCACTGGCGGAGATGAACGATGGCTCGGTGCGCTCTGACGCAGCCAGCATCGTGGTGACGCTCGGTGCCTGTGTTGATGAGCTCTGGAGCGATTAGAGGAGATCCGCTATGACCCAGCCGCGCATCCGCGTGCCCAGCCAGGCGAGGCAGGGCGAAGTCATCGAGATCAAGACACTGATCTCACACCCCATGGAGACGGGACATCGCCGCGACACCCAGGGACAACTGATCCCACGCCATATCATTCATACCTTCACCTGCACTTATAATGGCGCAGAGGTGTTTCGGGCCGATTGGCATCCCGCCGTCGCGGCCAATCCCTACCTCGCCTTCTACACGGTCGCGACCGAGTCCGGTCGGTTGCACTTTGAGTGGCTCGACGACGATGGTACCGTCTATACAGCAGAGGCCGAACTCACCGTCGTATAGCGCTGGGTGGTGAGGGCTGAATTCCGAGGGCTGAGTAATGACCTGGGAAGCCTCAATAGCTCCCAGTGCGATAAGTGATATGGGCATGATGAAACGGTAAATCCGATGGCATGCGGTGAGAAGGTAAGCGATCTCTGGCGTCGGGCATTGTGTTGCGTGATCGCCCTCGTCGTAGGCATGGGACAGGTGTGGATGTACTCGTTGATGGCTGGGGAGATCAACCGCTATATCATCGATGGTCGACGCTCCGGCTACACCTATTTGTCGGAGGAGAACCAGCGCCTGCAGGACGACGACTTCGCCAATCCTGGCCTGTTGTGGGTCGAGCGTGGCCGGGAGCGCTGGAGCCAAGTCGACGGTGCAGCGGCAACATCCTGTGCCAGCTGCCATGGCGATGCCGCCACGAGCATGCACGGCGTGCGGACACGCTATCCGCTCTTCGACCCCACGCGTGGTAAGCTCATCAATCTGGAGCAACAGATCAATCGCTGCCGCGAGCAATACATGCAGGCGGCGCCCTACCCCTACGAATCCGAGACGCTGCTCGATCTCTCTGCCTTTATCGGTTTTCAATCACGCGGGATGCCTCTGGGTGTGCAGATCGACGGCGCCGCGCAGCCGTTCTTCGAAGCCGGCCAAGCTTTCTTCTATACGCGCCGTGGCCAGCTCGACATGGCCTGCGCGCACTGCCATGAGCACTATGCCGGACAGCGGTTGCGCGGCGACATCATCAGCCAGGGGCAGATCAACGGCTTCCCTATTTACCGTTTCACCTGGCAGACGCTGGGCTCGACGCACCGTATGTTCGAGTGGTGCAACACTTCCGTGCGGGCCGAGCCCTATCCACTTGGTTCGGATGAGTATGTTAATCTGGAGCTCTTCATGACCTGGCGCGGCCGCGGCCTTCAGGTTGAAACGCCAGCCATTCGACGGTGAGTCTACGCTCTTTCCCTGTACGAGAGGGGGGAAACAGCGTGCCCTGACTCAGCAGCGCAAAAACGTTGATCGGCACCCCTGGCCGTCTGAGAGGCTATACGTCATGGTGAGGCGCTTCCATGCTCTCTGGAGGGGCTCATATGCCAGAGTAACTGGCTCTACGCGGGCACCTATCGTAAACGGTTGGCCTTGAATAGACGTTATGGACAAGCCTGGCAAGCCCAGGTGCAATAGCCTCAGCACGACTCGGTATGAGAGGGTTCCTCAGCGTACCGCAGCTTGCCTCTAGCATGCGTCTACTCGCAACGCCCCACTGACCTTCTCTATTTGGCTTATTATCCATATTATAATTTAAAAATAATATATTATTATCTATTTGCCGGGCCGGTTACGAAAGCCAGTATGATCCGCTGATTCCGACCTTCTGGCCCGCACACGTCCCCAACACGGTCCTCACCGAGCACGATTCCAAGGTGGTCATGAACACCAGCTTGCCGCGCGAGGAGCGACTGGGGGCGTTCAATCAGCGCGCCTCCTGGTACAGAATTCCCGGGACCAGCTATTTAGAGCAGATCTCCAACATGATCCAGCGCTACGGAGATCTCGGCGTGGTGGAATACCGGCCAGGGATATCGAACGATGCCGACTTTCCGACAGACATGTACGTGGAATCGAAACCCCATGCTGCCGGAGATGTGAGTGGCCAGGAGGTGGCTCAAGTGTCGGCCGAGAACACCGTCCTACAGCGCAGCAGCTTGGCTAGGGATGGTTTCATACGGCATTACTGCCTTCGAGCGAGCGTCTGGTGACGTGTTGCACCGATGTGGGAACCCCTTAGGCCAAAGAGGCGATGTCGCGGGAGGGGTTTCTGGCCTTGATTGAGGACACTGTGCACATTTCCCGGAAGCTGGAAACTCATGGGTATGCCACCGTCGCGAAACCGCAGCCGACGGCTGCTCGAAGTAGCCGGCTGGAGCGCTTCAATGGTGAGGGCTGGCTGGCTGCCGGAGATGCGGCCATCGCCTTTGCTCCATTATCATCACAGGGCATTCTGTCGGCTTTATACTCAGGGCTCAAGTCGGGTCAGGCGGTTGTGGGATGCCTCGGCGGAGACCATGAGGCTCTCCCCCAGTACGATGTCAGCCTACTGAAGTTGTATACCCAGTTTCTGCAGGATCGACTGCACTACTATGGCACTGAGCAGCGTTGGCCGGAGAACCTGTTTTGGAAGACCAGAAGAGAGCCCTGAGGACGTCAAGACATCAGCATACCCTCTGTTTGTCGCGCTCAACAATCAAAAACCTGAGGAATCATCGAATGGCCATTTGTTCAGCCGACGCGGTAGCGTGCGACTGCCGTGTCATCCAGTTCGAGTCCAAGGCCAGGGGTCTTCGGAGCCACCAGACAACCATCCTCCAGCGCCGGCATTGCCCGTAAGATGGCCGCCGAGCGCGGCACATTCTCGACCATGAACGCATG
>JBKPCR010000481.1:0-11672 GCA_046727435.1 bacterium | reverse complement strand
CGGATCATGTTTCGCAACATGATAACGCCGCGGTCAGTGGAGGCGAGATGTTCAAGGCTATGACGGGCGATGCCCCCGTGGATGCTCACCTGCGCATCGTAGTCTCCGGGAATACGCTGCCGCTCCTCATAGGGCCGACTCCCGTCCTGCCCAAACCCGGCGCCCCGCCGTGCTTCTCGCCCCTCAGGGGCACGATTGAAGCCGATTTGCATGGTGTGGGTATCATCGAGAGGAACTGCCCACCGTGTGGCTGTCGGCCGATTGATGGAGGTCCGTTGCGCCATCGGATCCGCGTTCGGTGGAAACTGGTGGATGTTCGGGGGCATGAAGTCGGCGACGCGCACCCAGACCCGATCCCCTTGCCGTCGCGTGTCGATGTAGACCATCCCCGCCGAGGTCTCTACGAAGTCCCACTCGCCAAGGGCCGCGAGATCAACCGTAAATCCCGTACTGCCGGGGAGGGTATGGAGGAAGGCCAGGTGCGCCGGATCCATGCTGTTTTCTTTCACCTGCAGCCAGTTGCACGGCCAGACATAGCCGGGGATAGCCACGAGCTCATAGCCAGGCAGGTCAAAGGTGTCGAAAATGGGGAAATCAGGCTGCTTGTCCGGTGGTCCCATGTAGGCGAACACCAGTCCATTATACTCAAGCACCGGATAAGCACCATGATACAGGCGTTCTTTCAACGTGCTGTCCGCCGGTTCCCCTGGCGTCTCGAGGATCTTGCCGTCGACGTCAAACAGCCAACCATGGTAGCAACACCGCAGCCCCTTGTCACAGACCAGACCAAATTCCAGCGAGGTGCCACGATGGGGACAGTACAGCTCTAACAGGCCCAGGGCGCCGCTCTTATCACGGAACGCCACGAGGTCCTCACCCAGGATGCGCAGACGCCGCGGCAGGTCTTGCACTTCCGCCGAGGTGATGATGGGCTGCCAAAACCGCCGTAAGTACTCGCCGCCAGGAGTTCCTGGTCCCACCTGGGTGAGCTCAGTGTCTTCTGGAGGGAATTCGCGGTGGTGATACGCGCTGTATGCCGTGTTGAGAAATGGGACTCTCGTTGCCATGGTGCCTATCCTCCTTGCGAGGTTTTGGCTCGATGTGTGCGGCACTCCCTTCCCAGGGGGCGAGGGGCAAGGGCGCCGGTCCCTACTGTGTCTCGACCACGTCGTTGGGCCGTACCCTACGCGGACCCTGGCGCGAAGTCAAGCGCACCTGTCATTCTGCTTGTCGGTGTCCCATCACGCTGTTACTATGGCATTCTACGATTGACGTCACGAGCGGGAAGGAGATCCCATGGATAGCATCACCACCGCCCCAACACAGATTCACTACCCGGAGAGCGATGGGAAGCCGATGGGCGAGACGGATGTGCATATCGATGCCTTGATCTATCTGCGAGAGGCGCTGCGAGATCACTTTCGCGATGATCCCCAGATGTACGTAGCCGGGAACATGTTGCTATATTATGAAGAAGGGAATCCGGCAGCTTGTGTCGCGCCGGATGTCTTCGTGGTGCAGGGGGTGGCCAAGGGGGAGCGGCGGACCTATCGGCTGTGGGACGAGGGCCAAGCGCCCGCTGTAGTCTTCGAGATCACCTCGCGGGGGTCGCGGCTGGAAGACCTGGGCACCAAGCGGGCGATCTACGCCATGCTGGGGGTGCACGAATATTTTCTGTATGATCCGCTAGGGGAGTATCTGCGGCCGCCGCTGCAAGGCTATCGATTGCAGGAGGGCGAGTATCAGCGGTTACTGCCTGAAGCCGAAGGCGGGTTTGTCAGCCAGGTCCTGGGCCTGGAGCTACGGCTAGAGAATGGCCGCCTGCGAGTATTCAACCCGGCCACCGGCGAGCGCCTGCTGACACCAGCAGAGGCGATGGTGGCCCGCCGCACCGAGGCCGCCGCCCGGTGCGCTGAAGCTGAGGCGCGGCAAGCTGAAGCTGCAGCCCGGCAAGCCGCCGAGGCCGAGATGGAGCGGTTGCGGGCTGAGCTGGCTCGCCTCCGCGGAGAACCGGAAGCATCTTAAGGATAATAGCGAGTCAGCAAAGCCGCTTCCCCCTCCCCCCTCTGCCGGTCGGACGAAGTGATCCGGTGATAAGATGACATTTGTCCCCCCCTCCATGTCTGTGCGTCAAAATCCAGTGTAAAGCCAGTTCTGACTGCGGCTACGAACCCCAAGATCTGGGGGTGCACTCGTCCAGCTTGCCCTTTGACCACCATCGTCGTACAATGGCCCAACTTTCACCGTGGCGCATGCGATAAATAGGAGTGACGCACATGGCAGAGCTCAAAGGGCCGTTGGAAGGTATTCGTGTCATCGATCTTGGCCGTCATCAGGCGGGACCCCGGTGTGCCCAGGTGCTTGCGCGCTTGGGTGCAGAAGTGATCAAGATCGAGCGCTTGGGTGGTGAGGAGACTCGGTACCACGCGCCGTGGGTTCGCAAGCAGAGCGCCTACTGGGTGCAGTACAATAGCGGCAAGAAAAGCGTCAGCATGGACCTGCGCAAGGAGGATGGCAAGGAAGCCCTGCGCAAACTGGTGAAAATTTCCGATGTGCTGCTGCAAAACTTCCGGCCCGGCACCATCGAAAAAATGGGCTTCGGGTACGACGTGCTGAAGGGCCTGAACCCGCGCATTATCATGGTGAATGTGTCCGCGTACGGCCAGTTTGGCCCCTATCGCGAACAAATCGGCTATGATCCGATCGGCCAGACCATGGCCGGCGTTGCGATGGTCACCGGCGAGGAAGGCATGCCGCCCATTCGCGCTGGTGTGCCGATCATTGATCGCACCACGGCGCTGCATGCCTCCATTGGCACGCTGGCCGCCCTGCGCGAGCGCGATATCTCTGGACAGGGCCAGACCATCGACGTCTGTCTGGCGGATACGGGCTATAGCTATACCGAGATCCCCATCAGCGCCTACCACGGCGCCGGCGTCCAACCCAGACGGGACAGTGCAGGGAACATGTTCCCTTGCAAAGATGGCTGGGTGTTGATTACCGCCGGAGACCAACACCACTGGCCGCGGATGTGCAAAGCTCTGGGGAAACCCGAGTGGCAAGAAGACCCGCGCTTCAACACCCGCCACGAGCGCAGCAAGAATGCTGAGGTTGTCCGCACGGCGCTGCAGGAGTTGATGGCCAATATGACTATGAAAGAGGCCATTGCCCACTTCACCCTGCACGATGTGACCGCGGCTCCGGTGAATACCATTGCGCAAGCGGCTGAAGACCCCCATCCGTGGGAGCGTCGGGCGATGGTAGACGTCCCTGACTTCTTGGCCGGCACCATGGCCGTGTCCGGTGACTTCTGGCATTTTAGCCGCACACCAGCCGTTGTGGGCTCAACCCCCAAAGTGGGCGAGCACAACGAGGAAGTGCTGGGCGGTCTGCTGGGCTACTCTGCGGCAGAGATCGCTGACCTGTATGCCAAGGACGTGATCGGCAACTGGGACCAGTACGACTCCGTCCCTGGTTGATGAGTATTGCGCAACCGATGAGAATTTTGCCGTTGACTGTCCCCCTCGCCCTCCCCTATGGCTCCGATGGGGGAGAAGAGACGGTGAGGGGGAGACACACGTAACTATCCTTGCTCTTGCGCAAAGTTGTAGAGCCATCTGTAGGAGGGTACTATGGCATGGGATTTCGAATCAGTGGCTGGTCCCTTCAACCCGCGTTTAACGGAAGGACCCGCCTGGGATGGCGAGGCGGTGCTGTTCACCCATATCCCGGCCAGCCGCATTTTGCGGTATGACCCGGCGACCGGGACGTGTACCGTGTTTCGCGAAAACACCAATCATACGAATGGTTTGGCCTTCGACTTGGAAGGCCGTCTGTACGGCTGCTGCTCCGGAGGACGGTCCATCGTGCGCTTCGACACTGATGGAAGCACCACCACCATCGTGGACAAGCTCGATGGTCTGCCCCTCAACACCCCGAACGACCTGGCAATTGACCGTCAGGGGCGGATCTGGTTCAGTAACCCCTGGAACGCTGGCAATATCGATCCCAGCGAGAAGCAAGTGCTGGACCATAACTCCATACTGAGAGCCGATCCCCAGCCCGACGGTACCTGGGTATGCAAGCGTATGACCACCGACACGACTGGCACCAACGGCCTGCTGATCTCCCCTGACCAGCGCACCCTCTATATAATCCAGACCGGTGCCGAGCGCCGCGAGCTCAGGGCCTACGACATTCTTCCGGATGGCTCGCTGGGGCAATATATCGTACTGCATCAGTTCGGCGAGGACTACCGCGGACCGCAGCGGGGTATCGATGGCATGTGCCTGGACGCCGACGGAAATATCGTGGCCACGGCGGGCTCCTATGCCAGCGGTCCTGGGCCGATGATCTATATCTGGGACCCCAAGGGCCGTGTCCTGGAGACTCACCCCATGCCAGCGGGGGTGGACTCTCCCACCAACTGTACGTTCGGGGACCCTGACCAGCGCACCCTTTATATCACCACCGGCGGCGGACACTTCTTGCGGGTCCGCAACACGGGCCGACGTGGATGGATCATCTGGCCGCCGGTCAGATAGGCTTCCACGGCGGCATGCACCCTGCAGTGACCGCAGTGACTCCTCCTGCCATCCCCAGCTAGATCAGCGCTACGATTTGCCCTGACGGCTCGCCATCGGCGAGCCGTCAGCCAACAAACCTCTTCTGGTGCAACACCGCGGGATATTGTCCAACCTGAAAGGCAACCTCCCGGTTGAGCCCGATAAGCGGCACTGCGATGGTCGAGTCCAGCGTTGCAGCGTGGGTTTGCCTTAGAGGTGCACCAGGTGCTCGTCTATGTTATCTTGACGATGGATCTACATCCCTCTGGCAGTCATTTATCCTAGAATGTAGGAACACATAGCAATTTTTGCGTATAAGATTGTCAAGTCGATGATTGTAAAGAGCGTAGAGAAAAGGGGGAACGGGATGCAGAGAATCATCACCGCGTGTGTTCTGGTACTTTTCTCGCTGCTCTTCATGTGCAGCGCGCAGGCAGCACCTGGCAAGGTCGAATACCTCGAAGCTAAACCGCTCAGTAAGGTGATCACGCCACGCCTCAAGCCGGTCGAAGCCGGTACGAAGCTCGTCTACGTGATTACCTGGGGTGGTGACGTGAGCCTGGTCTATGGCGTGCAGGAAGGCCTCTTCCGTGCGGAAGGACTGGATATCTCGCTGAGTCTCGAGAATGACTTCGCCAAGCAGGTCCAGGCGGTGCTCGATGGTAAAACTCCATACCTGCGCGGCACGATGGGGATGATCAACGCCGCTACGGAAGTGTTCAAGGCGGCGGGAACCGACCTCGTCGTCATCGTCCAGCTCACCTGGAGCACTGGCGGTGATACCATGACGGTGCGGCCATCCGTCCGCACGCCAAATGATCTGAAGGGCAAAACCATCGCGCTGCAGCTCTATGGTCCCCATATGGACTATATGGCCAACATTCTGAGCAATGCCGGGATTCGCCCGTCGCAGACGACCTTGCGCTGGCTCAAGGAGCTTACGCTGCCGACCTATGACACGCAGGGTGCCATTGTCGACCCCGTAAGTGCCTTCGCCGCCGATGACAAGATCGATGCAATCATGGCGATCTCGCCAGACGCGCTCAAGCTCACCTCCGGGGGTACCGTGGGAACCGGCGCTGAGGGCTCGGTCAAAGGCGCCCGCATTCTTCTGTCGACGAAGACTGCCTCGCGTATCATCGCCGATGTGTACGCTGTACGCAAAGACTACTTTGACGCCAACCGGGCGCAAGTGCAGAAGTTCGTCCATGCCGTGCTGCGCAGCCAGGAGGCGTTGACAGAGCTGCTGGCGAACAAATCATCACAGCAGGCAAAGTATCGCCAGATCCTCGCCAAATCCGCCGATCTGCTCTTGGGCGCGCCCCAGGCGACCGCAGATGTCGAAAGCATGCTGGGCGACTGCGAGTTTTCCTATCATACCGGTAACGTTGCCTTCTTTACCGGGGTAGGGACGACCCGCACGCTCTCCACTCTGACAGAGGAGATTCAGCCAGCATTTATCGATATGGGGCTGATGACCAGTCGCGTCAGCCTGCAGTCTGCTGGCTGGGACTATAACCAGTTGGCGGCTGGCCTGAAGAACACACGGCAGATCGCGGCTCCCAAATTTGACCCAGCACGTGCTCAGCAGGCCGTCGAGAGGCAGCTCGCCGTCGAACCTGGAGCTTGGGAGACGGAGGGAACACTGTTCGTCATCGAAATCGCCTTCGATCCGAACCAGAGCGTCTTTGCCGAAGACCGCTACGCCAAAGACTACGAGAAGGCCTTGCAGATCACTCAAACCTACGGTGGCGCGCTCGTCGTCGTCGAGGGGCATAGCGATCCGCTGGGAATTTTGCAGGCCCAGCAAAAAGGCGACCGCACGGAGGTGCTCGACCAGATGCGACAGGTGGCGAAGAATCTGTCGCTGGCGCGCGCCAACGCGGTGCGGGGCTCATTCATCCAGTATGCGAAGGATCACGGCATGAACATCGATCAGTCACAGTTCATCGCCATTGGTCGCGGTGTGGAGGCGCCCAAATATAGTCCGCCCCGCACCAAGGAGGAATGGGCAGCCAATCGTCGCGTGCGCTTCGTCATCAAGCAGGTTGAAGCGGAGCTCACTGAATTCAAGCCTCTTGGCAACTGATGAAGGAGGCGTGCGCGATGTGCAGACAGACGAACTCCAGAACGCTATTGTTCCTCATAGCCACCCTTGTCATGGCGCTGGTGGCGGGAGCCGAGAGCCAGACAGAGGGACCGCGCCAGACGCCACACACGAGTGAGGCCTCCTTAGCCCGGAACTTCTACTTCATTTTCGATGGGTCCGGGTCCATGTCCGAATCCCTCACCAAGCAATGCAAGGGAGACAAGCGTTTCGGCTCTCGCCTCGAGGGTGCCAAGTGGGCTGTCGAGCAGTTCTTGCCCCTGGTGCCGCGCGACGTCAACCTGGGGTTATGGGTCTTTGATACGAACGGCAACAGCGAGCGTGTGTCGCTGGGCCCTGACAGCCGCGCGCCATTCCTCGTCGAGGTCAAGAAGATCAGAGCAGGCGGCAAAACGCCCCTCACAGAGTCGATCGAGCAGGGAGTGAATCGATTGGTGCAACAGCGTGACAAACAGCTCGGTTACGGGGAGTTTCGGCTGATCGTGGTCACCGATGGAGAGGCGACCGGCCGTCCACTCCCCCAGGCGGTCGCCTACGCCCGCGAGCGACGCGTTCCAATCTACACGATCGGACTGTGTCTCAGCGCCGACCACGAGCTTCGGAAGTTCTCAGTGTCGTATCGTCCTGCCGACTCAATCGAGGCTCTCAAGCTCGGTCTCGAGGAAACACTGGCGGAGACCGTCATGTTCGATCCTCAAACGTTTCCCGGACGGTAGGACGCCCCTTTGCCCCCCTCTCCTACTGGAAGAGGAGCGGGGTGAGGGAAACCAAGCTGCTCGATTATGCCTTACTGCCCTTACCCTAACCCTCTCCGGGTGGGAGAGGGGACCTCGTCTGGTGCTTGACTGGCGCCTATAGAGCGGACGGGTGAGGGAGGCGGGAACACAGAGTTCTTGCACCGAGAAAGACCATGGAGAACAAGAGGTCCACGTTCGCTGCCGTGCTTATCCTCCTCCTCGGGGGACTGACCGTCCTTGCCGCCAAGTTCCTCTGGCCCTATGCCACGCAGAAGTATGAGGCCTACAAACAGGCCGCAACCAGCGATTCTCGGGTGTCGACCACCATCCGCATCGGCGGGGACGGCTACCTAGGCTACTGGTTCATCACAGCCCCTGACACCCGCAGGGAGGCTGCCCGTCGCGGCATCGCCATCGCATTTCAGGATGACGGTGGAGCCTACGCCTCCCGGCTGCAGAAGTTTGCCAACCGCGAGTATGATGCCATTGTCTTGCCCGTGAGCTCCTACTTGCAGCACGGCGCCGCCCATAAGTTCCCAGGGGTCATCGTGGCAGCTATTGCGGAGTCGAACGGCGCCGACGGCATCGTCGGGTTTGCCGACAAGTTCCCCACCGGGAACATCCGCGATCTCAATAACTCTGGGCTCAAGATCGTGTACACGGCCGACAGCCCGAGCTCGTTTCTGCTCGACTTGACGATCGTGGGCTTCGATCTCTTCCACCTAGCGTCGACCAACACTTGGCGGATTGAAGTCGACGGCGCGCGCGATGCCCTGGAGCGGGCCAGGCGGCATGAGGGAGACATGTTTGTCCTGTGGGAGCCTGAGCTGTCGCGTGCGCTTCAAGAAGTCCCCGAGTTAAAGTACCTCTGGGGTTCTGACAAGTTCTCGGGGTACATCAAAGACGTTTTTGTGTTTCATCGCGACTTCGTGCAGCGCCACGAGAAGGGGATCATCGATTTTTTCGACGTCTACTTCACGGTGATGCGCAGCTATGCCAACGACCGCACACGGCTGCTGACCGACATGGCCCAGTCGACACAGCTACCGCGGGAGTCCGTGGAGAATATTTTACATAAGATCGATTGGTATGACTTGTTCGAAAATGCTGGGCAACAGTTTGGTCTCGGCACTAGCGCGGATACGACGGCGACCGACGGCATCGTGAAAACCATCATTGCCTGCACCGACATCCTCAGGCGTATGGGCAAGCTGTCGCGCGATCCACTCGACGGGAATCCCTACGTGATCATCAACTCCAGTCTCCTGGAAAAGCTTCTCAAGAGCGCCCCGGCGATGGTGGGGCGGCAGGGAGGTAGTCCTGTCGACTTCAAACCCCTGAGTGATGACGCGTGGAAGAGTCTGCGGGAGGTGGGTACACTGCGTGTCGAACCGATTACTTTTCAGACTGGCGGGGAGGTCCTCGACGCTACCAGCAAGGAGCAGGTCGACAGGATCGCCACCCTGCTTATCAATAACTACCCGGGATACCGGGTCGCGGTGCGGGGTCACACAGGCGCCGGCGATGAGGAGGAAAATAGGAAACTCTCCCTGGCGCGGGCTGAAGTGGTGGCGCAGTATCTCATCGCCGTGCACGCCATCGATGCAGATCGACTCCATGCTGAGGGCAAGGGGGCGTCTCAACTCCCACCGCGGAAGCCGGGGGAATCTGAGCGCGCCTTCCGGTATCGGCTTCCCAGAGTAGAGTTTGTCCTGCTTGAGGAAAATGTTCTGTAGCAAAAGGGGACCCACGTGTGGTGGGAACGCCTGACGGACCGCGGACAACCCACGAGGCAGCCGAGTCTCGATCGCAAGCCGACAGCCGAGGACTTTACCCCGAGGGCCGTGCAGCGTGCCATCTTGCAGGACACGCTGCAACATCCGGCTACGATCTTACCCGCTGCGCTGGCCACGGTGGCGGCGCTGTGGAGCGTAGCAATTGACTTGAGTCCAGCCTCGCTCATGGCCACGTTGGGCTTTGGCTTCATCAGCGCTGCGGCCTGGGTGATCAATTATATTGGTCGTGGCGACAAGCTGGTCGAGCAACACATCCATGAGCTTCGTACCTTGCGGGACGAATATGAACGCCGTGAGGTTGATGATCTCGCCCTCGCCTGCCGACAGGCTGGTTTTACCGCCGGGGCGAAGGAGGCCCAGGAGCTCAACGTCGCCTATCACAAGTTGCACCAGTTTCTCGTTGAGCAGCGCACTGGTCAGCGGAACGCCAGTGCTGAGCGGTTTCGCGTCCTGGCGGAGGAGACCTACCGCCACGGCGTCACGATCCTCAGGAGAGCCCTCAACCTCTTCCAGGCCTTGCAACGGGTCGATGTGGACACCCTGGAGCAGGAGCGTAAGGAGTGGATCATCCAGCGCCAACAAGAGGGCACAGCCGAGAGCCTCGAGCGTAACATCGAGGCCCATACGAAGCGCCTCGACAGATATCGCCAGGGTGAGGAGGAGCTGCGTGCCCTCATCGCCCAGCTCAATGAACTGGAAACGGCGCTTGAGACGGCACATCTCGAGGTCGTTGACCTGGTTGGGCGGGGGGCAAGCGAGGGGGCTTTCGCAAGCGACGCCGCGTCACATCTAGAAAGAGCCGTTGAAGCCGCACGGCGCGTGGAGCAGCGGCTGCGGGGCTTCGGCGGCGAAAACACGCGGGCCGACGAGGAGTATCTCGATGTCTAAGTACCGTGCGTCGGCGTTTCACCCCCACCCGAACCCTCCCCCTCGAGGGGAAGGGCTGTGAGGGGGGGCGCGTAGCCGGTGAAGTATGTATGGCGTGTAATACTAGGCGGAAAGGGGGAATCGCGATGGCAGATGAGCAGAGGGGGTTATTCCAAGCGTTCTGGCGCCTCATCACTTTCTACGGACTGCGCAAACAGCTTGGCTTGGTCCGAGCTGCCGATCGGATGTTCACTGGTTCGACTGAGGGCATCGCGGATGCCTTTGATCTACATCGCGACCAGATGATTCGCCGCTACGAAGACCTCTTCGATGCCTTCGGGCAGCTGGAGACTGTCCTCGAAGAGAAACGCCTCGAGAGCGAAGCCCTAGCCAAGGAACTGAAGGACCTGGGTGTCAAGCGGGATGGGGCCCTGACGATGTACGAGCGCGCCCAGCAAGCGGGTGACGCCGAGGAGCTGCAGAAACATAAGACCGCCTTCGAACGTTTCCAGGGACGCATCAAACAGATCGAGGTGCGTCAGGGAGAACTCACCGACGATGTGAAGGTGCAGGAGGACCGCATGCACGGATTTGAGCGCCAACTCACCACTCTGCAAGCCGAGATCCAAAATTTGCCGGGCCAAAAGGCCCAGGCGATGGCGGATTTTGTGTCGAATCAGAAGATCATCGATCTCAACCGGCGGTTGCAGGGTATGCAGGCAAGCATCGACCGTGGCCCGCTCGACGCCGTGATGCAGGCGAATCGCGAACTCGCCGCCAAGGCACGCGTGAGCGAACGCCTGGCTGGTACTGATGTGCGATCCCAGGACGCCGAGTACGCCGCGGCGGGGCGGTCCTCATCGGTCGACGACGACTTCGATGCCATGCTCGCGGCTCGTAAGGCCGAGCGCGAGGCGAAGACCGGCACAGCTCCCAGGCAAGCTGAGGATGTGCCGAAGATCTGAGCTTCGACACCTTTTCCTTACGGGCATTCTTGATGCCATACCCCACACGACACTCGCAAGGAGGGAAGGCCATGCCGAAGGTCCGTTCGCTGGTTGCCGCCCTGGTGGTCACTGTGCTCACGGTCACGGCGCTCCCGTCTCTGGCGCTCGCCAAAGACAGATTTACGCTTGCGGTCAGCATCTACGCAGGCTGGATGCCATGGTACTACGCCAAGGATCATGGCATCCTCAAGAAATGGGCCGATCGCTACAAGATCGCCATCGACGTGGTGGAGATGGACTACATCCCCAGTGTTGAGGCGTTTGTGGCTGGCAAGGTCGATGCCGCGGTCATGACCAATATGGAGGCTCTGGCCATGCCGGCCAAGTCAGGGATCGATACCACGGTGGTCATTGTGGGGGATTACTCCAACGGCAACGATGCGCTTCTTGTCCGCGGCATCCCTGATGTGAAGGGACTCAAGGGCGCTGAGGTCTATCTGGTGGAACTATCAGTGAGCCATTATCTCCTGGCCCGCGCCCTCGAGATGCATGGCGTCAAGGAGTCGGAGTTGAAGGTGGTCAACACATCCGACTCCGATATCGCCCCGGCCTTCATCGCCAACAAGAATCAGAAGGCCGTGGTGACCTGGAAC
>JBKPCR010000480.1:0-6352 GCA_046727435.1 bacterium | reverse complement strand
GTGATAGCGCAGGCCCCCCTTCCCTGGTCCAAGGACGAGGTTGTGATGGACTCGATACCCGATGAACACCTGCGTCTCGCCGTTATCCATCAGCACCGGTACGCTCACCACCATACAGCGCTGTGGCAGCTTCAGCCTCTCTAGGATGTCGCGCTCGAGGCCCAGACGCTCGGCTACCAGGTCGAGTTGGCGCACGGCCATTTGGTACGTATCGGAATCCATCTCGTTCTCCATCGATGGTACCGCCATACCCTTTCACCCCCTGTTCACACGCTGGATACATGTCCGTCTGTCGGTAGCGTCGCAGTTGCCTCTTGGCCCTACACTTAGAGGTTCATCAGCCCGGACGAGGCCTCCACGAGTCTCTTATTCTACTCCACAAATCTGAGTGTTCAACGGCGATTGTTGCAGGTACGGCTCTGTGTTGCCTGGATATTCCAGGTGTGCTACAGTACCGGCGGCTTGCGGTCCTGCGCCAAGTACCTCTTCGTTGGTAGTCTATGAATGTGGGCATCTCAGTAGTGTAGAACTCTTCTGCTTAGGTCTGTGGATGACGTTAGTGGCGGATCTGGTGGTTCTGGTTGTTCCCTCCCCTACTGGGCGACCGTCGGCGAGCCGTTGGTCATGAGGCCTGGAGAGTAGGCGGGCAACCCGCGAGGCGACGGCTGAGTTGACAGGGCTGTTAAGGTGTGTATAAGTCAAGTGTCAAGCCGCTTCGCCGTCAGTTGTGGCAGGCAAAAAGCTTGGCAAGTGTTGGGGATCTTGGTACAATAAGAGTGAAATCTTCTGGTGGGACGTCAAGTACCCTTGCATAAGGAGCTGGAGACATGGCCTATATCATCGCCGAACCCTGCATCGGCGTAAAGGACACCGCCTGCGTGAAGGTATGCCCGGTCGATTGCATCCATCCCACGTCGGAAGAGGGAGAATTCGACGCCGCCGAGCAACTTTACATCGATCCCGATACCTGCATCGACTGCGGTGTGTGTGAACCTGAATGCCCCGTCACCGCGATCTTTACGGCTGATGACACGCCGGATAAATGGCGGTCCTTCATCGAAAAGAATGCGGACTACTACAAGCTCGCAGGCGATGAATTCCAGTCCAAATGGGGTTCCGCTGGTAAGGAATAAAGAGAATTAACGGTCGCCTTTAGTGATGCCGGGCATGGGGGAGCGGCCGATGGCGTGCTTCCCCCAGCTCATGTCAGGGGCAACCAGTCGTCTCCTAACGGCTCTAGTCATGAAGGCGATGAGTTAGAAGGAGCACACGTGGCGCAGTCCCCACTTTCCTCTTCACGCCTACCCACGTGTGTGAGCGCTGAGCGAGCACTTACGGACCCTCCGTCTGTGGTATCTCGCCTCTAAGCCAGCCCTGTTGGCCAATCAGAGGAACGAACCGGCAGCCACCGAGACGCTCGACCTGGGGCCCATTGCTTGTCGCCGTTAGACGTATGAGCGTTTGCTCATACCGATCTCCCACAGGGATGATCAGTCGCCCACCCGGCTTCAGTTGGTCGACCAATGCCGGCGGAACTTTTGGGGACGCGGCGGTGACGACAACGGCATCGTAGGGCCCATGTTCCGGCAACCCCAAGCTCCCATCTCCAACAAACACATGGACGTTCATAATCCCAGCCATGGCTAATGTGGCACGGGCTTGGGCGGCCAACTCGGGGATGCGTTCGATCGAGAACACCACGACAGCGAGGCGGGACAGGATCGCCGCCTGGTAACCGGAACCTGTGCCGATCTCCAGGACACGCTCATGGCCATATAACTGCAGCGCCGCTGTCATCATCGCCACCATCAACGGCTGTGAGATGGTTTGCTCATGGCCGATCGCCAGAGGCATGTCCTCGTATGCCATAGTACGATGGCGCGCCGGCACAAAGCGGTGCCGTGGGGTGTCGCGCATAGCCTGAAGTACGCGGGGATCCTCGATGCCACGCTTGATCAGTTGCTGCGTCACCATGTTGTGACGCAGACGGGTGTTGTCATCCACCATAGCCGTCGCTCGTTCCACGAGAGATGAGCAGAGACCACAGGGGCAATTTTGCGTATGCGCCGTTTAAGATAGCAGAATCCTCACAAGTCGCCAAGACGTGTGAGCCAGTCGGGACGGGAGAACCATACGTCGGGCATTCTGCGTGCTGAGCAGAGGGCATGGTCCACGAAGCTCCTGCCAGCACAGCACTCATTAACTGGTTGTGAGGTACCTCCGGAAGGAGGACGTGGTGAGTCGTGTGGCGTTCATGTTGGGGCTGATCTTATGGGGGGTCGTGTACAGTGTCGCCTTCGCAGCCAGCGACGCTCCCATGCTGTTCCGCCTCGATCCGGCTGAGAGCCGCGTCTGGTTCGATGCCGATGCACGCTTGCACCGTTTCCGCGGAGAAACGCAACAGCTCACAGGTCGATTCACCCTCCAACGGCGCTCTCCACCTCAGCTCGCCGATGCCACCGCGACCATCGGGGCGGCAGGCCTGGCCACCGGTCATCCCGAGCGGGATGCCGACATGCGCCAAGACTTCTTAGAGGTGGAGCGCTTCCCGACCATCGAGTTTCGCGTGGACGAGCTGCTGACCCCACAAGCCGCAGCGGGCGAGGGCACCTGGGACCTGGTCCTGCAAGGCAAGCTTACGGTGCATGGGGTCACCCGCGACGTCAAGGTGCCGACGACCGTCAGTATTGCCGACGAGCGCGTCACAGCTCGGGGACGAATCCACCTGGACATGCACGAATACAACATTCGCGTGCCGCGGTTGTTTCTCATCCCTATGAAGAGCGAGGTGCTCGTCGGCTTCGAAGTGGTAGCACGCCCAGTTAGATAAGGTGCTATGGCTGCCAGGTCGTCTCGGGTATCTGTGCGCGCTGATTGACCACACGCGCCAACACAAAGAGCAAATCGGATAGCCGATTCAAATAGCGGATGATCTCGGGGTTGATCTCCTCCTCCCGACTCAACGTTACCACCTGGCGTTCGGCGCGCCGGCATACTGTGCGGGCGAAATGCAGGGTGGCGCCCGGCAACGAGCCACTGGGGAGAATGAACTGCGTCAGCGCTGGTAATCCCTCGGAATACTGATCGATCCACCCCTCCATGCGGGTCGTCTGCTCCTCGCGGGCGCGGGGGATCTCTTTGCGGGTGGTCGCACTCAGAGGGGTGGCCAGGTCGGCTCCAAGATCGAAGAGCTCGGTTTGAATGCGCCGTAAGCACTCCAGCACGTCGTCGTTCGCCAGCTGGGCGCAGATCATGCCCAGACAGGCGTTGAGCTCATCCACGGTGCCATAGGCTTCGACGCGGGCCGCATCTTTGTGGACCCGGCCGCCAGCGAACAAGCTGGTTTCGCCTGCATCTCCTGTTTTAGTGTAAATTTTTATCATGGGGCACTCCCTTGTCGATCATCCTCCACTACTCATCAACCACCACTGGTCTGCACCTTTCCTTGTGGGAATCTCCTGAGTCGAAGTCAACTGCTTCCGCCTAGGTGGCTCAGAGACCATCGTAGAGCCCTCCCTTGCGGCTTTCCCTTGCCAGGCGCAGGGCACTATCAGTATAATGCAGCTCTGTATCCGAGCCAATATACGCTACTCCACTTCTAGACTGCGGAGTGGCTCTCGGGCGATCTGGCCATGTTGGCCATCGCACAGCGATGGCCGCATGAATCAAGGTGGCTCCGATTATAACGCGTTTTTGCAGGGGATGTTGACGACAGGCCACGTGACAGTGATGCGCCATGGAAACCACGGCGAGGATCGTTTCATGACGAGAGAAGGGGAGGATACTCATGGCATACTCCGCCAAAAGCTGGACGCTTAATTTGAAAGGCCTCAGCAAGGATCAGCTCGACGTGCATTTCGCCCTGTATCAAGGCTATGTGACGAACACCAACCGCCTGAATGACACCATTGCCCAGATGATTAAGGATGGTAAGAATAATACCCCCGACTGTGCCGAATTGAAGCGACGCCTGGGCTTTGAGTATAACGGTATGGTCCTGCACGAATACTATTTCGACAATCTGCAATCGACCGCCCCACTGAGCAAAGATGGGGCGTTGTATAAGAAACTCCAGGAATGCTATGGCAGCTATGAAACCTGGGAGGCGGATTTCAAGAACACCGGGCTCATGCGCGGTATTGGCTGGGCTATCATGTTCCAGGATCCGAACACCAAAGCCCTGACCAATCACTGGGTTGGCGATCACGAGGTCGGACACATCGCCGGCTTTAAGCCAGTGTTGATCATGGATGTGTGGGAACATGCCTACACCGTCGATTTCAAGGCGACCGAACGCGCAAAATACATCGACGCGTTCATGGGCAATGTCAATTGGGACATGGTATCGAAGCGCTTCGGCTAAGTGTGGGGGGGGTGGGTCGACGCCCACCCCTATGCCTGGGAGCTCTCGGGGAGCCTCGGGTACCGCTGCCATGGGTTGGAGGCATGCATAAGGGAGGAGAGACAGTGTGGCGACCGTGACCTTGCGGCAATTGCTGGAGGCTGGGACGCATTTTGGGCATCAGACGCGGCGCTGGAACCCCAAGATGAAGCGGTATATCTACGGCGCGCGCAACGGCATCTACATCATCGACCTGCAAAAGACCCTCCGGCAATTGCGTCAGGCTGCTGATATCGTACGGCGCCTCGCGGCCGATGGGGGGACTTTTCTGTTCGTCGGCACTAAGCGCCAAGCCCAAGAAGCCGTCACCGAAGAGGCCCAGCGCTGTGGTATGTTTTATGTAACCGAACGCTGGCTGGGCGGTATGCTTACTAATTTTGCCACCATCCGCCAACGCATCCAGCGACTTCAGGAGCTGGAGCACATGGAAGCGGAGGGCCAGCTCGATCTGCGTCCCAAGAAAGAAGCCATGCAGTTACGCAAGGAACGGCAGAAGCTCGAGCGCTTCCTGCTGGGCATCAAAACGATGGATCGTTTGCCAGATGCCCTCTTCGCCATCGATACGCGCAAGGAACGCATTGCCCTCCGTGAGGCCAAACGTTTGGGCATCCCTACCATCGCCATTGTGGATACGAATTGTGATCCGGGGGACGTCGATTACGTTATTCCAGGCAATGACGAGGCCATCCGCTCCATTCGGCTGATTACGGGGACGCTCGCCGATGCCATTCTCGAAGGTGGGAAGGCACATGAACCGGAGCTGATCGGCGCGAACCGACGCTCACAAGCCACCGAGGCACAGGCCCAGCTGACTCAAGAGGGGAGCTATCTGGGTGGTGAGGTGACCGATGTGGCCACGGAGTCGGTAGATGAGAACTCCGGCGAGGCGTCATAAAGCAGGAGCGAGCACCGCGATCGCCCCTGCCCCTGACGGTATGCCCAACACTTGACGTATGCATGCGGCTTGGGGGTGCTTGCGTCTGTGCCCTGTGCGTAGACTGCTACGAAGGCATAGGGGCAGCGTTCGCTCCCTCATGCCTGCCAAAGAACGTCTGCAACGCCTGATATACGTCTTCTTTCTGCTTGATGGCGGTTGTGACAAAGCGCGGATGCGTGATGCCGCTGAGCTCTTTGTGCAAAGTACTCCACGCCGGATTGAAGGACTTCACCCAACCGTAGAAGGTGGCCTCATCACGATAGCGAATTTCGCCGTAACCTACCATGGCGGTATGGTCAAGAAGCTGGGTGACTAGCTCCTGGCAACGTCGATTATCCTCCTCCCAGTTATCGCCATCGGAGAAGTGAAACACATAGTTGTTCCACTGCGATTTCGGGTGGGTCTTCTGGATGTGCTCTAGTGCCATGTGATAGGCGGAAGAACACATCGTACCACCGCTATTGCTGATGGTGAAGAAATCGTGCTCGGGGACGATCTGCGCCTCGGTGTCGTGGGCGATGAACACCGTGTCCACGGTCTTATATTTGAGGCGAAGGAAGCGGACCATCCAGAAGAAAAAACTCTTGGCGATGTATTTCTTCTCGGTGGTCATCGAGCCACTGCGGTCCATCAACAGATACACGGCGGCGTTGGAGTGATGCTCCTCGCGCACGCTCCACACCTTGAAGCGCAGGTCGGCATCGCGAAACGCCCCGACTTTCGGCTCCTTATGGGCGGCATGACGTTTGAGATTTTCGAGCAAGGTACGCTTTTTGTCGATGTTGGCCATCGAGCCTTTCCGTCGCACCTCGTCGAAGTTGTAGGTGGTGGTGGTGATTTCCTGTTGATCTTTCTCTTCAAGCCATGGCAGTGCCAAGTCCTCGAGCATCATGCGTGTCAGCTCGTCCACCGAGATCTCGGCCTCATAGACCTGCTCGCCCGGCTGATCTCCCGGCTGCTCACTCCCCTCACTCCGTTCACCGTCGCGCGCGATGACCTCGCCCACGTCGCCC
>JBKPCR010000479.1:0-8616 GCA_046727435.1 bacterium | reverse complement strand
CGCCGGCCGATCCGAAATATTCCATGTCGGTCTCCGGCAACACGTTGGCTTCCGCGAGAATGATGCAGTCGCCCTGCCGCCACTGCAGGAATTCGCGGAAGCTGCGGAGCATGTCGTATTGCTCTTCCGGCTTCTTCACCTGAGGACCCTTGGTGGCAATGATGAACGGCACCGCATCCATGCGGAAGCCGGAGACGCCGAGCTGGATCCAAAAGCCCATGATCTTGAGAATCTCGGCCTGCACCTCTGGGTTTGACGTGTTGAGGTCCGGCTGGAAGTCGTAGAAGCGGTGGAAGTACCACGCTTTCGCCTGCTCGTCGTAGCTCCAGGTCGACTTCTGCACGCCGGGAAACACCATGCCTTCTTGCGCGCGCGGCGGCTTCTTCTTCGACCAGACATACCAATCCCGGTACTTCGAATGGGGGTCGCGCCGCGCCTCCTGGAACCAGATGTGCTCGTTCGAGGTGTGGTTCACCACGAGATCGATGATGACGCGGATGCCGCGCTGGTGTGCCCCGTGCGTGAACTCGACGAAGTCGCCAAACGTGCCGTAGCGTCGATCGACGCCGTAATAATCGGACACGTCATAGCCGTCGTCGCGATGGGGGGAGGTCTGGAACGGCATCAGCCAGATGGCGGTGACGCCGAGCCCATGCAGGTAATCCAGGCGGCGGGTCAGCCCCTGGAAGTCGCCGATCCCGTCCCCATTGGCATCCATGTAGGTGCTGACAGACAAGCAGTAGATCACCGCGTTCTTGTACCAGAGGTCGTTGATCATCGACGTCCTCGCTTGGTGTTGTCGCACGCTTTGCGTGGCGATGTAGGTGCCCCTGTCAGGGGGGGGTGAGGCGGCCAGGGCGTCGAACCATGCGGCCGCAGGGCGGTCCTCTTCTCCGGCCTTGACCACGCGCTGTCTCTTCTAAATCATGCGCATGAGCTCAATACCGGCCAGCATACTTTGAGCGGCGTCGCACGAGTGCCCCCTAACCTGAGCCGTGTCACCTGCTTCACTCTTCGGTGATCCTGTGCGACGATATTGTTCAATTATTTGACCTGCCAGAGGACGATTGCAGTGCCGTGCTCGACATTATAGTGCCGAATCGCGATGGCATTGGCCTCCTTGCTGTCAATCGCGACCTTTTCAGGCCCGCCGTGGCGGCGGATCGCCTTGGTGAGGAAGCGCTTGGCCGCCGGTTCCTCCTGGTATGCCGTGAGGAGAAAATCGATGGCTTGCCCGCTCGTATCCATGGCACGATAACGATCATACCAGTAGCCCTTGATGCGGAGATAGGCTTCGCCCATGCGCCAGCTGAGCCATACGGGTCGCTTGCGGGGGGGGAAAGGCCCCCTGCAGCTGCGGACTCTATGTCACGACCCACCAGTTGATCGTCGCGTCATCGACCGACACGCCGCGTTCTTGCATGCGTGCTTCGACATGGCGCGTGCGCAGTGGATACGCCACACATCAGCGAACGCCCCTGAGAATAATAGCCTTGGGGAAATGGGCCCCCTTGAAGCCGACCGCCATCGTCTCTCTCCCTCTCGATTTACCGTGGAGCACAAGGAGAGACCATACCACAAATTGTCTGCCTCAAATGAAAATTTGCGGCAGAGTCCCCAGGAGTGCTCCCTTCGTGAGCCGCCTGTGAAATGGTGCCGTCGGTTTCGGCGGAGCATAAGCGGTACCGCTGGCGGGAGTGGTTGCTTGGACACCCGCGATTGTGAGGGCGTCATGGCTCATGGGCAATAGATGCACTGAGCGGCCAGCCGACTGGCGAGAGATATGATCGGTTCAGTACCCTCCTGAGACCGTCAAGGATCAGTCAGCAACCCTCTTCGCTAGCACGGCCAGCGCCATGATGTCCGCGATATGCTCGCAATGGTTATGAGAGGAGGCCATCTTCCAGGGGCTGGCGCCGCACCTCCAGCATGTGGCGGCGGCACGCGGGCCGTGCATCCAGGCAGCGCACACCGTTGTGCGCCCGCGACACGTCACCCGGCATCGGCACGTGGCCCCGCCGATCAGCCCCGCATCCGAGATGGGATGGTGGGGCGCGCGACACGGGCGCGTCGTCACCAACGCCATACGGTCGCCGGTGAGGCCGGGGTCGCGCTGGATGAGGGTGGTCTCAAGGGCTTCGGTGAGGGTTATGGCCGGGAGGATGGTGGTGAGTCGCCGTGGCAGCAGCGATGTTCGACTCCTGTAAGCCAGCAGGAGTCGGTTGAGGCGATCACGCGCGCCCCTGCCCGACCTGCGTGTTCGCTGTCTGGTCTCAACACCTCCCAAGTCGCCCCTCTCATGACCTCATCCGTCCACTCTCACGGATGCCCTACAGCTCGCGCAGACGTTTGCGGTGGTTGGCCTGCGGAACCTTGAGCTCGCATCGGTACTTGGCCACGGTGCGCCGCGCAATTTTGATGGACTCGGCCGCGAGACGCTCGACCAGCTGCTGGTCGGTGAGCGGCTTCGCCAGGTCTTCCGCCGCCACCAATTGCTTGATGCGCTCCTTCACAGTCAGCGAGGAGAGCCTCTCGCCGTTGTCGGTCTCGATCCCGCTGTGGAAGAAGTACTTGAGTTCGAAAAGGCCACGCTCGGTGTCCATGTACTTGTTGGTGATGATGCGACTGACGGTGGACTCGTGCATGCCGATGTCCTCGGCCACGTCCCTGAGCACCAGTGGTTTGAGGTGCGCCAGGCCACGCTCGAAGAACTCGCGCTGGAAGGTGACAATGCTGGTGGCCACTTTGTAGAGGGTCTGCCGGCGCTGCTCGATGCTGCGGATGAATTCGATGGCTGCGCGCAGCTTCTCACCCAGGTAGTGTTTCTCCTCGGGCCGGCCTCGTCGCAGCAGGGGCCGGTAGGTGGCGCTGATGCGCAGCCGCGGGATGCCCTCGTCATTCAGGAGGACCTGGTAGTCGTTGCCCGCTTTCATGACGACGACGTCCGGTACGATGGTTTCGGAGGGCGCGCTGTCGAAGCGCAGCCCCGGCCTTGGGTCGAGGGTGTGCAACAGCTGCAGGGCCAGCGCCACCTCCTTGGGGGCGAGGTTCAGGCGCTTGGTGATTTCTTTGGCGAGGTCGGCCAGGTGCGGCAGCCCACGGGCTCCGATCTGGGGCAGGTAGTCGGCGACAAGAGTGTCGAGGAGCGAGCCCTCGAGCCCGAGGGCGTGGACCTGCAGCCGCAGGCACTCGCGCAGGTCGCGTGCTCCCACCCCTGTAGGGTCGAAGGACTGGATGATGCCCAAGAGCCGCTCGACGGTGCCGCGGTTCGTCTTCGTGGCAGCGACCGCCTCCTCGAGCTCGCAGCGCAGGTAGCCCTCCTCGTCGATATTGCCGATCAGGAAGGCCCCGACGCGGCGCTCACAGGTATCACTAGTGGCCGTCAAGAGCTGCGTGAGCAGGTGTTCCTGGAGAGTCATGGGCGTGCGCACGGTGTTCTCGAAGGCGACGTGCTCCTCGTACTCCGCGGAAGCCACGCCCTTCCACTCCCAGTCCTCGGGGACGTACGTCGCCCAGTTGATGTCGTACAGCTCGGCGCCGTCCTTCACGCCGTCGGCGGCGTCGGCAGGGCCGGGGGCATCCTGCTCCACGGTCGGGGGATCGCCGTCCTCTTCGACGGCCACCTCCTCCAGCATCGGGTTCTCCATGAGCGCCTGCTGGATGGTATTGACGAGTTCCTGGCGCGCCATCGGGAGCAGCTTGATGGCTTGGAGGAGGGCGGCGTTGAGGGCCAGGACTGGCGCCTGCGTGAGGCTGAGCTTGGCTTCATAACCCATGGGATACCTCCCTTCGAACCCAGGATGAGCTGGCATCGCTCATCCTCCGAGCGGCTCTTGCGGATCTGCCCCGGTGATCTGGTCAGCGCTCGACCTCCTCAGGAGCTGCCCGTGGTGGCGAGGCCTGCGGCTGAGCATCCAATGGGAGGCATTATACGGTATAATTTGTGCTAATGCAATAAGTATACCAAATATCACGGTACGACCAGCACATTGGGCTTGGGCGATGGACCAGACCAGCCGCGAGCGGCTGCATGCCATCAGGGCTTTGGCAGTGCGATAGCGCTGCTCTAGCCCGTCCAACGAGAGGGAAGGGCAAACCGAAACTCGCCTTGGCAGGTGCACATGACACAACGGGACTTGGTTTCGCTTCGTGGTGAACGACTGCGGTGTCTTTATCGCCGGTCACAGCCACCCGCAGCGCTATGCCGAAGGCGACTCAGGGGAGGCGGCGGGCGACGGGGCGACAGGCTGAGAATGGTCGTCAAACGGCGCCTCCGGCACAGCCCCTGCCTCAAAGCCTACCACGTGCCGTGGTAGGCATGCGCGTCGCCGGTGTGGCGAGCGGGGCCAACAGAGGGATATTAAGGATGGGCAGGAGATTGGATGCTTGTGACGCCGTTCTCCAGCGGCTGGCGCAAGACCTCGAACACATGACGACAAAACGCGGGCCGTTCATCCAGGAAGACGACGCCATGGTAGGCCAGCGACACGTCACCCGGCATCGGCACGTGGCCCCCGCCGATCAGCCCCGCATCCGAGATGGTGTGATGCGGAGCACGACACGGGCGCCTCGTGACCAGGGCGGTGCGGGCGCCGGTGAGGCCAGCAGCACTATGGATACGTGTGGTCTCAACGGCTTCGGCCAGGGACATCCCCGGCACGATGGTCGTGAGCCGCCGCGCCAACATCGACTTACCCGCCCCGGCTGGAGATATGGTCAGTCCGCCTGCAACAGGCATGACTGCACCATGGTCACAGCAGGGGCGTGTGGAAATCTTCCATGGCTGGAGGCCCAGCGGGGTACCGCCAGCCAGGGACTCCCCCCTGATCGCACGGTCTTGTCTCAATAGCCGCCTGGCCCCCGCGGCCTCACCTGCCCTCCATCAGGGGGTTGGCCTGCAGGTGTCGAGCTGGAGCCACCAGGCGTGGTGCAGGCTGACACGCACACGACCACGGCTACCAATACCACCCGCATCACGTGTTTCCACCACGTAGGGACGGTGTTCCAGCGATGCCACAAGCTTGTCTCCTCCGGTGTACCCGACGGCCTGGCCGGGTGTTGATTGCCATTTGCCTGGGAAGTGGCCGCCCTGCCAGGATGATCTCGCAGGGCTCACCAGGCGACCACGTGAGGGCCTGATCCACGTCAGCCCGTGGGCGCTGGCGTCCGGTTGCCAGTCAGCGCTGACGTGTCGAACCGTTAGGTACCACCAGGATCACCTTGGGCCCGACGCGCCTTGGTGGAACGGTGAGGCGGTGCGGGAAGGCCCCCGGCACAGACCGTGAGACCACGACGGTCTGGGGGAAGAACGTGGCTGACGGGCGGGTCACGATGACGGGTATGCCTGGGCGGATGGCGCGCGGCGGGGTGATCACGAGGGCTGCGTGTGGGACGCCGTGGAACGCCGAGACGGCCACGAAACCTGGTGCAACGACGACCGCAGATGGCACCACCGTGATCCGGTGGATAGGCGCGCCGCCGCCGGCACTGACGAACACACGGCCATGGGCGGCCGCACTGGCGGTCACCAGCAGGACCACCCAAAGGGCGAGGGGCAAACTCAGACGCATGGCTGGGCTCCTTCCTGACATCACTCCTGCGTTTCAACGACGCATGCTGTTGTCGTCTATAGAAGATGTATGAGCCTGCCCGAAAATTCCCGGGAATCACCGTATGGCCCCCATCGCTTCGTTCACCCGGCACAGGTGCCTTGTGTAGTGTGTTCGCCCACACCACCTGCCTCGCCTGCTCCCATGGCCGCAGCTGTCGTAGGGGCTGATATCAGCCCTGACAGTCTGCCTGCTACTGTTGAGGCAGCCCTGCCTGACACGTCTCTTGCCTGACACAGAGGTTTTTGGAGATCCTCACCGTTGGATGGACAACGGGCGGCAGCCAGCAAGGGACACCCCGCGGCGAGCGTGATCACATGCCACTGCCACCATCGCCATCCCCTGAAGTCAGCGGCCCCGCAAGGCCCCCCTCAGCGGCGTGAGCTGGAGGATTCGGGAGGGAGTGACCAGGAACCGTGCAGGCTGACACCGATCAGGCCAGGGAGACCATCATTACCTGCATGACGGACGTCCACCTCGCTGGTCACAGATTCCAGGTCGGCCACATCGCGGCGTCCCCCGGATGCCCTCGACCTTCGCTCCTGGGTTGATTCGAGACCTATGCTCCTGAAAAGCCTTCTCATTGTCGTTTTATTCCCACCTCCACCATCCGTGAGCCGTGATGATCCCTCTACCCCCCACGGTCCTCTCAGGACTCGCGGTCACGATCCAGCGTACGGTATGGAGTCGCTTCGGCACCATGCGCCGCGTGGATTGACTCCACGCCGGTGAGGTCGGCAGTTGCCATACGGCCGCCAGTGAGGCCCGCGACGCGGTGGATGCGCGTCGTCTCGAGGGCATCGGCCATGGTCATAGCCGGGAGGATGGTGGTCAGCCGCCGTGCCAGCATCGACTTGCCCGCCCCAGGGGGGCCGAGCAAGAGGACGTTGTGGGCAGAACGCCTGCATCGTCTTTGGCTTCGCTCACACCAATGGCGTGCCGACTGCCGATGCCGGTGACGCACTTTTAGAGCGAAACTCAGAGGAGAGGTCCTGATCATGAGAGCGCCGCGAACGCGGGTCGAAACATACTGAGTAGCGGCATGGCACACGCGGGAACGTTCATCGCTGTCGACCTTCTATGGCAGGAGCTGTTGCCTGGGTAACAGATACCGTTGCAGCATTTCACCATAAAAGGTCCGATTTCCCAACTCCTGTCCCGCAGTCAGATGGGAAAAAGGGCAAAAGTCGAGCTTAGTTTTCAGCCAGAGTCGTTACCGTAAATTTTCCGGCGTTTGCGCCTGGAGGGCCAACTTTAAATCTGTATGACCGGATCAGTAATTCTGGGAGCTACCTTCTCCCTTGGCCATACGAAGAATATCGGCTATCGCGCTTTTAGTTGGAGCTATCCAGTCGGCTGCAGTCAGCACAATGTTGAGCACACGAAGACGCAGCACATCGATTCGCTCACGATCCGAATAGTCAGGACGCTTGACCTGTGCTTTGTATGCGGCGATGAACTCGCCGAATGCGCGTATGTGCACATCGCTTAAGTCCAAGACCAGATACGGCGGTGGCACCGGCGAGAGGTTGCGCACCGGGCGTGCATATGTAAACAGGTAAGGCCCACGTGAGAGATCAGTTGCACAAAGATCACGAATGACCTCAGCGGGTGCGGTACAAAATTGTGCGAGAAGCTTTCGGGATAGAGGGTAATTATAGAGCGAGGTGACAAACGGGGCTGCTGGTGGAGCGGCACCATCCTGGATCTTGGATGTCAAATAGGCCAGATTCACTGCCTCCGTAGGAAGATATATAACATTAAGGTGTTTCAAGTCGATGAGGTCGTTTACCACATAGTCAGTAGTCCTGAACAATTCCTCTAAAAAATGCTCTGCTCGCGGCGACCGAACAGGAAAGAGTACATAGGAGTATAGACCGTAGTCTTGCCTCTCTGTGCCTGCACTGAAGAAGTAATCATAAACGCTTGTCAAAATAGGCCATAGCTCAGCCCTTGAAATGGGGCCTACTTTTCTTCTTCCTTCCTTCATTCTGCGCGGTAAGACGCAATTGACGAGGGACACCCCACCAGGTTCATACTGGCCATTTCTGGCTTGGCAATCATTAATAGTAGTCTTGACGATATATGTATAGTATTGATGGTTCTCCTGTATGGCTGGTAAGGCACATGCGCAAAGGAAGATCACCAGCAAGTCGCTCACTACAACGAAAAGCGTGGCTCGTACCCAAGGACCTTTCATGAATCTATCCCATTCACAGACTTACCATGTTATAGTGCCCTCCATTGTTTCAGGAGAGCACGATGGCCGGAACATTCGAGGGGTTAAGTGGCGTGGAGGAACGCGGGCTAATGCAGTGGCAATACGGCGGTTGATAGCGCCTTTTCCGCCTGGCAAAGGAGGCGGGGCAGGCGTCGCCTTTGGCCGGAAAGGCAAAGGCATCCTCATCCACAGCCACGGACGCGGCTGGCATGCCATAGTCCGCTTGCACGACACCTGCCAATGGGGACGAACGGGCACACGAGGCAGACCACATAAACGTCTCAAGGTTCTGGCGACGGATAAGGGGTATGGTGCCAAAGACCTCCGTCATTGCCTCCGCACACGTGGTATCCAGCCCCAGATTTCCAAACAGGTATGGAAGAATCGCAAGCCTCGGGGGAGGCCGATTAAACAGGATGTTCTGCGCTTCCAAGCCGAACGGATGTTTGCCTAGTTCCAGAGCAAGTATCGCCGCTTGGTCGTGTGTTGGGAACGTCTCGCAAGCTGCTTCAACGCGTTTCTTGTCATGGCCATGATTTACATGTAGGTCCATAGCTAATAGCTAATTGTGGGATAAGTTCATGGCTTTTTCCGCCAGATTGCCGGATATGTCCTTCCAACGGCCAAGGCAAGCAATAGACCCACGAGCATGAACAGAAAGGCAAGGCTAAAAACGATTTCTACCCTCGGGTAGACGAGGGAAAAGACGGTCCCAATCCCAATAGATACCATGATACCGGTTACAAGTATGATCAGTAGTCTTACCATTACTGATCCGGACACGGT
>JBKPCR010000478.1:0-9479 GCA_046727435.1 bacterium | reverse complement strand
GAGGCTCAGGCGGAGCTCGATCGTCAAGCGAGAGGCGATGAGACAGCCTCATGAACATGTCGGCAGCCATCAGGACAGCCAACATGGTCTGCGCTTACGCTCGGCTGTGCCCGGCCGGATGCGTTGGGAGGTTGAGGCGCTGCGCGACCGCCCCAGGAAGGCGGCCGCAGTCGAAAGGACGCTCCAGCAGATGGCGGGTATTCTATCGGCTCAGGTCACGCCCCTGACTGGGCGACTCTTGGTGCGTTATGACATTGGCCTGAGCGCCCAAGAGATCGCTGCGATGGTCCACGCCGCCCTACAGGCTCCACGGCCCACCCACGAGGTCGGCGAGATCTTGCCGGATGAAACGCCCAGCCAGCGCCATAGAAAAACTTCTATCTGTCGTGCCCATGTGGATCCCAAGGGCGATCACCTTGCGTCCGCCGGGGTACCAGTATGGGGCCATTGGTATCGTCCCCTCCGGGCGTACATCACGCTGACGCACCGGGTGCCGGTACAGCTACAGGGGCTAGTCCTGGTCCTCTTGCTCGCGCTGGCGGTAGCGCAGTCGTGGCTCGTCGCTGTGGTGTTGTTGGTGATATCACTGATCGTCACTCCCATGGCGACTGCTGGACTCCTGACCGTGCGCTTCACGCCCCTGCTTGTCTACTGGATGGGATTTGCCGCGTGGAGTGCCTGGCTGGGATTGTGGCTGGCAGCCCAAAGTATCTGGCTGCCTACAGCGTTCATCGCGACGACCTCCGTGGCGTTGCATCTTGGCGTGCGGTGGCTAGTCGCCAAGATGGGTGGTGTGCCTCGGTTGCTGGCATAGGGGCAGCATAGGCTGTCTGATCTGCGGCTCTGATCGTAGAGCGATGCAGCTGCGGTGCGGGTGGCGGAGATCGCCAGACATATCGTTTCTGTGCGGGGTGCGAATGGAGTCTCTTGGGTTGTTACCGCTGCATCCCTGCCACAATAACCTGCAGTAGTGGGATAACACGCCCGTTGTAGAGGAGAAACGATGATGTTGTATGGACTCCTCACCTCATGGCCGGTAATTTTTGTGTTGGGAATGCTCTCAGTGCCCATCTTCAAGGCTGTGCTGCCGCTCATCGGCCGGGCGCTTCGGCCAGTGTTGCGAGCGATCATCCGCGAGGGCTTGCTGATCCAGCGCCAGGTACAAGCGGCGGCGCAAGAAGCCTGGCAAGATGTTGAAGACATCACGGCTGAGGCCCAGGCAGAACTCGATCGCCGGGAGAGAGGCAATGGAACAGTGTCATAAACACGCCAGCGTGCCTCGACCGCGCAACATGGTGGTACGCCTGCGCTCATCCGTGCCCGGCCGGATGCGCTGGGAAGCTGAAGCGCTCCGTGGCCGCCCGCGAAAAGCGGCCGCCGTCGAAATGAGACTCCAGCAGATGACGGGCGTCCATTCCGTCGAGGCCACACCGCTGACCGGACGACTCCTGGTGTACTATGACGCGGATTTGAGCCCACAAGAAATGGCCGCCATGGTGCACACCGCCCTCGGCACCCCAGCACTTAGTCCAGAGGCATATGCAACCGTGAATGGTTCGTCAGACGGGCAGCGGCATCTAGGTATCCAGATACGCCCCGGCCGTACTAACGGGCATGCGCACGATCATGAGGTCGACGATACATCAGTAAGAGGTCATATCCGTCGCCTGTTCCTGGGAGGCAGTGTGTTGTTCGGTCTGGTCGTCAAGCGCCTGGTGACCGGGCCAGGGCCACTGGCAGCTCACCCAGCTCTGTTGGCGATTACCGCCATCACCACGCTAGTATCCGGTCTGCCCTTCTTTCGCGGCGCTGTCGGCTCCATGACGAAGGGCAGTAGCGTGACAACCGATACCCTGGTGAGCTCTGCCACCCTGGCGAGCCTGATCTTGCGCGAGAGTGTGACTGGGCTCACCGTCATTTGGTTACTTAACCTTGGCGAATACTTGCAAGCACTGACGCTGCGCCGCACCAGAAGAGCCATTCGCGCCCTCCTCAGCATGGGTGACGATGAGGTCTGGTTGGTGATGGGCGCGATTGAGGTCCGTCGACACCTGCACGCGATACAGCCAGATGACCTAGTGGCGGTCTACGCGGGCGCATATATCCCCGTAGATGGCATCGTCGAAGCACGCAGCGGAACGGTGAATGAAGCCCCGATCACTGGCGAGAGCATGCCGGTCTTTCGCAATCCAGGGGACACCGTCTATGCTGGAACCTTGCTCCTGGCAGGCGATCTGCGCGTGCGGGTAAGCCGAGTTGGCAACGATACCGCAGTCGGCCGGCTCATCCAGCGCGTCGAAGAAGCCCAGGAGTTGCGCGCACCGCTCCAGACGATAGGTGAGCGCTTCTCGGCACGTTTCGTGCCCTTTTCGTTTGCGCTTGCTGGTCTCGTGTTCATAGTGACGCGCGATGTCCGCCGCGCCGTGACCATGTTGCTCATCGCCTGCCCCTGTGCTGCCGGCTTGGCGACTCCTACGGCCGTGAGTGCAGCGATTGGCAACGGGGCACGCCGCGGAGTTCTGATTAAAGGGGGGACGCCTCTAGAGGCGGCGGCCACGTTGGATACTATCGTGTTCGATAAGACCGGCACCCTCACGACGGGACTACCCGGCGTCGAGCGCGTAGTGGCGTTATCGGACGACTACACACCGGACGAGGTATTGTCACTAGCGGCGAATGGCGAACTGCACTCGCAACACCCTCTGGCCTTGGCGGTATTGAAATACGCACAGGACCGCCAGATTGTGATTCCGCTGCACGATGAATGCGAAATTCTTGTGGGGCGTGGCGTCCGAGCTGATTGGGCGGGTAATCGCATTCTCGTCGGAACTGGACAGATGTTGCAACAATTCGGCGTATCCGTGCCAGCAGCGGCGGAAGCGCAGCATGCCAGCTACACTGCGGCCGGTGAATCGGTCATGTATGTGGCTCATCAGGACCAGCTCATCGGACTGATCGGGGTGCGTGACAAGGTTCGCCCTGAAGCCGTGTCTGCCGTGACTCAGCTAAGCGCCATGGGTGTGCCCCATTTGGTCATGCTGAGTGGAGACATCGAGGAAACGGCGCGGGTGGTGGCACGAGCGGTGGGTCTCAAGGATTGGCGGGCACAATTATCTCCTGAGCAGAAATATGCGTTGATCCGTGAGCTCCGGGCGCGTGGAAGGCGGGTGGCGATGGTGGGCGATGGGATTAACGATGCGCCCGCGTTAGCCCTGGCCGATGTCGGCATTGCCATGGGCACAGTGGGCTCCGATGTGGCGATTGAGGCGGCGGACATTGCGCTCGCGTCCGACAACCTGCCCCAGGTCGCCACTACGGTGCGCCTCAGTCGCCAGACACTGCAAGTCATTCGTCAGAATTACAGCATAGCCCTCGGTGTTAATGCCGGAGGCATCGCTTTTGGGGGGTTTGGTCTGCTCAATCCCTTCCTGGCTGCGATCCTACACAACCTGAGTACTCTCCTCGTGGTCCTCAACTCGGCTCGCCTCATCAAATACGATCCTGAGCAGCCACTGGGCCCCCCAGCCGCCTGATTCAGCTCCTCCAGACCTTGGTTCGCGTGGGTCTCCATTAAAGTGCAATTGCGTCGGGCCGCCGATAACCGGCAATTCGGAAGTCGGCGTTCCCCGTCCTTCATCAACGACCTCATACGTGGCATCCCTAGCGAACAGACGCTAGAGGATGGTGCGTCCTCGGCCGCGATCCACCGGACCACTCAGTGTTGCCGCATATCGCTAGGATGGCGACCGTCTCGTTGTGCTGACCAATCATACCGACCTGCCATGGTGCCGCCTTGCACCTCCACGCTGCCGCGCATGGCATCGCCACTGACGCGCCCATCGAAGGACATCCTCACCTCTTCCCCCTGGATTCCGGTGGTCAGAGCGAAGCCCAGGTGGTCACCCGTCAGTGTCGCGTTGCTGATCAGGATGGCCTCCCCCTCCGCGCTCACGGTGCCGCGTACCTCCTGATACTGTTGCTGGATGCGCAGCAGATAGCGCCGCTCTCCCGTGGGGCTGGGCACGCTCATCTGCCATGCCCCATCGACGTTGGCTGGGATGACCCAGTAGTACACGGTATGCTCATACGCCGACCCCCGCACATAGATGACCCGATCAGGGTGCCAATCCCCCATGTCGAAGTCATGCGATGCGACACGTGTCCCGGGCCGGAGATCGCTCAGGAGCTTGGGGCGCAATTTCCGATTCAGTTGGGGGAGCAGATAGAGGGCGACGACGGAGGCCTCGCGAATATCGGTCTCGAACAGGTCTTGTTGGAGAAATTTCACGCGCTTGACCACACCAGCCCGACTGGCGTGGGCGCGGCTCTCCTTGATACGTTGGGGGTCGATGTCGACCCCCACACCACGAGCTTTATAGCGCTTGGCAGCGGTGATGACCACGCGTCCATCCCCACAGCCGAGGTCGTAGACGACATCGGTCGGCTTCACCGCCAAGAGCTGCAGCATCTCCCCTACGACGTTGTGCGGCGTTGGTACATACTCGACATCGGGTTTCTTGGTCGCAGGTTGGGCGCAAGCACTGACCCAGAGACCCGCGAGGACAAGGGCCAAACCGTATCCGGCCCCCCTGAGCACGTGTGGTTCCTTCATGGTCGGTCCCTCTCCGCTGTCGATTACAATGGCGCTCCCCTCGTCACTATTCTGGTCAGCGCAGCATAGCATAGGCAAGTGAGGAACACACTGAACGTGACATGCAAGCCCGCGGGGCGACCGATTCCCCCCGCTGACGATGCCCGGCCGGTCGATGGCTCGGAGTCCATCTATCCATACTTGCGGCGATTCTTGGACGAGTTGTCTAGAATCCAAGCAGAGCGCGTTCGGCTGCTGCAGCGCCCGGTTTGTGGGCTAGGCACGCTTAAGATATACCGCAGGCCGCGGTTGATGATATAGTTGCGTACTGCTTGGGGTTCACCAGCAGGTTTACCTCAGGAATGTCACATGTGCTGTCAGCAGAGACGGTACAGCCGGTCTCGTATAACCTACAATTTTCTGCCAGTCGCGACCAGAACCTCAGGTCGTGACCTCTACTACTCGTCGTTGGACGCAACACATTTCACGGAGGGGTCACCATGAGCGTTCAGAACAGTATCTCGCGTCGGCAGATGTTGAGGATGGCTGTTGCGATCGGAGGGCTTGCTATGGTTGGTGGTGTCAGTAATGTGTTTCCCCAATCGTCAAAGCGAATCGAGCAATTCGCTCCGGAACTGGAGAAGATCATCTCCACATCAGAGCCCATCCAGGAGTTGGCCGATGGCTTCGGCGGTGCCCTGGGGCCCGCAGAAGGGCCAGTCTGGTGGAAGGAAGACCGCTACCTGCTGTTCAGCGACATTCATAACAATAAGCGTATGAAGTATGTTCCTGGCCAAGGCGTATCCGTGTTCCAGGAGCCGACGAACCGGGCCAATGGGCTGACCAGAGACCTCCAGGGCCGATTGCTCGCCTGCGAGCACGACAGCCGGCGGGTCACCCGGCAAGAGCTCGACGGCAGCCTGACGGTGATCGCAAATAGCTTCCAGGGGCGGCGCCTCAACCGTCCCAATGATGTGGTGGTGAAATCTGATGGCTGCATCTATTTCACCGATCCCTGGACCAATCCCTTGCCACCCGAGCAGTGGGACCTGACCTTTGCCGGCGTGTACCGCATCACGCCCGATCTGGGCACATTCAGCCTGCTCATCGATGACTTTATCGTGCCCAACGGCCTGGCCTTCTCCCCCGATGAAAGCGTGCTCTACATTAACGACTCCAGGCGCCGCCATATTCGGGCCTTCGACCTGTTGCCCAACGGCACCCTGGCGAAGCAGACCGACCGGGTCTTCGCCGACTTACGGGGCGAGGAGCCCGGCGTCCCCGATGGCATGAAGGTGGATATGGAAGGCAACGTCTATTGCGGCGGCACGGGGGGCATTTGGATCATGGATCCGCGCGGCACAAAGCTGGGCCGCATCGTCCATGGGGCTCCCGCCACCACCAATCTCGCCTTCGGCGGCGACGACTGGAAAACCCTGTACTTCACCAGCCGAAACCACTTGGGCTCCGTTAACGTGAAAATTCCGGGCATACCCGTGCCGACCCAGAAAAAGTAAATGACACTGGGCCTAGTTCGGTGTATCGCAATGCTTACGATGTGCTGATGTAAAGGTTCACCATTGCTTGGGAGGGAAAGACATGAGCGAGTGGACATTCGAACTTATCGCTGGCCCCTATGGGGGCACCACTGAAGGGCCAGCCTGGGACGGCCAGGCACTCCTGTTCACCCATATTCCGGCCAACCGCATCATGCGGTATGACCCACGAACCGGCACCTGCGCGGAGTTCCGCACGGGAACACATAGCACCAACGGGCTGATGTTCGATGCCCAGGGCCGCCTCTACGGTTGCCAGAGCGGGAACCATTGCATCGCCCGCTTCGACCCTGATGGCACGATGACGCCGTTGCCCAACCGGTTGCAGGGGCGCCGGCACAACCGGCCCAATGACTTGGCCATCGACCGCAAGGGGCGTATCTGGTTCACCGATCCATTTGGCCGAGGTCGCCCTCAGGAGGAGCGCGAGCTGGACCATGCCTCGGTCCTCCGGCTCGACCCCCAGCCCGACGGGACCTGGGACCTCAAGCGCATGACCTCTGACACGACGTCCCCGAATGGCATCCTGTTGTCACAGGATGAGCGCACCTTGTACGTGGCCCAGAGCGATTATGATGGCGTGCGGGAACTGCGGGCCTATCCCCTGCAGGCGGATGAGACGTTGGGCGCCTATTCGGTGCTGCATACGTTCGGACAGGATGCCCGCGGGGTCCAGCGCGGTGTTGATGGCATGTGCCTGGATACCAACGGGCATATCATCGCCTGCGCCGGCTGGGAAGAGGCGGGGCCGGGCCCCATGATCTACGTCTTTGCACCCTCAGGCCGCGTCCTGGAGACGCATCCAGTGCCGGTGGATCGGCCGACGAACTGCACCTTTGGCGACGCTGATCTCGGCACGCTCTATGTCACGAGTGGAGGCGGTCATCTGTTCAGAGTCCGGGATACCGGCCGTCGTGGATGGCTGTTGTACCCGCGGTGATGAAGCCTTGTAGGCGGTGCCCACCTCTGTGCCGGGACTGGCCCGCGCCATAGTCCCCCAGCGCAAAAACCTAGGAGGAAGCCATGGCCAGATTGCCTATCGCGACTCGGGACAGCGTCCCCGAGGCGCAAAGAGCGCTCTTCGACGAACTGGTGCAACGGATGGGGGCAGTGCCCCGTTATGGTCCGGGCTCGGTGATGGTCCACATCCCAGAAGCCCACCGCTGGGCCACCGGCTTGAACGATTACTTGCGGAACCAATCTTCATTGTCCAAGAAGGTTCAGGAGCTCGCGATGTTGGTGACTGCCCGGGCGCTGGACTGCCAGCATATCTGGAATGCACATGCGGCATCAGCGCGCCAGGCAGGCGTACGCGACGCACTCGTGGATGCCTTGCGGGACCGTCAAGCGCTCCCCGAACTGGCGCCTGACGAGGCAGCGGTCGTACACTATGGTCGGGAATTTTTCCGCACCCATCGTGTCAGTTCTGGGGCCTTCCAGGCGGCGCTTGAGCAGTTTGGCCGCCAGGGGGTCGTGGAACTGAGCCTGATCATGGGGAACTACAGTCTGCTGGCGTTGCTCATCAACGCATTCGATACCGACTTGCCCCCGGACAGGACCGAACCACTCCTGCCGGTCTAAATCAGTTCGCAAGCGATTCGCATGGGTATTTGTTGCCATGAGAGCAGCGAAGATTCGCCTGCGCAGATGTTTTGCTGCTCTCAGTATGACCGCGCTGGCGGGGCGGGGTGATTGGTAACACACATCGTCTGATGACCTCAGTCGTGAAATGACAGCATTTGAATAATGGCGCTTGATGCCTGAAAGGTCTCCCACGGTCTGAGATCAAGGTCATAGCGCTCCTTGCCGGAGAATACTAGGAACTCTTGCAAACGGAACCTCTATGCGCTCTATACACGTGTGTTCGCTGACAGTATGCTTGCTCCTCTGCGCTATGGACTTCTCCGTGCAGAGCAGCGAGTTCTTCACCGGCAAGATGTTAGCACCTGCCGCGTCTACGGCTCTGACAGGAGCGGAGACGGCCGAGGGCTTGCCGGGGGCAACCGTGCCAGTGTCCTCGCGAAACGATGTGCTTGCCGGTATGCCACCAGTGCTCGACCCACACGATGTGTACTCTGAGACCCGTGCCGGGAAGCTGAGCCCGGTCGTTCAGGGCTTCCCGCTGCGCATCTACGTGCCAAATAGCCGCAGCAACACGGTCGATGTCATCGATCCCCAGACCTATAAGATCATTGACCATTTCCCCGTTGGCCGGCTGCCGCAGCACGTCACCCCCTCATACGATCTCAAGACACTTTGGGTGCTCAACGATCTGGGCAACACCCTGACCCGGATCGATCCCTCCACCGGGCGCAAAGGGGAGACCGTGCGTGTCGAAGATCCTTACAATATGTACTATACCCCCGATGGCAAGTACGCCATTGTGGTCGCTGAGCGGCTGCGCCGGCTCGACTTCCGCGACCCGCAGACGATGCAGTTGGTGCGTTCGCTCGCCGTGCCGTGCAAAGGAGTGGATCATTTGGATTTTTCGGCGAACGGGCGCTACCTCATAGCGAGTTGCGAGTTTGCCAGCGCGCTGATCAAAGTCGACGTCACGACACAGCAGCTGATCGGCAGGCTTGCCTTACCCCGTCGAGGCATGCCCCAAGATGTGAAACTTTCGCCGGACGGCGCAGTGTTCTACGTGGCTGATATGCGTGCGAAAGGGGTCTACCTGATCGACGGGGACCGTTTGACTATCCTCGGTTTCCTGCCTACGGGCAAGGGCGCACATGGGCTCTACGCCAGCCGGGATTCCCGTGTGCTGTATGTGTCGAACCGGGGGGAGGGGAGTATCTCGCTGATCGATTTCGCGACCCGCACCGTCACCAGTAACTGGCGCCTGCCCGGCGGCGGGAGCCCGGACATGGGTGGCGTTTCGGCAGACGGCAAAGTGCTCTGGCTCGCAGGGCGGTATCATGCTGAGGTTTATGCGATCAACACGACAAACGGCCGCCTGCTGGCCCGCATTCGCGTTGGCAAGGAACCGCATGGCCTCTGCGTCTACCCGCAACCGGGGCGCTACTCCCTGGGTCATACCGGCGTCTTCCGCTGAGGCTTGGGCAGGATAGTCTTGCAAAAACAGAGGGATATCAGACACCAATCATTCTAACAACGGGACCCCAACCGCCGGTCAGCAGCGATATTCGCGACACCGGTACTCGCGGGTACCCCGGATCCGCTCACAACGAAGCTCGCACTTCTTGCCCTTGCGAATTGTGAAACGATCGGGCTGCTCATACCTCGGCCTCCGGTACGATCGATAATCCTGATGGCCTTGATAATCCCGATACTCCTGAGAACCCCAATACGCGGTCGGTCCAACGCCCGAA
>JBKPCR010000477.1:0-8174 GCA_046727435.1 bacterium | reverse complement strand
GTGTTGTTGCTGGTGTTATGCTATCGAGTTCTAATATCGAGTATCGAGGCATGATACCAGAAAGATTCATACACGGACACTAGTGCCGGCACAGGTCGCCGTGGGCCAATGCCAAACAGCCTGACCTTCCCTTGCTGCTATCGTCCTGAGAATTGTCCCGTCGTGAAGTTGCCATTGGAAAGAGCCAGTTGACACGCCCTGTAATCCTTTTTACACTCAGGCGATGATCTTCCTGTGAGCTGCGCTGAATCAGTATGAGGAAGTGATGAACATGCAGCGCCGCAGCCCCTGGGAGTGAGAGGATCAGCGCGCAGTGACGAGCTGTGGGTCTGAAGTTGCACACCAAGGGAAACATCGCCATGTCGACCTATACATTGATTTCATCTGACTCACATATCATCGAACCCGCAGACCTTTGGGAGACGCGTATCGACCGCATATTTCGAGATCGGGCGCCACGCCTAGTGCATGAAGGAGAATTTGACCAGTGGTATGCCGATGGCGTGAAGTTTGGGAATATCGGCACCAATCAGCAGGCGGGATTGCGCTTCGAGGCGCCGGACAAGCTCACCGCCGCCGGCAGCATGAACACGATTCCGTTGGGAGGTGTCGATCCGCACGCCCACGTCAAGGATATGGACGTCGATGGCGTGGCGGGCGGAGTGCTTTATCCTTCACAGGGGCTGACGGTGTACCGGGTGCCCGATAGCGAGCTGCTATCAGCCATCTTCCGAGCTTACAACGACTGGCTAGCCGACTTTTGCAAACCCTACCCGCAACGCCTCAAAGGCGTCGCCATGCTCAATGTAGACGAGCCCCCAATCGCCGCCAGCGAGCTGCGTCGCGCCGCCAACATCGGGCTGGCCGGAGCCATGATACCGCTGCGACCCATGGAGCATCGCTACGATCATCCCATGTATGAGCCGCTCTGGGCCGCGGCCCAAGATCTGGATATGCCTCTCAGCCTACATGTGGGTACCTATCGCTGGAGACCAGGCACAAACCCCAACGCCGCAGCCCAGGATATTGTGGACTTCACCAACCGCGAGTGCGACGCCCGGAATGCCATCGCCGCCATGATCTATGCCGGGGTGTTCGAGCGCTATCCCACCCTTCGCGTGGGAGTGGTCGAATTCGAGGTGGCTTGGGCCCCTTACTTCCTGGCACGCTTGGACAATGTCTACACCGAGCGCGCCGTGGGGCGGAAACTGCAACGCTTCAAAGATGACCTAGTCCCCAGCGATTTCTTCCGGCGGAATGTCTTTATCAGCTTCCAGGAGGACGTCCTTGGTATCCAGCTCCGCTCTATCATCGGCGTGCACAACCTGATGTGGGGCTCGGATTACCCTCACGCCGAATCGACGTTCCCCAAGTCACGCGAGATCGTCGAGCGTATCCTGAAGAATGTCCCGGATGAGGAAAAGGCCATGATCGCTGGGGCAAATGCGGCTCGACTGTATCACTTTCACTAGAGGCGCCAAGCTCGACGCACGCGAACAGCATACCCAATCGTACGGGCGGCGTCCTGTCTGTGGTTGCACAGGCACAACTCATCAATGTGGGGGACATCGACCTATGCTTTTCATCCGTGGGGAGCGACCAGAGGATATCGCGGCGATTCACGAGGTGCATGAGCTGGCTTTTGGTCGCCCTGCTGAGGCTGACCTGGTAGACACCCTACGCGCCAGCAGGAAGGCAACGCTGTCGCTTGTCGCTGTTGAGGATGACCGCATCGTTGGCCATATTCTCTTCAGCCCTGTCACGATCGACGCCGCTGAGCGAACGTTCCCTGCTGTGGGATTGGCCCCGATGGCTGTCCTCCCTGAACGGCAGAGGCGTGGAATCGGCTCACAGTTGGTCAAGGCTGGCCTGCTCGAGTGTCGAAATGCGGGGTATGGTTGCGTGGTGGTTTTGGGGCACCCGACGTACTACCCGCGCTTTGGATTCGTCCCAGCAAGCCGGTATGGCCTCAAGAGCGAGTATAAGGTGCCAGACGAGGCGTTTATGGTGTTGGCATGGCATGAAGGGGTATTGAAGGATCGGGGTGGAGTTGCGAGGTATCAACCCGAGTTCTGGGGGGTATGAACCGTTGAGCCCCGATCTTCATGGGTCTACGATCATGCCCGCAGGCTGGGGGGTGCATGCTTCAGCGCACGCCGACGTATCAACCAGCATCAGGAGAGCCGTGACATGCCTGAAATCATGCCGTTACAACCCACAGATGCCGCCAGATGGCTGCCACAGCTCATCGTGCTTTTGCAGGACGCGGTCGACAGCGGCGCCTCGGTAGGGTTTCTCGCACCGCTTGCGTACGTTGATGCCTACCACTACTGGATGAAAGCTTTTGTGCAGCTCAGCGAAACAGGTCGAATCATCCTGGCCGCCGTACATGACAGTACGATCGTCGGCAGCGTCCAGCTTGAACTGGCGTCGATGCCCAATGCCTCGCATCGCGCCGAAGTGCAAAAGCTGCTGGTGTTACGCTCCTGGCGACGGCAGGGGATTGGCCTGGCGCTGATGACGGCGATCGAGCAGGCCGCTCGTCAGGCGGGGCGTCCGCTCCTAGTCTTAGATACCCGCTTAGGGGATGCGGCGGAGCAGCTATACACTCGCATGGGCTACACGCGGGTCGGTGTCATTCCTCGATTTGCTCTGAGTTCGACGGGGACACTGGATGCGACGGTCGTGTTTTATCGCCAACTGTCGATCTGAGATCGCAGATGGCCAAGGCACTCGTTTCCTACCTCGACATGTGTCGCCGCGAGGGTGCCGGACTGCGACGCGGCATGCACTTCGGCCTCGGAGGCACGTATTCTGTGTTGCTCATGTCGGTCCAACCACGGGCACCCTACCAGGACCGCATTGCCGCCGACGGCACCACGCTTATCTACGAAGGTCACGACGAATTGAAGAGCGCGGCTGTTCCCCATCCGAAAGCTGTGGACCAACCCTTACGTACCCCCTATGGCACGCCCACCCAGAACGCCAAGTTTCACCAGGCGGCACAAGCCTATCAACTGGGACATCAGTCCCCAGAACGAGTGCGGATCTATGAGAAATGCCGCCCAGGGCTTTGGCTGTATCGTGGCTTGTTTCACCTGGTGGATTCTTGGCAAGAGAGCGACGGAAAGAGGCAGGTGTGCAAATTCAAACTCATGGCGGTGGATGGGGAGGACGCTGAGCAACCACCAGTGCTTCCTCCCAGGCCGCGGCGGAACATCCCTAGAGCGATTAAAATCGCCGTCTGGCAGCGCGATGGAGGGAAGTGTGTCGTGTGTGGCGGGACGGACAAACTGCACTTCGATCACATCGTCCCCATCTCGAAGGGGGGTACGTCAAACACACCTGACAATATCCAATTGCTGTGCGCCCGCCACAATCTTGCGAAGGGGGCGCTAGAGTTCTAAGGGTTTACGGCTCGCCTGCGATAGATTTGTGCCCTCTTGTGTACGGGCTTGTCGGCCATCTTTCTCGCGGCGTCTCGCAGGTTACTAGTCGTGACAATGTGGTACCGGTCGAACACTGACCGCGTCCGGTGGCCTGAAATCGTCATCGCTACGCGCTCGCTGATACCAGCATTGACCATGTCCCGCACCGCTGTACGCCTCAAGTCATGCTTCCACTTGCCCGACAGACCAGCTTTCTTGCACGCGTGTCGCCACGTCCAGGACATGCTTTTCCGCGGCTTGCCCTTGTGCGATCCTCGGAGCGCAGGGAACACGTGAGGAATGATTCTCCCTAGCTCCCTCTCTAAGGCGTGCACTTTCGCCAGTTAATCGGCCAAGCCAGCCTTAAGCTCAGGGGTCAAATACACAAGGCGCCCATCCCCGTTCTTTGAGCCTCCCGGTGGAAGCCTCAGAGTTCCCGCCTCCAAGTCGACATGGCTCCGCGTCAAGGGCAGCACCTCGTCCGTCAGCCTCCATCCAAAGGTGTACGCGATGCGGGCAACAAGAGCCAGGTCAGGGGGCAGCTCCCGTGCTACAGCTTCAAACTCCTCCGGCTCAAAGAAGCCGCTTCTCGGGGGTGTCGGTCTCAGGGTGCGTATGATCGGGACGCTGGGAAGGTGGCCCAGCTCTTGCGCCAGGCGCAGGGCACGTCGTAGCGTTGCCAGCTCGATATTGATCGTAGCTGGTGCTTTCCCTTGTCGCCTCCGCTCTGCCATGTACCGCAGGACCGCTGCGGCATCGATATCCGTGATGCGCCACCTACCAAAGAACCGGCCCAATGTGCGCAGCACCCTCCCTGCCTCGTGGGGACGCCTCGTGCCGAAGGCTTGATAATAATCGAGTAGCTCGCTCGCTACCCGCTACATCCCACGTTGTCTGCCCCTTGAGCCGTGAGGGCAGCGGCTCTTCACGAGGGCGGGAGTCGTAAAGCTGGATCCTCCGCTTCGCCTCTGCCCGGCTGGCCGTCTTCAAACTCCAGCGAACCACCCTCCCGTTTTCCAGGCTCTTAGCCCACTATGTCTTTCCCCGCAGGTAGAGACTACTCATGTTCACCTCCTGCGCGGGTCTGCTCTCCTTCTCCGGGCATGGAGGATATAACAGGGATAGCAGGATTGCAAGGCAGAACAAGGCTGAGCAAGGCTGAAGGGTGACGGCTGCCGGGTCCCTATAATCCGGGTCCGGCTGGCCCTTATACCCCGTGCGTCTCTCCTCTCCCGCGTCCTGTACCCCTTTGGAAGTAACTCGGGCGAGGGTAGATTTTGATTGCGGCAGGGTGTCGGCGTGACCGTTGCGCTATTCGGAGCGGGAAAGTATATAGTCGGGTACCTTGAATTGTATGCTTTTGACGGGGTGTTCGTTGTGGTACTGGTCAATGAATACGATTGTGGCTTTGAAGGGTTTTCTTTCCTGATGGATAGCTGGATAAGCAAGGAAGCGGATGGAGATGCGCTCAGGAGGACCATAGGGCTGCAAGACAGATTCTTTAATGGAAGCTTCGGTTCCCGCTGCTTTACGGGGAGACTTAATACGTGCGGCGAGGAGAGACACGGGGCGGTCTGTAATGTTAGTGAAGTACCACGTACCAGAGAGTGAGGTTGCGGGCTTGTTGTAGAACATGCCTGTGTTACAGAAAAGGCTGTTCCCTTCAGCGACAATGCTCAAAGTTTGGCGGGGAATAATAGGGCGGCCACTGAGTCTATCCGCGATGTTGAGGTTGCGGAGCCAAGAGACAAGCCGTGTGATACGGCGAGAGAAAATTTCGATGAGCGCAAGGATAGTGGCAACGAAGCCTAAAACGCCAATGAGAACAGGATATGCGTTGTAAAGTTCGGAGATATAGGTCCAGATGGTGTTCATGGTTCGCGGGTAGTATCCTCCAGTAAGCAATGTCCGAAGTGTTCAATCGCACCAGCCTTTAGTGAAATTGGGCAGCACTGTACTCCCTACGCTCCATCCTCGTCAAGGGCACGCAGCGAGGCAGGCAGGGCTGGGGTTACGTCAGAGGGCAGGTGGTGGGCTGGGCTACGGGTTCCTCTGCAGGAGAAATGCACATAAGGGCAAAGCTTGCAAGTGGTTGATTTTATGGTTACTATAGGCGCCACTTCTTAAGCCGCTCTGTGACAACAAACCCCCTCATGGTATACTAAATCAGCTTCTATCTATATGGGCCTGGGACAACCACGAGGCGAGAGCATTCAATTATGGAAGCTAGCATACCCTGGTATCGCCAACATGATAGGTGGGCCGCAAGGGCTAATCACTATGTTGATGCCTTAGCGCGGCTGCCCAAAAATGAGCCACACCATAGACAACTGGCTGCATTCGCGGACTTTTCGAAATCTCAGTTCATATTTGAAAGCAATTTGATCGAGGGAGCGGGGCTGCCAGAAGGAGATACCAGAAAACTTGTAGACCAATATTTTCCTAAGCTGCCATCCAGCTATGAGGCTTTTCGGGAGTCTCAGCAGAGCCTATTTGATTATATTGTCGCTGCACAAAAGTTGGTGGAGTCACTCGCTGACACAGTCCATGGCTCAGGCTTAAGACCTAAGAGAATTACCCCGACTTTTCAATTTGCAAAGAGGTCAAGGCCTATATTGGAGGTGGCACGCCACTCTTTTGCACTTAGTCAGGCCATCCTGTTTACATGCGAGTTCGGTTTAGAATGGGTCGTCTACCAGACAGCGAAGGATCACCCATCCATTCGAACCGATCCAGAGTTTCTGAAGCTCTTTGAAGAAATGAAAGGCAAAGGTGAACTTAAACAACCTATAGACGTACCGCCACAGTTAATAACCGAAGAGGCAGTTTGTACCTTACATGAATGTATGGCGAGCGGCTTGCTGCCTAAAGATGCTGGTGTACCGGCAGGGCAATATCGGATTGACAATCGGATTGTAGGGTGGGATATCGTATTCCCCGCACCTGAACTCATCCCAGCAGCGATGCAGCGATACTTGGTGAGGGCGCAGGAGGCTCTTGTTGAGGCTTTAGGTGGTCGTCTTGATCGCTTTTTCGCAGCGGCGCAGATTTCATACGACTTCGTGAGGATTCATCCCTTCCCAGACTTCAACGGCCGCGTGTCACGGTTACTTCTTATGATGGTCCTGAATGCTTGCGGCGTTCCCTTCCCAGTTACTTTGCGAGGTGATTCGAAGAGCAAGAGGCGCTACTTCCGTGCTCTCAAATTCGGGAATGCAGGAAACCTAAAGCCGTACGCCGCCTTGATCGCGATGAGGGTTGTTCAGGCATTTGAAGAGGTAGAAAACAACCTGACTATCGCTGGATTGCCTTCTATCCTAAGCTTCAGCAGCACATCAACAGGTTAAACCAGCCCCAGCGCATAAGCCATTATAGCGGACGCCACGATCAGCGCACCTGCTGTGGAGAGCATCCTTTGATGTGTCCCTGAGGACAGTTGCGCGGGGGTGCGACACAGCGGTGTGGCAGTGCCCGCAGAATCTTGGGAGAGCTTGGGGTTGTTGATTTCTAATAGAGTCAGGCATAGAATCCCGCCGTGGTAGTGCCTTGAGATCGATGATAACAGGGATCAGGCAAAACTGCCCGAAAACCAGCACAATATCATATTATCAAGGCAAAATGGCAAGTTAATCAATGGTTAGGCTACCTGAGGCTCTATGTATTAATGGAGGAGAGTATGTTAAAAATTTTTTTGAGCTATGCTCACGAAGATTACTCACATGCCAAAAGGCTCTATGACATTCTAGATCCTATACCGGCAGTCAATGTTTGGTTCGACAAGGAATCCCTCGCGCCTGGGCAAAAGTGGGAAATAGAAATTCGAAAAGCCATTCGTGCCTCTCGATTTTTCCTATTACTCCTCTCAAGGTATTCAACGGAAAAAAAGGGGTTTTATCAGCGAGAGATCAGAGAAGCATTGAAAGTGCTGGAGGAATATCCAGACGATGAGATTTTCTTGTTGCCGGTACGCTTGGATGACTGCGAGCCTCATTTTGAACAATTGAAAGCCTTACAATATGTTGACTTGTTTCCCGACTGGAATATCGGTGTTCGCAGAATTGTACGATTGTTCCAGACACATCGGCGCCCAGAATCCACTACTAACAATCAAACCATAATAAGATTTAAAACACACCAGGCACGTTTCACTTCAAGTCCTGTTATTTGCTACTTTCTCACTATTACGAATTTATGGGATCGACCAATAGAGCTAACACATCTATGGTATGAGGACATGAATAACCATATTCGTGTACGCCCTGAATCTCGTTTACTTCCTACACGTCTTGCAGTAAATGAAATTTGGGAGTCATGGCTACCAATAAGTCAAATTCCAGAACAATTCAGGCATAATGCCTATGACTGTTTTCGAGTTCGTTTGTCGACCGGCGAAGTTTTTGTTTCCTCTAAAGAGGATACTGTTCCACCTATTGGCTCTGTCCCGGGGGGAGGAATTCTCGCATCCGATATCGCAGCACTTAACCAATGAAGTAAATCTGGAAGGAGTAAACCTTACGCTTTGCCAAAGCCTAACAATGCCTTGCAGCTGACTGCCTACAGCGTCCGCTCCTCCGTCGCTCCCGCTTTCGGCAGCAGCTGAAGGCCGGCGTTGCTATGACTTCCGATGTCAAGAGTTGCCAGCGACTTTTTTAGGTTTTCATGATGTTTATTTCCTCCGTGCATCAGAAGAGCCGGAGCCAGTAAAATCCGACGGTTGATCCTGCTGCTATCCGTGGGTTGGGTACC
>JBKPCR010000476.1:0-8140 GCA_046727435.1 bacterium | reverse complement strand
CTCCTTGGTCGAGGGTTATAAGGGCCGCGAGGCGATCGCCGCGGGTGAAGTGTTTGACGCCACGTCAGCCAACATCGAAGTCCGCGTGCAGCGCATGAACCTGCCTGAAGGCATCAAGGTCACACTGCTGCCGAAGAAGACGCGCGGGCAGGAGGTCCAACTCGTGTTGACGCTGCGCTATGGGAACGAGGAGAACCTCAAAAGCTATGAGGCCGCCGCCGGCCTCCTCCCACCGCTCATGCTGCGGGGCACGAAGCAGCTCAGCTACCAGCAACTGCGCGACGAGCTCGATCGGCTCAGCGCCACACTCGGTACCAGTGGAGGCGGTGGCCGAGGCGGCCAAGGACGCGGCGGACCTCCCGCGGCCGGGGAGGCGGGCGCACTGAGCTTCTCAATCCACACTAAAAGAGACACTCTTCCTGCAGTGCTCGAGATCCTGCGTCAAGTGCTGCGCGAGCCGGCGCTTCCCGCCGATCAATTTGAGCTGATAAAGCGTGAGTGGTTGGCATCAATCGAGCAGTCCCGCACCGAGCCCGACACGCTGGCCAGTCGCCGTCTCCATCGCCACCTCGCGCCATACTCCAAGGACGACATCCGGTACGTGCCGACGATCGAGGAATCGATCGATCGTCTCGCAGCTGTTCCCTACGACCAAGTCGTACAGCTCTACCACGAATACCTCGGCTCACAGGCGGGGGAGCTGACAATCATCGGTGATTTCGACCCCGAGGCCTGTCTACCGATCCTCAAGCAAGCGCTAGGTGGGTGGACGTCGACTAAGCCGTATGCCCGCATTGTTACGCCAGCACCCGACGGGCTTGTCGGCTCTCAGCAGCAGCTCAGCACGCCCGACAAGGCCAACGCGACATATGCGGCGGGCATCGTGTTCCCGTTGCGCGACGACGATCCGGACTACCCGGCGCTAGTCATGGCCAATTACATCTTCGGCGGTAGCCCGCTTGATTCGCGCCTTGGCACCCGCGTCCGCCAGCAGGAAGGATTGTCCTACTCCGTCGGGTCGAGCCTCAGCGTCTCGTCGTTCGACACCAGGGCGAGCCTGACCATCAATGCCATCTGCAATCCGCAGAACATCGACCGAGTGGAAAAAGCCATCCACGAGGAATTCGCCCGCCTGCTGAGCGATGGCGTGACGGCCGATGAACTGGGACGCGCCAAACAGGGGTTTCTGGAAGCACAAAAAGTCCGCCGTACAACCGACGGCGCATTGGCCGGATTACTTTCCGAGCTAAGCTACACCGGCCGCACGATGACTTACCAGGCGGATCTAGAAAAAAAGATCGAGGGCCTGACTCCCGATCAGGTTGTCGCCGCGGTGCGAAACCATCTCGACCCCCAGAAACTGGTCATCGTGACGGCCGGCGATTTCGGAACGAAGGCTGAGCCGGGCAAAGGTCTCCCATGATCTGAGATCGATGTCACGGTGCCCCTTCTGGTAAATAACCAGGAGTTCTTGCAACAGAACTTATACGAGTGGGAAGGTGCATTTGAGCATGCCCCCTAGGCGCAGATTACCATCCGCAGTCATTCTGAGCCCGAACCTAGGGTGTCCACAACTCGTGGCTCCCGAGGAGGTTAACAGTAGCGCAGTTGTGCTGGTTCTTGCCACGCCCGGTAGCGAACAGCCTGACTGGTCTGTCTATGCCGTGAAGGCACGACCGTCGTACGCAGACGAGGGTCAACCGTTCGAGTTGGGCCTCGCGGCAAGAAGATTTATCGGCTTAGGGTGCGCGACAACATTTTAGGAGGAAGTGGTGAAAAGTTTGGGTCCGCCAAATCACTGGTAGAGACCATTGTTGCTGCAGACAGGCCCCTGCGGGCCACCCAGCAAGAGCGACTCCAATCCGCCGAATTTTCGCTACGTCACCATCGACGCGAGAATGGGTGTGTACAACTTGACGCCGCGTACGCTGCCCGATGAGGCATTATCAACTTGTTGAGCGGCTTGTCCACTGCCCGCCCGGCCTGCCATACTCATCCACCTCTAGGACCGACCGGCCCGGTGATGCCCGCCAGCTCCTTGGCCAGTGCCACGAAGGGGCTCGTATCATAGGCACTCGCGAGCCGCTGCTTGTTGGTAGCCAAGCTGCTCACGTTGTACATCTCGAACAGCAGTTGGCGGGCGCCGAAGGCGTCGCAGGCATACTCCCAGGCCAGCTTGAGCAAGCGAAAGTACTCGGGCCCACCGTGATCTTTGCCCACCACATAGCGATGGAGGTGGGGGCCGATCTCGGGGTGGTTCAGGTCGGCCTGACCCGGGGCCATGAGGAGACCCGAGCCGCACAGCTCCCGGATGCTCTGCAGCAGGTGCGGATAGCGCTCGATGGCGCAGATGCGGGCTGCCAGCGCCCTTGTGGGGTCGGGGAGGGCCAGGCCTGACGGAGAGTTGACGGGGTTGGCCTCGGCGGCCTGGATGAGGGCCCGCAGGGTCTCGAGGTAGACCATGGCATCGGCCAGGGCCATCTGCACCAGGGGCTGGCTGGCGGTGCCGAGAGCGTCGGTGATGGCGGCGCAGAGGCCCAGCAGCACCTCGGCCTTGACGGCCATGCGTACCAGTACGTACCAGGGGCCAAGGCCAATGGCACCCTGAAACACCCGCGCCTCAAAGGCCAGATCGGCGGGATGAGAGCGCCGCAGGTAGAAGACGCGCTCCCACGGGATGAACACGTCGTCGAACACGACGATGGCGTCCATTTCATCCCAATCGGGGCTGAGGGGATGATCCTCCGGGTTGGGAGGTGTCAACGGCTGTCGGCAGATGAGGTGGATGCCCTCGGCGTTTACAGGCGCGGCGAAGTATACAACCTCCTCAGCCTTGAGGTTGGGCCGCGGTGACGTCAGGCAGAGGAGCTCGTTGGCATAGGGCGCCTGGGTCCCGACCCCCCTGGCCCCCCGCACGATGAGGCCGTCGGGACGCTGTTCTACCACCTGTAAGTGCTCCTGATCGGTCGTGGGGTGGTTCCGATGATGCAACGGATCGGTGAAAATAGTGGCGATACTGACATCGTGCTCGCGGCAATACTCAACGTAGCGGGTGACGTGTGCGGCGAAGGCCGGGTCCGCCTCACCCAGGAGGTCGCGCACATCATAGAGTCCGATCACGACCGTGGCCAGATGCTGTGGTAAGCGGGCCGCAACGCCTCCCGCCCGGCGCACGAGGAACTCATACATCTGTCGCTGGCGCGCCAGCTCGTCTACCGAATGGGGCAGCAGATAGGCCAGGCTCACCCGCTCGCCCGTGGTGGGCGAGGGCATGGTCAACAGATCCTGATGCGCTGGATCGTGCTGCAGGTCGTAGACTGCGGCCACGCTGCGGGCACAGCCAGTTAGCGCGGCATGAGTGGTGACGTCGTCCACCCGCTGCCCCATTAGCCACAGGCGACGCCCGTCCCTGAGGCTCTCCAGGTACTCTTCTCCCCGACGTATGGGCATGGCCACACCTCTCATCTCATTCCGGCGTTATTGGGGCACCTCATCGTGATCGTGAATCAGCAGAAGTCAAAGCCCATCGGTTCATAGCATTTATGGCAGCACTTCCGCAATGGCGGAGATATCCTTCTTCGCCAATCCCTGCTGCACCGCGGCCTCATACACCGAGATGACCTCAGGCATGCCCAGCGTGGAGATGCCCAGTTCTCTGGCGCTGCTCTCGATGAGCTTGAGATCCTTCAGCGCGTGCTCGATCGGGTAACCCGGGCGATAATCCTGGTCTACCGGGTTATTCTGGACCACGTTCTGGAACGGCACACGGGTGCGTACGGCGACGCAATCGCCGGTGGATTTGAGCCAGATCTCATGCGTGGTGGCCTCATCCAGCTTGATACGTTGTGCCATGCGGGCTGCTTGCACCACGCTCACCATCGATGCCAGATAGATCCAGTTATTGCTCAACTTCGCCACTGCCCCGCTGCCGATCGGTCCGCAATGGTAGATATTCGTGCCCAAGACGCTGAGGATTGGGCGTGCCCGCTCAAAGGCCTCCGGCGTACTGCCCACCATGATGGTCAGCGTGCCACGCTCGGCACCAATGGTGCCGCCGCTCACCGGCGCATCCAGATACGCTACCTCTTTGGCGGCAGCTCGGACCTCCAATGCGCGCCGGGTCACCGGATCGATGGTCTCCATACCAATGATCATGCCGCCGGGCGCCATACCACTGAGCAGGCCACGGGTCACCTGCTGTGCATCATCGGCATTGCCGACCATGGTGATGGCGATGCTGGCACTGCCTCCGACTTCAGCCGGGCTTGCAACATAGGTGGCACCGGCCTGTATCAAGCGTTCGACTTCGGGACGCGTCCGTGTGCGGCTATAGATCACCAGTGAGTGCCCAGCTTTCAGCAAGTTCTGCCCTATAGGACCACCCATGGCCCCGATGCCAATCAAGCCAATTCGTTCTGCCATCATGTCCTCCTATCTTGATAGCTGCCAAGGTACGGCGTTTCGCCCAGGGCAAGTTGCTCATACCGCCCGCTGCGCCTCGTTTTCATGGGCCAGAAGGAGCACACGAGAAGATGTCGGAGAGCCCTGTCCAGGCGAAGGGATCGTTTCGATTGTGCGCGGGTCCAGCCTCCCGTGTCAAGGGTGGGATGCTTGCGCTCACGATCCGCTTTACCTACAATCTCACTGGAGGTTCGCGTCGTCGAGCCACCAGCATATTGCGAGCAAGGGGAGGCACGTATATGACGAACAGTCTACGTTTCTGGTTCGCTGTCGGCTGGCTGTGGCTTGCCACGTCTCTGGCCAGTGCCCAGGTCCTGAAAGACCCGGCACTCACGGTCACAGAGGTCGTGGCTGGATTGAATGCTCCGACGGCTATGGCCTTCATTGGCCCCGACGATATCCTCGTCCCGCAGAAAAACGACGGGCAGGTGCGCCGCGTGATCGGCGGTGTGCTGCAGCCGACGCCAGTACTAGATGTGGCGGTGAACCAGCTATCCGAGCGTGGGTTGTTGGGAATGGCCCTACATCCTGCGTTTCAGTCTACCGCATGGGTCTATCTCTACTATACAGAGAGCAGTACCGGAGGCGACAGCCAGGACCCTGCCGAATCCCTTGGCAATCGTCTCTATCGTTACCAGTGGGACGGTAACGCCCTCGTCGAGCCCCAACTGATTCTGGATTTACCGGTAGCCCCGGGGCCGAATCACGACGGCGGACTCCTCACCTTTGGTCCCGATGGCAAACTCTACGCCGTGATCGGCGACCTCAACCGCCGTGGCCAGCTGCAGAATATGCCCGCCGGGCCAGGCCCGGACGATACATCGGTCATTATCCGACTGAACGACGATGGCACGATCCCCAGCGATAACCCCTTCTTCAGCTTAGGAGGAAACTGGGCCAAATATTATGCCTATGGGATTCGCAACAGCTTCGGCTTGGCCTTTGATCCGGTGACCCAAAAGCTGTGGATGACAGAGAACGGTCCTGACACCTATGACGAGATCAATTTGGTGGATCCCGGCTTTAACAGTGGCTGGGTGCAAATTATGGGTCCTGATGCGCGTTCCCCGCAGGGAAGCGGCAGCCTGTTTCAGTTGCCTGGTTCACACTATGCTGACCCGAAGTTTTCGTGGTTCGACCCCGTAGCTCCAACCGCCCTGGTATTTCTAAACTCCACGCAGTTGGGCGCACAGTACGTCAACGACGTCTTCGTCGGCGATGTCAATGCCGGTACACTCTACCACTTTAAGCCTACCGCCGCTCGCGACGGTCTCCACGTGCCGACTCCAGAGCTGGCGGACGACCTAGTGGCTGACCCTGGCGACGACCTGCAGGAGGTCATCTTCGGCACCGGCTTCGGGGGAGATTTCGCGGGGATAACTGACCTCAAGGTAGGTCCCGACGGCCGGCTGTACGTTCTGTCGATTCAGGGCAAGATCTTCGCCGTATCCCAGAAGCCCGCGACCCTGCATGGCACGGTCAGCGATCAGACGACCGGAGTTGCTCTTGAAGCGGTCAGCGTTGCAGCCTGGCACGTCAATCCGGCACCAGTGGCCCGCGTCAACACCAGCACCGACGCCGCAGGCCTATACGCCTTGGGCGACCTACGCCCTGGCCACTATTGGGTCTTCTTCGCCCACCGTGGGTATTGGCGACGCATGCGCATTCTCGAACTGCCTGCTGGGCAAGCGATCCCATTGGATGTACAGCTCGCGCCGCGATGAGCCTAGACTTAGACCCAACCCCCACTTGTATCCTCCCTCGCCAGGGCATAGGCCCCAGGATATGAGAGGAAAGAGTCAGTGACGCACCCTTTGCCCCCTCTCCCCTTGGGAGAGGGATAGGGTGAGGGCGCCAGGACCGGATCGAGCGGTTTGGCTTCCCTCACCCCGGCCCTCTCCCGGAGGGAGAGGGGACACCGTCCGGGTGTTGAACTAATGCCTAGGGCCGTATGGGGGGAGGAAACTGAAAGGCGAAGAGAAAGCGAAAAGAGCAGGAGAAACCGCGGACATTTACTCGGGAGGCCGCGCTCGTACCTCGGCCTGCCGTTGCATGCCGGGACCAACGCGCTTACGGGCCACTTGCAAGCGGGTGAGGGCACGTTCTAACGCAGCGGAAGCCCGCTCGAAATCAATATCGGCGACGGTCGTCGACCATTCGCGCAGCCGCTCTTCCGCCCGTCGTTTAGCGCGCTCGGCGCGCTCGAGGTCAATTTCTTCGGCCATTTCGGCGGTCTCAGTCAATATGGTCACGTTATTGGGCAAGACCTCCGCATACCCCCAAGTGATGGATAGATACTCCCACTGGTTCCCACTCCGGTAGCTGAGTTCCCCGACCCCTAGTGTGGTGATAAAAGGTGTGTGCCCCGGGAGCACGCCAAAGTAGCCCAGAGCGCCTGGCGCCGAGACCTCATCCACCTCGGTGCTGAGCACCTGTCGTTCCGGTGTGACTACTTCTAACAGGATGCGCCCCCAACCCTCAGCCATGGCTTAGGCACCTCCGGTCTTGAGCCGCTCGGCTTTCTCACTGGCCTCAGACAAATTGCCCACCATGTAAAAGGCCTGCTCGGGGAGGTGATCCATGTTCCCGGCGATAATCTCCTTGAAGGCAGCGACGGTTTCAGCTAGGGGTACGTAGCGGCCAGGAGTACCAGTAAAGGTCTCGGCGACGAAGAACGGCTGCGACAGGAAGCGCTGGATCTTGCGGGCACGCGCCACCGTGACTTTGTCGTCTTCAGACAGCTCTTCCATACCGAGGATGGCGATAATATCTTGCAAGTCTTTATAGCGCTGTAAAACGCGCTGGACCGAGCGTGCCACGCCGTAGTGTTCCTCACCGACCACCCGCGGGTCAAGAATACGCGAGGTCGAATCAAGCGGGTCCACGGCGGGATAGATGCCGAGCTCCGCGATTTGTCGTGACAGCACCGTGGTGGCGTCCAGGTGGGCGAAGGCCGTGGCTGGTGCGGGGTCGGTCAAGTCATCAGCTGGCACATAAATCGCCTGCACCGAGGTGATCGAGCCTTTGCGCGTCGAGGTGATGCGTTCCTGTAAGGCCCCCATCTCCGTGGCAAGTGTCGGCTGGTAGCCCACGGCGCTAGGCATGCGTCCGAGCAGCGCGGACACCTCGGAGCCAGCTTGCGTAAAGCGGAAGATGTTGTCGATGAAGAGCAGCACGTCCTGCCCTTCAACATCGCGGAAGTACTCGGCGACGGTGAGGCCGCTCAAGCCGACGCGGAGCCGGGCGCCTGGAGGCTCGGTCATCTGTCCATAGATCAGCGCGGCTTTATCGATAACGCCCGACTCTTTCATCTCGTGCCACAAATCGTTCCCCTCACGGGTGCGTTCCCCCACGCCGGCAAAGACAGACACCCCGCCGTGCTGCAGCGCGATATGGTGGATCAGCTCCATAATGATCACCGTCTTGCCCACACCCGCCCCACCGAAGAGGCCGGTCTTGCCCCCTTTCATATAGGGCTCCAAGAGGTCGATAACCTTGATTCCGGTCTCTAACACTTCGATGCTGGTGGATTGATCGTTCAGGGATGGCGCGTCACGGTGAATGGGCCACCGTTCGCTGGTATTGACCGGGCCCATCTTATCCACCGGCTCGCCGATGACGTTGATCACTCGTCCCAACACTTCTTTGCCGACTGGCACGCTGATGGGTGCGCCGAGGT
>JBKPCR010000475.1:0-14870 GCA_046727435.1 bacterium | reverse complement strand
TCAATCGGCCGGTGAAATACCTGATTTATAGCCATGATCACGCCGATCATATCACTGGCGGCGAGGTCTTCGCCGATACCGCCACTGTGGTAGCTCATGAGAACACCAAGGCCACGATTATCGGCGAACGGCGTCCGACGGTTGATTCTCGCGTTGAGCATGGACTCCAAAGCCGAGGCGCTGATGCAGCGGCTGGGTATTGAATATCAGGTACGGGCGACGCTGGAGTAACCCCCTAGACTCTCTGGTCAATGCCAATCAGATACCTTGGTCTAAGGGAAGGATATATGCTGACCACTAAGGGAAGGATATATGCTGACCAGCCAGAAGGAGCTTGGACAACGACTTCGGGCCGCACGGGAAGCGTGTCGAATGACCCAAGAGGAGGTGGCCTGCCATCTCAGGCTGTCCCACGCCACTGTGGCCCAGATGGAGCTCGGGAACCTGGCCATCACTGGCCTTGAGCTCGAACGTCTTGCCTATCTGTTCGGACGAGGCATGCGGGAGTTTTTCGCTGAAGAGTTCCACGAGGAGGATGCCCTGGTTGCCCCGTTCCGGGCTCACCCCGATGTGGCCGGACAAACGGACGTGGTCGACACGTTGCGGAGGTGCCTCGCGCTCGGCCGTGAGGTGACCAACCTGGAGTGCCTCCTCGGGATCGATTGGCATCTCGGAGCGATCGCCGCCCATCATTGTGGAGTCAGCCTCCTGGCAGCGCTCTACAGGCTTCATAACCTGGGCTTCATGACGGAGGCAGAGTTGGAACGACTCAAAGTACAGCAGAAAGTTGGAAGGGGCAACGACCTGGCAGTACTCCTGGACCACCTCTCAGAACCAGACCATGAGGCGGTCCAACACGCGCTCCGACATCGGGTCTTGAGCCTTACCTTAGAGGCGATTCAGCAGGGCGCGATCACTCGAGCGAAGCTACAGGAGCTGACGCAGATGGTAGATTTGGGTCCGGAGCCACTCGCTCGCCTGCCTCGTGATATGGAACTCGACGATCGCGAAGAGGAAGGGGATGTGCTGGTGCCTGAGGCATAATCCGTGCCGTCCTCTCCCCTGCACGGCTCAAGGAACCCCTATCTGGAGGCTCCTGGACTGCGGAGCATCACCATCTCTTCATCAAGCCCTTGACGGAACCATTCCAATCGGTCGTATCCTTCCAGGTAACCTATGCCGAGCGGTCCAATGCTGAATGGAAACACCATTGGACTCTGTGCAACCGCCTTGAGTGGCGCAACATGTGAGTCACTTGCTAGCAGAGTCGCCTCGACGAGCCATGCGGCAAGCTTCTTATATATTATGTATCGTACGGGGACAGCGTGATAGACACTCTTCTCTTTTGTCTCCTGCAACACACCCCAGTCGATAAAATACCGCAGGACCCGTCGGGCAGCTCGCGCCACCGTCTCACGCTCACCAAGCTGTTCCTGCACCCGCTGTTGCCCATGCACCGTCGCACACGAGCCTTGTAATCGCAGGAAGCATCCGACCGCTTCAGCAACGACGCCAACAAGTGTCTTGAAATACCAGCCTCGGTCAAGCCCAGCAAACGAGAGTGCGTAGTATCCCATCGCTAATCACCTCGTGACACTGCAGACCTGGCGAAGGCCGTCAAGATACGCTGACTCGGGAAATCTGATAAGGAGACAAGCTTGTTAGCTAACGCGACCGGGATCAGGGCATTATCATACATGCTGCATCGCAACTCAGCAATGAGCGCCAGAATTTCGTCCAGGTGTGGGATGTCTTCGGGCTGAGGATTCGCGAGGTGCCCAGGGGCAGGAATAGTGGCCACGTGCATCTCGCCTCCCGGGGCCCGGAAGATCACCTTTTGGCCATAGTAAGTGTTCTGTCCATAGATGGCATCTGCCTCGCCCGGGATGATATGGCGCCTGATGTAGGGATCCCCGATGACAATTTATGAGCTGGACCTCATCCGATCCTGGATGGCTGACGCGTGCTCGACAAATGCTCCGCTTTTCTCGAGGCCGGCAAGGCGAAGGGTTGGACCGCTACGTCCACCAGGTTAGCTGAGCAGGTGAGCGACGAGCTCGCGCATGGGTTTGTATAAGGGGGCGACAAGCCCGAAAAAGGCGAGCGGGCCGTCCTTGATGAATAAGATGTTCCGCATCAGGCTGGGCTTCAGGCGCTCGAGGATATTGTGGAACAGATGGACGAGCATGAGCTGCTCGAGCATCGTCATCACGTAAGCTAAGATTCCGCCGGCACCGAGATCCTCGTCGATGCGTTCATGGAACCGGAATGTATCCGTAAGGTATACGGGTCGTGCACAACCGGGACAATCTTTCTCAGTCGGCTCGGAGTACCGGAAGCCGATCCTCCCGTGGCCGCAGTCATATGGACAGTGCTCAAGGACTTCTTCGACTCCATCTTCTGGATTGCGCTTCCAGCGCCGAAAGAGGAACCAGCGGAGGCTGGTGATGAACTTATCACCGTCACTGCTACGGTCCTTGATGAAGAACTCGTAGATAGTGCGTCGAATGGTAGCCGACAGCGAGGGTTGGTCCTTCCTGCGAATCCCCTTAGTTGGGCGTCGGCAAGGATTCTGGTTAAAAACTCACGAATCGCTGAGCAGGTGCACTATCCGCACCCTCCTAACCCTTTGCGTTTACTAAACTAGAGGTAAGTAAACGCTCCAAGCGGACGGATTACTCATAGGATTTACAAAGGGTTACACCAGTGCGAGCACGAGGGGTTTAGTCAACACCCCTCCGCTCATGCTGTCGATGGAAAGTGCGGTGTGTGGACCATGCACGGTTCGTGGCCGTAGCTTGAGAAGGGGCGCAGGGTCCTACAGTACGCCTGTACGACACATCTATGAGTTTTTGACTCGAATCCTTGCCGGTGTCCGCTGACGTCAATCATCAGCCCTACGAGGAGCTGCGTCGGGTAGTCCTCGTCGAGGTATGTGGACCCGAATCCGCTTTTCTTTCTGGTCCAACCGGCGTCCTTGAGGACGAGATCGAACTGCCGAGCAAAGCGGTCAGCCTCAGAGTCAGAGATCGCCACCATAATCTCGAACTGTCCCTTGGGTCCCTCCCTGAGTTGCTGGATGAGCATTCGCTGTTGGTCCACGGTCAACGTCCGTGGCCGTTGCTGGGCTTCGACTTCGCGCAGGGCCTGCTCAGTGAGCTGTGTGCTCAACTCCCGCACCTTCCCCTCGATATGCTGACGTTTGATATTCAGTAAACCGCCAGCAATGGCCCCAAGAATCGGAATCCCGATCGCGAGCCATATCTAGACTCGGAAATTGTGGAGTCGAACGAAGTAGTTAACGGCGTCTCCGTCGTGGGCAACCAGATGCCCAACGCACCGCAGAATAGCTTCAGTCTTTGGACCACGTACGATTTTCTCGAACGTTGGCAGGTGGGCACCGGCATCTTTTATGTGGATGAGCGTTTCGCCAACACCGCTAACTCCAACGTCGTGCCCAGCTATGTGCGCTGGGATATGACCGTGGGATACCAGCTCACCAAGAACATCCAATTGCGCCTGAACGCCCTCAACCTGACCAACAAACTCTATTTTGACGGCGTCCACCCACAGCACGTCATCCCAGGCGCGGGAACCACGATCATCGGCACGGCGCTCTTCACCTTTTAAGGGGACCCATGCATGATTCTGCACGTGCCAAACGTGCTCACCGGCGAGCAAGTCGCCGGTTGTCGCGACACCATTATGCAGTCCAAGTGGGTGGATGGTCGCGTCACTGCCGGCTTCCAGTCTGCCCTGGTCAAGAACAATCTGCAGCTTCCCGAGGATAGCCCGGAGGCCCGTGAGCTGGGGGACATGATTCTCGCCGCGCTCGAACGCCACCCACTGTTTATTTCGGCGGCGTTGCCGTGCCACGTCTTCCCACCGATCTTTAACCGCTACGATGTCGGCATGTCGCTGGGCACACATGTGGACAACTCCATTCGGCCGGTCATGGGAACGCCGTTTCGCGTCCGCACCGATCTCGCGGCCACGCTCTTCCTGAGCCAACTAGACGAGTACGATGGCGGGGAATTGGTCGTCGACGATGTGTACGGGGCACATGCCGTCAAGTTGCCTGCGGGTGAGATGGTGCTCTACCCCGCAACCAGTTTGCATCACGTCACGCCGGTGCGGCGCGGCACCAGGCTGGCGTCGATCTTCTGGATCCAAAGCATGGTCCGGAATGATAGCCACCGCCGGCTGCTCTTCGAGCTTGACATGGCCATCAATCAGGTCAACCAAGCTCTCCCGAGCCATGCGGTGGTGGTAGCCCTGACGAACTGCTATCACAATCTTTTGCGTCGAGATGCGGAGGTGTGAGCGGTAGAGACATGATGAGCCTTTGGAACAAAATGTTCGGCAAGAAAGTTTTCATCGCACCCCCTGCAATAGGCCAGGCGGCCCTGCCAGCCATGGTTGGGCAGCCCCCACCGTCACTGCCCGCACGTGGTTCACCGACCCACGCATGCCTTGCCTGCCAGGGGAAGTTTGACCCGCGCAGATCCCTCTGCCCCGCTTGCCGCGACCCCGACACGAGTCTGGCCGATACCCCCGAGTGGTTCGCCATGTTGCAGGCGCATGTCACCGCTGTTCAAGCCAATGATACAGCGGTGCAGTTGTTCAGAGCAGGGCGACTCGATGATGCCATTGCGGAGCTGCGTCGCGGTTTGGCAGCCAAGCCACATTACGCGACAGGATACAGCAATCTGAGGTTTTGTATTTGCGCCAGGCCGGGCTGGAGCATGCCGTAGAGTCCCTGCTGCGAGCGCTGGAGGTGGACCCCGCGCATCATGATGCGCCAGACCACCTCTGCGATGTTCTACTCGCTCTCATCGATGAGTTGGCACAAATCGGCCTGACGGATGGATTTCTTGCGACGCAGCCAGGGGGGAAAATTCGACGAGTATAACCGGCATATTCGCACGCGAGATATCGGAGTGCTCATCGCGAGGATCGGCAAGAGAGGGGTTTTCAAAGCGGACGGTCGGGTGCTTGAGACTGACCTATTGATGGAGCTGGTTATCAACGCAGTGCAGAGGAAAATGGGTGCGCACCGAGCCTCAACCGGTCTGCCGTTTGCCTGGCAGGGAATTGATGGGTGGAATCCGCCAGTGGCGATCCCTCTGCGGCCTTCAGTCAGTGGCGCCTGCCGGCGGGCAGGAAGTGGGCCATGATGACAGAGAGCCCCCGGCACAACTAGTGAGGCTGGGCCGTGAATGATCAGGCTACATCTGAGACGAGACCATCCGACATCAGCGTTGCGGAGGTGTTTGCAGGGGACGAACGTGGATTTTGGTGGCAACCTGCAGACCGATGGGGAATTCGTCATCCTCGCGTCGCAGCATGAGCGTGCCAAGCCACGGGGCAACCTGTGTTACCAACACCCAGGTGCCAGGTTTGACGCCATGGGTGTCCAGGTAGCCGAGTAATTGAATATCCCGCTCAGCCTCCTCGCTGATGCGGGCGATCTCGACGGTGGTGCCTTCGGTGACGGTCGAAAGTGGTACGCTCTCCTCGACTAACGGGACACGGACCCCTGGGATCGGGTTGCCATGCGGACAGGTCTGAGGGTATTTGAGGAGCTCCGCTAGACGTTCTTCGATGAGCGGGGTGATCACATGCTCGAAACGATGCGCTTCGCGATGTGCCTGCGCCCAATCAAGTCCCAAGACGTCGGTCATCAAGCGCTCCGCCAGGGTGTGGCGACGGTAGACGCTCTCGGCTACCTCCTGTCCTTCGGGGGTCAGGCGCAACTGCTTTTTGCGATCGATGGTCACGTAGCCGCTCTGGGTGAGTCGTCGGACCATTTCATGCATCGTCACCGGCGAAACCCCGACATGCTCCGCCACCCTGGCGCTGATGACCGTCAGGCCCTCCCGAGCGAGCACATAGATCGCCACCAGATAATCCTCTATGGCCTGCGGGATTTTCGATTGTGATGTGGCCATTCCCCATCCCCCATAAAAACCAAACTTCGGTGGCCCAAATTCTATCATTTCAATTGGACGCTATTATACAGGTATCGCGACCGCAATACAAGTAGCAGCATCGATCGCTCATGCAGGCGCACCTGTGGCAGTCGTGAGGCCGGTTGACGTATACCTGTTCGCCCGCCTATCCTGCCGATGGGAATTGACGTATATCCCTTGCCTTTTCCCTTGACAACCCCCCTGGACCTTTCTATGATACCGAGGCGTGTACTGCCTATTTTCAAGGGAAGCCGCATCAATCCTAGATCTTGGCTACTTCGGGCGGACCATGCTCAGATATCGGTCCATACAACTTGGCAAGTTTCGCCAGCACCCCATGGCCGAAGGGACATGGGGGTGGAGGTTTGGCTGCTTACTGGTGCTCGTGGTGCTCGTGGGCGGGTGTGCGAGCTCTGGAACTGTCCGTCGCAGCGCTGACGAATGGTTTGACCTCGGCCAACGCGAGCTGGCTCGGCGCAAATACGTGAAGGCCGAGCAGGCCTTTAGCAAGTTTCTCGAGCAACACCCACAGGATCGGCGCCGTCCCGAGGCCTTGCTGGGCCTGGCCGACGCCCTCTACGGGGACAAGCGCTATGAAGAGGCCAAGTTCCAGTATCGCCGTTTCATGGAGCTCTTTCCGGCAAATCCCGAGGCTGCGAAGGCACAATTCAACAGCGCCATGTGTTCATTCCTGCGCGTGAAAACCATCGATCGCGATCAAACTACGACCCATGAGGCCGTGCAGGAATTCCAGCGCTTGATACAATTTTACCCACGCAGTGCTTATGTCGACGAAGCCAAAGAGAAGCTGGCGGCGAGCCGTGAGCGACTGGCGGCGTACGAACTTTACGTAGGTCGTTTTTACTACGGACAGAAGGCGTATCCGGCAGCCATCGGGCGTTTCGCAGGCTTGCTCAAAGTCTACCCCGAGGTGAGTTTTGCCGATGAAGTGCTCTTTCTGTTGGGCAATGCTTACGCGAGGAGCGATAATCCCCAAGAAGCTACCGGTGTCTTCGACGAGTTAGTCCAACGCTACCCGCAAAGCCGCTATGCCAATCAAGCCAAAGCGCGGCTAGCCTCGTTGCGATGAGCTAGCCTGCGTTTCATAACCAGGAAGGGATCAGCCTGTGGCAAAGAATGGCAGCGACCGCTACTCGGTGACTGGGGATTCCCTGCAAGCCTATCTCAAGAAAATCGAAAAGATCCCTTTGCTCACGCGCGAGGAAGAGGTGGAGCTGGCAACACGTGCGCAGGTCGGGGATCAAGAAGCGCTCGATAAGCTCATCCGCAGTAATCTGCGCTATGTGGTCAGCGTGGCGCGCAAGTATATCGGCTGCGGTCTCTCCCTCGCCGACCTTATCAATGAGGGCAACATTGGTCTGATCCAGGCGGCCAAACGCTTCGATCCCACGCGGGGTGTCAAGTTTATCACGTATGCGGTGTGGTGGATCCGGCAAGCGATCATGCATGCCCTGGCGGAGCAAGGGGGGACGGTGCGCCTACCGCTCAAACAGATGGGTACCCTGCATAAGATCGCCGAGAGCTACCGGCAATACATCCATCGCACCGGAGTCGAACCCTCCAGCACCGAGATCGGCAAAGAGCTGGCCTTGCCCCCCGAAGAGGTGGAGACCATCCTCCGGGTATACCGCAGCTACCTCTCCCTCGATGCTCCGATCAGCAACGATGGTGAGGTGAGTCATCTCGACCTCTTGCAATCGAAAACGCTCCCCTCCGTTGAAGAAACCTACATCAAGTCGACCCTCACTGAGGAGATTAACGAGCTTCTCAGCCAGATCCCTGCGCGTGAGCAACAGATCCTCCGCTTGCGCTTTGGCTTCGATGACGAACCCAAAACCCTGGAAGAGATCGGCAAGATGCTTGGGCTGAGTCGCGAGCGTGTACGGCAGATCGAGAAACGGGCCAAGGACCTCCTGCGGGCCAAGGCGAAAACCAAAGCCCTCAAGGATTACTTGAATTGAGCGTATCCCCTGTCTGTACATGTGTCCGTCTGGGCTTGGTCGGGATTGTCATGTACGGAATCGTGATGTGCCCCCCACCTGAGGCTTGGGCGAAGATTCTCCGGTACATCGATGCTGAGGGTGTGATCTGGTTCACCAACATACCCCTCACCCCGGATCAGAGCGGCACACCGCGCAGCGCACCAGAAACGAAGCAGTCGAATCGAGTGGTGCGTGTGCAGGCCCATCCTTACCGCACGGAGGTGGAACAACTGGCCCGTCGTCACGGGCTAAGCCCCAACCTGGTGAGCGCCCTCATGGCGGTCGAATCCGATTTCGATCCTACGGCTATCTCCCCCAAAGGCGCTCAAGGTCTCATGCAACTGATGCCGCTCATTGCCCAGTATTACCGGGTGTATAATCCCTTCAACCCCCAGCAAAACATCGAGGGAGGGATTCGTTACCTGAGCGATCTGCTCCAGCTCTTCGACAATCAACTCCCCCTGGCTATCGCTGCCTATAATGGTGGGGAAGGTCTGGTGCGCAAGCATGGCGGTGTGCCCCCCATCCTTGAGTCGTATGTCAACAAGGTGCTGACGTTGTATGAACAAACCCGAGGCACGCAGATCCACCGTTACATCACGCCTTCGGGGGTCGTTTTGTTCAGCAACGTACCCCTGTCACAGGAACAATTGAGCCAATGGGACGTGAAAAGGTAGAAAACGCACCTCCCGAAGCCTATAAAATCAACCTACCGACCAAGATCACGTTGCTACGTATGCTCCTGGTGCCGTTTCTGCTAGCGTTCTTGATCGCCCCGTCACGGGTGAATGCGCTGATGGCCGCATTGATCTTCGCCGGCGCGGCGCTGACCGATTGGCTGGATGGCCATCTGGCGCGCTCCACCAAGCAGGTGACGACACTGGGGAAACTGCTCGATCCGATCGCCGATAAAATCCTGTTAGCAGCAGGATTGATCCCGCTCGTAGGTCTGGGTCGGGTGCCGGCCTGGATGGCAGCGGTCATGCTGATTCGGGAGTTCGCGGTGTCAGGTTTGCGTGAGATCGCCGCGGCGGAACAGGTCATCATTCATGCCAGCCCGATGGCGAAGGCGAAGACCGTCCTACAGATTGTCGCGATCCTGCTCCTGATTCTCAACTACCAGCCATGGCCACTGAGCTTTCCCACAGTGGGCATGGGGCTGTTAACCCTCAGCCTCGTCTTGAGCCTGGTGTCGGGGGTTGAGTATTACCTGAAGTGCCGCCAAGGGTTGCAGTATCGATGGTAACCGTCCTGCTTATCGCGGTCGGCTATGGTTTGGGCTCGATTCCGACGGGATTGCTGATCGCCCGCTGGCAAAAAGGTGTTGATATTCGCCAGCACGGCAGCGGGAATATCGGCATGACGAATGTCCTCCGCGCCGTTGGCAAAGGGCCCGCGGTGCTGACGCTGCTGGGAGACCTGGCAAAGGGGTTGATCCCTGTTCTCTTAGCACGGGCCTGGTTAACATCCCCCTGGGCTATCGGCCTCGTCGCGCTCGCCGCTGTGGTTGGCCATTTGTACCCACTGTTCGCCGGTTTCCACGGCGGCAAAGGCGTGGCCACCACCCTCGGCGTATTCATTCCCCTGCTGCCTGGCCCTCTGCTCATCGCCTTCGTCGTGTGGGCCGCCTGTGTGGCCTTCCGGCGTCAGGTCTCTCTCGGCTCCCTGGTTGCTGCAGTATCCTTGCCCATGGCGGCGCTGCTGTGGGGAGCCCCCGCCGCCTATATTCTCTATGCGCTACTGGCAGCCGCGCTGATCTGGTATCGCCATCGCGAGAACATCGAGCGTCTGCTCGCCGGCACCGAACCCACCATCGGCCAGCAGGTGCGATTGTCTTAGTACCTATCCTGGTACGGCATTAGCAGCTTTTATGAGAGCTACTTTATACGCCTAAAGGGATAGGCTCTTAGGCCTGTAGCATCGGCACATATCCCAATCGTCTCCTTCATCAATGAACTCGGTATGCGGTTTCCCATGGCGGAGTTAGGCTCCAGTGACCCTTGGGAGGAACTATCTATCGGAGGAGCGCTCCGATCCAGTTGCCTCTCAGGCGCTGTCCCGTTGCGGTGCCATAAAGGCAGCCACAGCGCGAAGTTCGTGCGTCGTCGGGCACGGTGGAAGACTGGCCAGGAAAAGGCGACCATAGGGTTTTTGGCGTAGCCGGCTGTCGAGGATGGCTAACACCCCCCGGTCCTGCTTGGTACGGATCAAGCGGCCGAGGCCCTGTTTAAGGGTGATGATGGCGGCGGGGACCTGATAGTCCAGAAAGGGATTGCCGCCGGACTCACGGATCGCTTCGATGCGCGCCTCGACGATCGGCTCGCTGGGGACGGCAAAGGGCAGTTTGTCGATAATGACGCAGCTCAGGGCTTCACCCTGGACATCGACCCCTTGCCAGAAGCTGCTTGTCGCGAACAATACTGAATGCAGATCCGCTTTGAACGCATCGAGCAGCACACTTTTTGGTGCATCCCCCTGGCGCAAACAGGTATAGGGGAGGTCATCGATCAGGCGTTCATAGATCGCGCGCAGCATGCGAAAGCTAGTGAAGAGCACCAAGGCCCGCCCCTCGGTCAGCTCAAGCAGTTGGCCGATCGTTTCGGCCGCGGCATCGACGAAGTCAGGCGCACGGGGATCGGGCAGAGTGGTCGGAAGATAGAGAATGGTCTGGCTGGCATATTCAAAGGGTGAATCCAACAACACCTCTTCGGCCTCGGGAATACCCAGGCGCCCCTTGATGAACGCAAATGTCCGCCCGGTCGACAGCGTCGCAGAGGTCAAAATCATCGGCTGATGGTGACGGAATAAACGTTCCTGCAATTCCTCCGCAACGTCGATGGGGGACGCCTGGAGAAAGATGCCGCGCCCACGCTGCTCGACCCAATAGACATAGCCGGGATTCTGTGGGGCAGTGACAAATCCGACCTCGGCTGCCAGCACAGTGGCCCGCTGGGCACACGAGATCAGGCCTTCCGTAGGATCCTGCACATTCCCCAGCTGAGTGCCGAGCAGTGACAGGCTATCGATGAGATCACCGGCGGCTTTGGCAAAGCCTTTAGGGGCTCGGGTAGGCGCCAGCCGCTGGCGCTCTCCACGACCGTCCAGGAGGCGAAAGAGGGCGCCGCCCCGTTGCAGCAGCTGATTGAGGGTCTGATCCAGGGGCGTCACATGCTGCTTGAGGGCCCGCAGCTCACGCTCCGTATCGCGCGTCAGTTCCTCGACGCGATAGTTGCTGACGCCGATCCCGAAGTGTTGGGTGGCCACCTCTTCCAGGTGGTGCGCCTCGTCGAAAATGACGGCGTCGTAACGTGGGATCACTTCGCCGTAGGAGGATTCTTTGAGGGCGAGGTCAGCGAAGAAGAGGTGATGGTTGACGATGATGATATCGGCCGCCGCCGCCTCCTGGCGCATACGCGTGATGAAACAGCGGTTGTACCACTCACAACGCTGGCCCAGGCAGGACTCGCTGGTAGTGCAGAGTTCACCCCAGACAAACGCATCGTCCGGCAGGTCGGCTAATTCCGCGCGGTCGCCGCTCGCTGTCTCCTCGGCCCAATGCTCAAGACGCTGCAGCCAGACGCGATCCACCAACCCCGGCAGTGCTGGCTGTTGCCGGAGTCTCTGCAAATGCCAGAGGCAGAGGTAGTTTTGGCGCCCCTTCATGTAGGCGGCGCTGAAGGGACGCGGTAGCATTTGCTGCAGGAAGGGGATGTCCTTGGAGAAGATCTGCTCTTGCAGATTTTTCGTACCGGTCGACACCACGACCTTGAGCCCGCTCAGAATGGCGGGAATGAGGTAGGCTAGGGTCTTACCAGTCCCGGTACCGGCTTCGACCAGCAGGGTCTGTCGCGCCTGCAACGCATCCCAGACGCGCTCGCTCATCTCCCCTTGCTGGGGGCGCTCCTCATAGTGGGAGAGCGCCTGCGCCAGTAAGCCGTGCGGGCCAAAAATTTGCTGCATGTCAAAGTGATCAGCCATATCACCTATGAGGCTTTGCGCCCGGTCGCCTCCGCGACTTTCACCAGGGTATCCATCATGGCTTGGAAGGTGTCGGGTTTGAGGGCCTGTGGTCCGTCGCACAAGGCTTCGGCTGGACGTGGATGGACCTCCACTAATAAGCCGTCGGCTCCGGCGGCAATGGCTGCCAGGGCCATCGGTGCCACGTACCGCCAGTGGCCACTACTATGGCTTGGGTCGACGAAAATGGGCAGATGGCTCTCCTCTTTGAGCACTGGGACGGCGCTCAGATCCAGCGTGAAGCGGGTCATCGTCTCGAAGGTGCGGATGCCGCGTTCACACAGGATCACATTCGGGTTCCCTTCACTTAAAATATACTCCGCGGACATCAAAAATTCCTGGATCGTTGACGACATTCCACGCTTGAGGAACACCGGTTTGTTAGTCTTGCCAACCCGTTTCAGGAGCGGGAAATTCTGTGCATTGCGCGTACCGATCTGCAGCACATCGGCGTATTCTGCAACGAGATCGACGTCCTCCGGCGCCATCACCTCGGTGACGATGGGCAGGCCAGTGATCGCCCTGGCCTCTACCAGCAGCTTCAAGCCGTCCTCACCCATGCCTTGGAATGAGTAGGGGGAGGTGCGTGGTTTGAAAGCGCCGCCACGCAGCAGCCTGGCTCCTGCCGACTGGACGGCCACAGCCGTCTCCATGACTTGCTCACGGGTCTCTACGGAGCATGGTCCAGCGGCGACGACCACGCGATCCCCACCGATCTGCACCCCATCGATGTTGAGCACCGTGCGCCCCATCTTTACCTGTCTACTGGCTAATTTGTAGGGTTTCAAGATGGGCACAATGTTCTCCACGCCGGCCATAGCCTCTAAGGACTGTATCCGCGGTTTCGTGCGCTCATCCCCAATACAGCCAATGACGCAGCGCTCGACGCCCTGGCTCACATGCGGTGTGAACCCCATGTCCTTAATGCGACCGAGCACCGCACCGACTTCGTCCTCTGTCGCTCCTGCTTTCATGACGACGATCATTTCCCCTCTCCCCTTTGATGGCTCCTGGTGATGAGCACATTGACACGACAAAAAAAAGCCACGGACTGTTGTTTCAGCCCATGGCTTGTACGAAACTCTGGTAAAACTTGGTGATAGGCGAGTTACGCCAAGACGACGGGCTGCCGTCTGGTACTAAAGTAGTACCAATAGTGGCAGCAATAAGCCCCCTGGTAATAATAGTACAGGGTTCCCATCGTCAGAACTCTATCCTATCTCATGCCGATGTTGACAAACATATGATGTTATTAGGCGCTCCAGAAATATCAGAGTGTACAATATCTGTCAAGAAAAAAATGCATGCGCACGCTAAGCGGGACTGCCCTCCTCAGGAGACCCGATTGGCGGAGCTGGCGATCCATTCCAGGGCATGGCGGAGACGACTGAGGACCCGTTCGCGTCCTAAAATTGCCATCACTTCGTGAATGCCAGGGCTCACCGTGCCCCCGGTAAGGGCAACTCTGGCCGGCTGGGCGATGTCGCCGAGCTTCAACCCAGACTCCGCAAGCAATTGCTGAAAGACCCGCTCGATTGAGGCTTCATCGAAGGTGGGCAGACCTTCCAGGGCCTGCACCAATCGGGCAAGGAGCGGTACGCTCTCAGCCGTGAAAAACTTCGCCGTGGCTTTACTGTCGTATATGATATGATCAGTGAAGTAGAACCGCAGCCACTGCGTCATCTCGACCAAGGTCTTGCTGCGTTCACGCACAGAATCCACCGCTCTGGCAAGATAGGTGCGGTCAACTTCCTCCGGAGATTTCACGATCCCCGCTCGTATCATCTGGGGGAGTAACTCGTGCATGAGGCGCTCGGATGGCAGCGTGCGGAGATAATGCGCATTTAACCACAGCAATTTCTCGGGGTTGAAAATCGCCGCGGCCTTATTGAGTTCGGCCAAAGAGAATTGCGCAATCAATTCCTCTTTGGTGAAGATCTCCTGATCACCATGCGCCCAGCCCAGGCGGGCCAGATAATTGAGCAATGCGTCGGGCAGGTAGCCCATCTCCCGATAGGCCAGGACCGAGGTAGCACCGTGGCGCTTGCTGAGACGACCCTTATCTGAGCCCAGGATCATGGAGACATGGCCAAATTCCGGCAGCGGATAGTCCAGGGCCTGGTAGATGAGGATCTGACGTGGCGTATTGGGAATGTGATCGTCGCCCCGGATGACATGCGTGATTTGCATGGTGACATCGTCGACGACGACCGCGAAATTATAGGTAGGAGTGTCATCGGAGCGCAGGATGATCAAGTCATCCAGCTCGCTGTTCGCAAACGTCAATTCGCCGTGAATGAGGTCGACGAAACGAGTCTGCCCCTCCAGCGGCGCCTTCAGGCGAATCGCCGGTTTGCGATCAGCCGGAGGGTGCTGCAAATCGCGGCAGCGGCGGTCATATCGCGGCGATTCACCACGCCGCAGCGCCTCTTCGCGTCGCTCCTGTAATTCCTGCGGCGAGCAGTAGCAATAATAGGCTTTGCCCTCCTCGACCAAGCGATAGGCATGGGCTTGATAAATCCCCAGGCGCTCCGTCTGCCGATAGGGGCCCTCGTCCCAATCGATCCCCAGCCACGTCAAGCTCTCAAGGATAACCTGGATCGACTCCTCAGTCGAGCGTGTACGGTCGGTATCCTCCATGCGCAGCACGAAAGCCCCGCCGCAATGGCGGGCATACAACCAGTTGAAGAGGGCAGTCCGTACCCCCCCGATATGGAGATGACCCGTTGGACTGGGCGGAAACCGCACACGAATCGTCTGTGTCATAGTGCTCCCTTTCGTCAAGCTGATCACTGGCCTGCCCCATGCCAGTATGGGGGCGTGGCGTGCAAGAGCTCGGCATACTTCAGGCCGCTTCCGGTATTGAACAACACCACCC
>JBKPCR010000474.1:0-19851 GCA_046727435.1 bacterium | reverse complement strand
CCGTATCTGAAGCGGACCGGCTGCTGCATGCGGACGAACTCGAAGCACGTGTGTATGCCTACTATCATTGTCAACGTGAGGCGCATCTGGTTATGCCCAAAAAGGTCGCTTGATTATGCACTAGATGTGGTAATCTGCGCCTCGATGTTGGACTGAGAAACGACCGTGACCAGCCTCTGTAAATCTTGTGTGGGGTCAATGATGACCTGTTGCAGCCGAATAGTCGAATCCGGCCTGTTCGCTTCGTCGATAATCTCCTGAAACTTGTCGTGAGCCACGATGCTCAGGCGGTCCACAGCCGCCACGCCAGCTCGTCTACCGTATGGCAACCGTAGCCCCCGGCCGATGGATTGTTCGATCAGAATGCGGGCGTTGGCGGCACGGTGCGGCACGATCGTATAGAGGTTCGTAACGTCCCATCCTTCCTTCAACATATTGACATGAATCACGATCTCAGTGGCTTCGGCGGTACTTTCCACGGCGAGGAGTCGTTGGACCATCTCGTCCTCCTCCGCACCGGTCCTGCTGGAATCCACCTGGATGACCTTATCCCTATAGCGCCCCTCGAAGAACTGGTTCGACTGCATGAGCTGTAGCAATTGGCTCGCATGGGTCGTGTCTCGCGCAATGACCAACAAAAACGGCTTGACGATGGGTTGCCCCGTCTGCCGTGCATGGGTCTCCAGCTCGACCTTGGTGTTCTCATGCAGCCGGATGCCATCCTGCAGCTTAATCTCCTCCAGTTGAGCCGGCGTGAACTGGCTGGAGTCGAAATTTTTCTGGGTCACAACAGCCGGCTCTTTGACAAAGCCATCGGCCAATGCTTGGGCTAGCGGGTAATCGTGGATAACATTCTTGAACTGCACGGGCCCACGGCTAGCTTCCACGAACGGTGTGGCGGTGAGTTCCAAACCAAGAACCGGTTGCAGCTCGTTGATGGCGCGCACGCCCGCCGAAGCGCGGTAACGGTGCGACTCGTCCATGATGAGCACCAGGTCTTTGAGATTTGCCAGATAGTCGAAGTAGCTCTCTCCGATGTACTCAGAGAGCCGCTTGATGCGTGGCGCTCTTCCACCACGCACTTCTGAGTTGATCTTCGAAATGTTGAAGATGTTAACCTTCACCCTCAGGAGTTGATCGAAAAGTGTCCCAGCTCTGTGCTGGTAGTCATCTCCAGTGATGATTTCCGGCGGCTCAGTGGCGAACTCGGCGATGCCCTTGAAGACGTATTTCGGGGTGTTAGGTGTGAAGTCGGTGATCAGCTTGTTATAGATAGTCAGGTTTGGTGCCAGCACAAAGAAGTTATCGATCCCATGCGCCAGGTGTAAATAGCTGATAAAGGCACCCATCAGTCGTGTCTTGCCTACACCGGTGGCCAGAGCAAAACAGAGGGATGGGAACTCACGCTCGAAGTCGGTCACCGCAGGAAACTCAATGTTGACACACCTCCGGACCGAGCCCTCACCCAGAATACGCGCTCTATCTCGAAGGCTTCAATATCTTTGCCCACACGAACATGGTCCAGCCTTGGACTGGCAGCACTCCCTCTACGATAGAGATCAGTCGTTGTCTCTGGCATATCATATGTGCTTGTGGAAAGCGGAAATGATCATGCTCATATCATTTTCCACCGGATAGAAAACAGCTCCTGGAGAGTCGTCTTTTGTCCGAGCTTGCCCTCAATTTCAGCAATAAGCTGCTCACGATGACGATCAATATCGTCTTGGGCGTCAAACAGCGCGCGCCGTCTGGTATTACGGTGGACCTCAAGAGATTTGACGTGTTTCTGAGCTTCGAGCTTTTCCTGAAGGGTTGGCGCGGCTGTGGCGGCGCGTCGTGCTTCCCTGATCTGTCGGTCGAGTTCCTTAATCTCGCGCTCCAGCCCAACTTTCAGGTCCTCAGCCCATCCATCAAGCTTATTCGCTTCCGCTTCGAAGAAAGTCGCGTTCCGCCGGGAGATAGACTGTAAGATGGCGTCCTGCTGGCACGCGGTGAGGGAAGCCAGGGATTCGCTCGTAGGTGGGGCATTCATGGTATGCCAGTCCCACACCGGAAGCCGCAGCGGACGACTGGCCTGTTCCACATCCAGTGGTTGACTATCATCGGCCAGCGCCGCAAAGATGAGGTAATCCTCAACCTGGTCAAGCGATTCAACGATGAGTAGTGAGAGACGCAGCGAACCTTCCTGCCCTACGAGTGGCTTGAGTATGCTGATCGTAGGGAGATGATTGGTGTAGTCGAAAGTAATCTCCGCTGGTGGTAACGCTCGACTCTTGGCCTGGGTAAGGACGTGTTGGGCCAAGGGGTGTGTGAAGCGATAGAGGTAGGCTTCGCCAGAGCGACGAGGCAGCTCGTAGAGCCCTACCGGGATGTCGTCCATAAATGGACAAGAAGTCAACTGGAAGGACGACACACCGTCAACCACCTTGATATGATCTCTGAGCTCATAGTGAGTTAGCTCCATCAGCATGCGCTCGTAGTGGTCCAGGTAGGCTTTACTGCTGTCTCGGCTAATGCGCAGTTTTTCGATGACCTCCTGATCGAAATGTTCGAGCAACTGTTGTCGGGTTCGCGTCATGGCCTCATCGATTTGCTGGCTGAGCTCCTGCTGTAATTGGTCGAACGAAGTGTTGATCTCTTCAGGGGTAGGGCAGTGCTGGTAGATATTAACGATGCGTTTCTCGAAGTCTACACCCGATTCGATGGCGCCCAGCACTTCATCACTGGCACCGAACACACCTTCGAACAGGGAAAATTTCTCTGACAACAATTGGAAGACCCGCTGGTCGGCGGCATTCTTCTGATTGAGGAAGTTGACCACGACCACGTCGTGCGCTTGGCCATAGCGATGACAGCGGCCGATGCGTTGCTCGATGCGTTGGGGATTCCATGGCAGGTCATAATTGACGACGAGAGAGCAGAACTGGAGGTTGATGCCCTCCGCGCCCGCCTCCGTCGCGATCATGATGTGGCCTTGCTCACGGAAATAATCGACCAGTGCCGACCGCATATCCGCACTGCTTGAGCCAGTCACGCGATCGGTGTCTATGTGGCGCGCGAGCCAATCGGCATAGATTTGGCGAGACTTTTCGTCATTGTTGGAGCCGTTAAATAGTACTACGCTGTCCTTGTATGGGCTATTCGCAAGGACGCGGAGCAGATAGTCTTGCGTTCGTCGTGATTCGGTAAAGACGATGGCTTTGCGGGCGGCGCCGATCGCTTCGGCCTTGACGAAGGCCGTCTGTAATGCGGTGAGCAGCGCCGTACCCTTGGCATTATGGGTGATCGACACGGCCAGTGCGCGGAAGCTTTCCAGATCGGCTATTTCTTGGGTGAGCGCGGTGCGCTCACTGGTCGAGAGCAGCTTGGGTGCGGTGTCCTCCTCACCCCATTCTTCAGCCATTTCATCGAACGCTTCGAAATCCTCGTTCAGCTCCTCTTCGAGGTTATGGAGCTCATTGGCCTGCTGTAACCTACCACGCAGACGTCGGCTCAGGGTCTCCAAGGCGCCAGCGATGGCGAAGGTCGAGGAGGCAAGCAATTTACGGAGGACCAGTGTCATCAGTGAGCGCTGGCTGGCCGGCAGGGCTTGGGTTTTTCAGATTGGCAAACTGTTCGCGGAAGCTCTTGAGGTCGCCGAAGGTCCGCTCGTCGATAAAGCTGACCAACCCATAGAGCTCCAGAAGTGAATTCTGCAATGGTGTGGCAGTGAGGAGCAGCTTCGGATCGTCCTTGAGCGCGTCCTTGAGCGTATTGGCGATGATGTTGGAGGGCTTGTAGACATTGCGCAGCCTGTGCGCTTCATCAATGACGACGAGGTCCCAACTCATGCGGCTCACGTCTGGGGCTTTCCCGCGTGCGAACTGGTACGAGCAGATGATAACGTCCTCGGCATGAAATGGGCGTAAGTTCCCTTGCTTGATCGAAGCGTTGTAGGACTTGAATTCAAGGATGCGGCACGGCAGGAAGAACTTCTCCTGCAGTTCCTGGTGCCACTGCTTGCGAAGATGTGCGGGGGTAATAACCAGAATACGGCTTCTGCCAGCGACATACGCTCAGGAACGCATCCAGGAGTGTCTCACGCTCCTCCCTGGTCAAATGACAGGCGGCGAATAGCATCTCGCGGGCCATAATAGCCTCATACTCCAAGAATAGCGTCGTCCCCATGAGCGGTTGATAGCGACACATTAGGCATGCTCGCAGCAACGCTCGACTCCCGCCGCACGGCCCCAGCAAGGCCGATACAAACACATTGGTAGCGAGGACAAGTCGAGGCACCATCTCTAAATGATAACATGTCTGCTGCCAGCATCATAGCTGGACGTGCGTGGCGCGCCCACCGTCATGAACAGTGGAGGCAGCGCCGCCTTTGGCCATAGCTGGATCCGCTGATGGTCCTCACCATACCACTGGCGGGACGCCACACCGCGCTCACCATGTCTGCGCAGAGCCGATCATGGCCAGCAATGCTCCGACAAGGAGGGCGCCGACGACCGTCAGCGAGGGTACCAGGAAGGTACCGGTGGCATCGTAGACCGATCCGGCAAAGACAGGCCCCAGGATCTGGCCCAGCCCAAAGGCAGCGGTCATGACTGCGAGCGTGCGGCGCGGATCTCCTGAGGAGACGCGGCGTGCCCTGATCAGCCCGAGGGCGGTAATGCCCATGAACGTGCCTCCCAGGAACGCCGCTGCAAGTATTACCCCCACTGGCGTGAGCCACAGAACGCTGGCCGCGACGCCCACGGCCTCGATCCCGCAGGCGAGGGCAAAGCCCCTGGCGATGCCGATCTTTCCTCCAACCCAGGTCCAGAGAGCGACCGAAGGGGCGGCCGTTAGGCCGACCACGAGCCAGACCAGCGGTTCGAAGGCTCGTGCTTGAGCCGAGTCGCGCACGATCGCCACCAGGAACGTCGCGGTAATAATATAGCCAAAGCCGAAGAGGCCATAAGCTACCACAAGAGCGGCAAGGCGAGGCTTGGCCTGGCGCGGCTGTGATGTCGTCGCCATCGCCGGTTCGACTCGATCCCCAATCAGACTGGCCACGATGCCGACGGCGAACACTGAGGTGAGACCACTCACCAGCCAGAGCGGGCGCCAGCCACCACCCCATGCGGCAAGGCTGGAGATGAGAACAGCGGAGAGGGCCATGTCCACCCCGACACCGGCAAAGTGGACGGCCGCCAGGTCTGGCCGTCCGGCGGCGTTGAGGCGGTCGAGCACAAGCGCGGAAGCCAAGACGAGCACAAACGCGCTGGCGACGCCGCCCGTGAAGCGCAGCGTCAGGAAGGCCGCGGTGGATGAGGCGAAGGCCATAGCACTGGTTGTAAGGGAACTTACGATCAAGGCCAGAAGCAGCCAGCCACGCCGCGAGCCAGGCATGGTCGGCGTGGCGGCGAGCAACGCCCCGGCAAGGTAGCCCAGGAAATTGGCCGAAGCGAGGAGGCCAGCGGCTCCCTTGCTTCCTCCCACCATACACGGATTTTGTCTGCCGTCGTCGAGACGAAGACCTGCGCAATCTTGTGCAACCCATCAGCAGCCGGGAATGCTACCCGCATCTGGCGCGCTGCCTCCCCAGGAGACGGAGCTTGCAAGAGGCAAATACTGGACGGATCGAGCACCGCCTCTTTGGATTTCAACCGGCGTTTCTCCACAATCGAGATTGTATATTAACCACAGTCAATAATCATCCCACAATCTTCACATCTATATTGTATAGTTTCTGTTTTCGACTCTTCCACTTCTTTAAAGTCGTACCTCTTCTTTCTACTTACCTCAAAGCACTCCGGACAATACCTATTGTTTAGCTCATTTGCATTGATGGTCAAATGGCAGTGCTGACATCTCAATCTATGGCTCTTCTTTGGTAACAGTAAGAGATGATGATGGCGACAGGAATCCATAAAAGTCTGTTGATACCTCCTATGATTATATGAAGATGTCTGCCTGCTGGCGTCACTCAGCTATAGGACACGAGCGAAGCAAGTATCCCACTCCAGCGGCGACGAGGCTGCTCAAGGTGTCACGTGAGCACTGCCACGGTGCGTCATTGCATGCGACCTCAGGTAGAGGCTAGCGATTTCTGAAATCGCCAAATTCTAACACTGCGGCTCATGTACCTCAAGCGTGACGGCGATTTCCTCTCTCGCCGGGAGAGGGGCAGGGTGAAGGCGGATCCAAGCAAGTTCAGCGCCTCGACTTTCCTCACCCCAGCCCTCTCCCAGTGGGAGAGGGAGCGAAAGGCAAACGCGCCATGACCACGCCATCCTTTGGGGGGCATCCCAGGGCTTTTCTTGAGCTGCAGTTGGTAGTATAAAGAGAGAACTTGTGCATACCTGGGACAGCCCATGTCATTCCATGCGCAAAATGGCCGTTTGTGCATGGCTCCGTATCCTCCCCGGCCGAGGACGTGGCTGCGACGACCCCAGCTGGGAGGGACCTTGCACCATGGGAGGAGCGATGATGAGCGCCGTCAAAGTGTTTATTTTGCGCCGGCAAACCCCACCGAAGAGGCGCACAAGATGTTCAGGGTCTGGAATGTGAGCTATACGTCGGCAAAGCCTCCTGAGATACACCAAGAGCGTGTGGGGTGTGCCGCCTGAATTGGTGCCGTTACCGGCCCACTTTACGAAGATGAGGGAGAGATCATGGCACAGCATCGAATGCGCATCGGCGTGGTGGGCGCGAATGGGGGGACGGACCGGTGGGGCGCCCGCGCCCACCTGCCGGCCATCGCTGCGTTGGAAGAAGCCGAGCTCGTGGCGGTGTGTACGGCGCACGAGGAGACCGCCAAGCAGGCGCAGCAACGCACTGGGGCTCGGCTGGCGTTCTGGAACTATAAGGAGATGATGCACTCGCCAGAGGTCGACCTGGTGACGGTGGCGGTACGTATCGCGTTGCATCATCCCGTGGTGATGGCGGCGCTGGACGCGGGCAAGCACGTCTTCTGCGAATGGCCTTTAGCCCTCAATGCCGTCCAGGCCGAGGAGATCGACGCCCATGCGCGGGCACAGGGTGTAGCGCACGCCGTGGGCACACAGGCCCGTTTCTCGCCGGGTATCATATACGCCAAGGAGTTGATGGAAGGCGCTTATGTCGGTCGCCCCCTGTTCTTTCACATGACGCACTTCCTGTCATCAGCGATGCAACCACGCCCCTCGCATCGCTGGTGGTCGATGCGGGCGGAGGAGGGCGGTGGGGCCATCCTGATTGCGTGTGGGCATGCGCTCGATGTGGTGCGGTGGTATCTCGGCGAGGTCGCGGAGGTCAATGGGCAGGTGCAAACCTTAGTGCAGGAAACGCGCTTCGCCGATACCGGCGAAGTGGTGCCCGTGGATGCGATTGACACCGTGGCGTTCATGGCGCGCCTGGCCAATGGGGTCTCGGGCACCGTGCATGTCAGCAACGTCTGCAAACAGGGGAGTGGCTTTCACCTCGACATCTTTGGGACGGAGGGACGTCTGTCGGTGGAGTCGCCGAACATGGTGCAGTATTCCCCAGCCAAAGTCTACGGTGCCCAAGGCAGTGGGGTGCTACAGGAACTCCCGGTACCGCCACGCCTGCACACGGTCCCAAATCTCCCCGCGGAGAGCCAGGCCTTACAAGTGGCGCAGTTGTTACGGCATTTGATCCAGTCAGTGCACATAGGCACGCCATTCCACCCGCACTTCGGCGATGCGGTCAGTCTGCACCGGACGCTCGAAGCGGTCGTGCGCTCCTCGGCAACGAGCCGCTGGGAGGTGATTGCCTAAGCATCGAGCCCCAAAATTTCACCGTGGATTGTCCCGGCAGTTACCCCTTTCTGCACCTTCCCCCCTCGATGGGAAGGGTGGGGCGGGGAGACGCATAACCAGTAGAGGATTTATGGCGTGCAGCACTTATTCCTGAGGCGTGTTCTCTAGCGCGACCTGGAATTCGGTGGCCGTGCCACTCCGAATCGCAGCGGCAAAGAGCCTCTCCAGCAGCGCCTCGTCGGTAATGCGTTCCAACTGCTCGGCCACCTGGTGGGAGACCGCCTCCGCCGGGCCAAAACGCAACTCCAACGCCTGCAAAATATCACGACGACGCATGGCCAGCGCTCCTTCTTCCCGGCCTTCCTCCCGCCCTTCTTCCCGCCCTTCTTCCCGAATCCGCCGTAGGTAGGGAGTATCCAACAAAAGGGCATCGTGTTCGAGAAGTCGTTCTACCATCGCTATCATCTCCTCTTCCGGCAAAAGGGCCAGCAAGGCTGTTAGCAAGCGCCCGCGCCGCTCTGCATCGGGCACGCGGCGCAGCCGGGCTACCACAGCTGGGAGCACGACTGCTGGCTGGTCGATTCGCGTTTGCCCCACGAGTGCCAAGAGAGCTGGGGTCTCCAGCGCCAACAGCTCCTCCGCCGGCATCTGCCACAGGCGCATGACCTGATACCGCCACAGCAACGTCGCGGTCCCGTCGAGGTCTGTAATCTGATGGTGTCCCGTATCGTCGGCTCCCGCCCCACGACCGACATAAAACACCACGCTCCGCATGGCCAGTCGATGGGTGTATGCCAGGCGTGCCATATACTCCAACATCCGCCAGGACAAAGGCGGACGGCTGCCGAGCCCCTGAAACTCAAGATGGAGCAGCAGCGGCTGTCCAGTGGCCAGGGTCACATGAAACACCTGATCGGCGGCCAGCGTGGTTGCTGGCAGTTCCACATTGAGCGGACGCGCTTCCCGCACAGGGGCCTGGAGCAGCCATGCAGCAAAATCCGTAATAAAAGCGCTCACCAAGTGTTTCAGCGGGCTATCGGTAGTGGCCATGGTGGAGGTGCTTTCGCCCAGAGGGACACTGGTGTGACGCAGACCCCCGAGGGTTGGTGGTCACCAGGGGGGTCTCGTGGCCTCACTCGCCAGACGTTACGGCATCATGCGTGCTATTCTACTGCATCTGCGATGGGTTGTACCACTCTCCTGGCAGTGAGTGCCAAAATGGCACTTATTTTGTGCCATTTTCGCCGCAAATATGCTGGCTCGTATCTCACATACCTTGACTTCTCCTGGGGTGAAGCCTAGATTCATCAGACAAGATAACAATAATCACACCAGGCACTGGCGCCATGAAAGAGTGCTATTCTGGCACTTATGCGGGGAGGAGGAATCGCATGGAGGAGGTGTTGATCAAGGTCGCTCCAACCGTGTACGACATTTTGGAGGCCACGATTCGAGCCGCTATCGAGTTCACGGAAGCGGATGCTGGTCATATCTTCCTCATCAAGCGCCTGGAAGATCGGATGCTGGTGAGCCATCAATGCCTGCGCACCGACAAGGGTGACATCATCCGCCAGTACGAGGAGGACCGCCCCTTCATCTATGGCCCCTGCCAGCGCTCCATCGACGAGGGCAAGATGTATTACGTCCATGACGCCAAGACCAATCCCCTCCATAAGGTCCTATTAGCCGAACTGGGCCGGATCAGGCGGAAGGGTCAGGAGGACAGCCTCAAGCACAGGTACCTGGAGGACTATTGCGAGTTTCTCGCCAGGGCCAGGAGCTACATCAGTGTGCCCATCAAAAGCCTCGAGGCTGAGCCTATTGGGGCGCTTGCCTTGTATAGCTACTCCAGTGAGGACTACTTCGGCGCCATGAAGAAGCGCATCATCGAAGAATACATGGACAACTTTGCCTCCGCCCTGATCATCTCACTCATTGAGAAAGCCAGCCAGGAGAATCAGCGCATGAAGGAACTCCTGGAAAGCTATGGGGAACGGTTTTCCATGGAGGTGGGGGTCGCGCCGGGGAGTATGTTCGAGGGGCGCGAAACCACGGAGTTTCAGGGGGTAGGCCCGGTCGTTGAGCAACTCTTACGAAGGGCCGGAGCGAAAGCGTCCTGGAATGAGATCATGGAGGACCTGGAACGATTTTTCATCGGCTTTGCCCTGCGGAGGACCCACGGCAGGGTTCACCAGGCTCTCAAGCTGCTGAAGATGCCTAAACGAACATTTTATAACAAGGTGAAAAAGCTCGGGATCGATGTGCCTGGCTTTAGTCGGCGCACCCTCGATTCGTAGCTCCTCAGGCAGACTTGCGAACCTGTCGGAACGCAGGGTGGCTCTGCATATCTCTCGCGTTTCGGCCGAGCAGGTGCGTACAAGTCTAGCGCAACTCCTTGTAGGCGTTAAAGAACGGCCCACTAGGCCCTAATGCGACAACACCGTCAGAGGAGGGAAACCCATGACAACCCTACACTCCCCCATAGACATCGACGTGGCTCACGGTCTGAAGGGCGTGGTGTCACACGCCACGCAGTTGAGCGAGGTCGATGGCCAGGCTGGACGGCTGGTCATCCGCGGCTACGATATCCACGAGCTGGCTGGCAAGGTCTCGTTTGAGGAAGCGGCCTATCTCCTCTGGGATGGCGACCTCCCCAACCGCCAGCAGCTTGACGACATCCAACAGGAGATGGCCGCGGCACGCCATTTGTCCGGTCCGATTATGGATGTCCTGCGAGATGTGGCCCCCCAGGCCACCGGCATGCATGCGTTGCGGATGGGCGCTGCCAGCCTTGCCCTCGACGAACCGCATGTCGACGACCTGTCACCAGAGGCCAATCGCCGCCTGGCGCTCAGGATTACCGCCCGCATGCCGGCGCTGGTCGCGCATCACTATCGTCTCCACCAGGGCTTGTCAATCCTCGAGCCGCCGGATCACCTGGGCTTCGCCGCCGGATACCTCTATATGCTCGAAGGTCGCGAGCCGGACCCGGCACGGGTGGACGGGCTGAATGCCTATCTCGTGGCCGTGCTCGAGCATGGGATGAACGCCTCGACCTTTGTCGCCCGGGCGATCGCCTCGTCCGATTCGGACATGGTGTCGGCGATCACTGGCGCCGTTGGCTCGCTCAAAGGGCACCGGCACGGTGGTGTGCCGGGTCCCGTGTTGGAAATGCTCACCGAAATCGGCACGCTGGACCGTGCTGAAGCCTGGGTGCGGGCCGCGCTGGGCCGTGGCGAGCGGATCATGGGCTTTGGCCACCGCATTTACAAGGTCCGCGATCCACGAGCCGAAGTGGTCGCCGAAGCCGCTGAAAAGCTGGCAGGGCAGACGGGGGACCGCAAGCTGCTCGACCTGACGACCGCGGTCGAGCGCGTCACGGTCAAGGTCCTGGAGGAGGTCAAGCCGGGCCGCGACCTGTACGCCAATGTCGAGTTGTATGCTGCACTCATCCTCCACGCCGTCGGTATCCCATCCGAGATCTTCACGCCCACCTTCGCCATCAGCCGGACGGCCGGCTGGACCGCACATGTCCTGGAGCAATTTGCCGACAACCTCCTCATCCGGCCGGAGTCGGTGTATGTCGGGCCGCGCGGTCGAACGTTCGTGCCAGTCTATCAACGATTCTAGACGGATCGAATTGCCCCCCACCGCCATGCTACCACCTTCTGGCCCATCCCCGGTGGGCAGCAAAGCCTGCGCACCGGGGCACATCATGATGCGTCGTGACCTGCGTTCAACGCAGGCATGACTGAGGTGAATCGTCTTCTGAGGCTGCAGAGGCGACTCAGAAGGGTTCAGTCTACTGCCGGTGGAACCGCTCGAGGTGCTGCCGCAGCAAGTCCTTCCCGTAGTCATTGCCGTTTGGCGTCCGGACCACGATGTGGATGTGGAACTTCTCCGGCTCGTCGTTGTTCAAAAACACCCCCTTGTGCATATCAAACTCGATGAGCAGCACCGGACTGTGTACTTTGTAATAAAACACATCGTTGTCGCCAAAGCCGCCCATCCAGGCGAATTGGGTCTCCGGCAGATGCTGCTTGATCGCCTCCATCCACACTTGATCGTGCCCTGGCCGCAAATGGCTGGTATACGTCTGGATTAACGTCAGTAACAGGTAGCGCTGGCCTGAGGTCAACGCCTCGGCACCGATGCCTTCATACGGGATGACGGCATTGTCCTTGAACGACACGGCCTGCTGGCGCCCATCCTGGGGGGTGTAACGCTCCGGCGGCAGGTCGGTGGAGAGGATGGACCGGAAGAGGGTCGCCTGCTCCTGCTGTGGTCGTGAGAGGGCGCGCATGAGCTCCAGTCCGTTGCGCTGCTCGGCGTCGAATTCACGCAGTCCGGCATAGGGGCCGCGGTCGGCGATGGCCGGCTCCGCCCCCCAGAAGGCCGGTGTCATCACGACCTGATCCTTGAGGACGAAGTAGTTCAGGTTGAGGTGGTGGCCGTCGATCTGCCACCCCCACGGCTCGTCCATAGAGGGCGCGCCAAAAATACAGAGGAAATAGAGCCATTCCCCAAAAAATTCCCAGTTGCCGGTGATTTCTCCAAGCAGCTCGTTGAGCTTCATGACATTGCGTGCGGTGTCGAATCCCCGTACACTCAGGCTCGCCCTCAGCAGCTCCAGCGCAGCGTCCCGCTGGGATGGATTCATCTGGTCAAGCGACACGCCGTGGCGCAGCGGATATTGCTCCCAGTTCGTCCACTTCCGCCACTCCTGCGAGTCAATTGGATGAAGGGCCACTTTCTTCTGCGCCGCCGTGAGCGACGCGATGAAGGCGTCAGCGGCGTCTCGCACAGGCTTGGTCGAAACCCCGGTCTGCTCCAACGAGAAGAGCCCGGGGACGACCTTCCCGTTAGTCGTGACACCACGGAACGGCTCCGCCAAGGCCTTTTCCGCTCTGGCGTGGGTGTTCTTCCAACCCTCAGGGATCGGCTCCACCATCCTGCTGGCGGAGCCTGGTCGCGACGGTCTGACCCCGTATCCGCCGTATCTGCCAGGAATGATGCTCATCGCGTCAACCCTCCTGCCGGTAAAATCCCTCAATGCGCTGACACGCCAAGCCGCAAGCCGCCACTATACTGCACTTACGGCATGCATTGCCAGCACCGGCGTAAGAGGCAAGGGAAGGGCTTAGGACAGCGTGGGAGAGAGCTTGGCCTGTAAAGTGTGTCGGCTTGCTGTTGAAATCACTCCTCCGTGTTATTCCAAGCGGCCAATGCTGAACTGGATAGCCTTGACCAGGGTCGGCAGCCCCTTTTCGACGACCTTATGCCTGCGGTCCGATTCTATTCGGGCAATCATTTGGGGAGCTGTAATGTGGTTACTGGTGCAAACGGAGACTTGCTCAGTCGAGAGGAATATACTCCCTATGGTGAGCCGAGCTTCGGCAGCTTTGAATCGACGTGCTATCGATTCAATGGAAAAGAGAGGGGGGAAAATGGATTTAGTTATCGCGGCGCCAGATACTATCCGCCTTGGCTCGTCCGATGGGTAACGGTCGATCCTTTAGGACCGTCGTATGGCATAAATCCATCTGTCTTCGCAAAGAACAGCCCGCTGAACTTCACAGACTCTTCTGGGCTAAATTCGGTTCGCGCAGGCAATGCGCGGGGGAAAAGGCTGGACCCTCACAAATGTTACGAGGGTTAGGCAATTGAGTCGAGTATAGAGAGTCGCGAAGACTACGACAATCTCACACTCGAGCAAAAAATTACGTTACACGACTACTGGTGGGAAAGATCTCACCGGGGGCCCATTAATGATGCGGGCCCATCAGTAGATATTGACCGTGGCACCTCAAGACCCACGACATCCATTGAGAGAGGTGAAATCCCGATCGGCTCGATGCTTGGTGATGCCTATGTGCAGCATGTTGCTGAACTGCAGGAGCATCATCGGCGGAGTCAAAGATTGACGGCGGAGAATAACAAAGCCTTCCTTCAAGAGGTAGGAGAACTCGATCCTGGAGGTACTCGAGATAATCCTGCGCCTCGAAAAACACCGGCTCCCGGTTATGGCCTCGTGGCATAACGTGGGCGGGAATGTGAGGAAGGGAGAATCTTGATTTTCTCGGCATCGACTTACAGGGCTTTGCGGAATGGATGGCGGGCGCGCAACCCGGCGAATCTTAAAAATCCTTTGTCAGTCGTGATCCAGTCGCAACCCGACTCGATGGCCAGGGCCGCATGGGAGGCATCTGGAACGAGGTTCCCTGTGGCGTCACTGGCGTGCAGCAGCTTCTCGAAAATGGCCCAGTGCCGGGGACCGGGCCGGATGGGAACCGCGTGTGGCTGCCCGCGGATCTGCGTGACGACCTCCAGTGCCACCGCCAAGGGTGTCGGACGCGCACACACGTTCGGATGGGTGACCACGCGCATAAAGCCACTGAGCACCAGCGCGGCCACCCCATACGCGCCCCCACGATTGCGCGTGTCCTCTACCCAGTCGCGAGAGGCCGGGTGGTCTGTCGTCTCTTCGCGGTGGGCGTATACCAGGATGTTGACATCCATCAGGATTATTGCTCCATGATCTCCAGGAGCGAGTGACTGTGGTCGAGGTCGATGCCGGGCCGCGTGCCCGTGCCTGGCATGGTGAGCAGGCGTACGCGTCCGCGATGCTCCACGTCCTCGCGGCGCCTGAGGGAGGCTCGCAGGGCGTCCGCGATGAGGTGGGCCAACGTCCTCTCCAATGTGGCCGCCTGGGCCTTCGCCTGTATGAGCAGCTGAGCGTCGACGTGAATGGTCGTGCGCATCGTCTCTTGCCTTCGCGACCAGTTAATAGACCCAACAACCGATAGCATACGACGCATCAAGATGCCTCGTTTATGAGGGGTCTGACCCCTTTTCCTCCAGCTGGCTCGAAAACTCCGCATCTCTCGGGCTCGCGTCACTCAAATCTTACGATTGCTCCGGTTAGCACCGGATGTTCTCCAGCAGCTTGCTGTGTTGCGCGATCCCTTACCCATACCCGTCATCACCGAGCACCTTTTGCGTCCAATCGTTGATCTTTCGCCCGATGACCAGAGAGAATGGATGGCGATTTTTCGCCAGATGCGTTTACGGCGTTTCACCTGCCAGGGCGAGAATCGCTTCGCGGGTATGCGCGCTGAGGCGGAACCGTAACGCTTGGAGTTGATCCAGCAGTGGGAGAATGGTTGCCACCAGGCCGGCCCGTTTGGCATCGAGGAGCACGCCAAGTGTTCCACGAAATGGTATGTCGAGCGCTGCTGCCACTTGCCGTGCCAAGGCATCGTCGAGGATCACCACCGCATCGGTAGATTCCAGAGCCAGGGCAAGGACTGCGGTTTCACCCGGCCCGAGGTCAGTTACCAGGGGCAAAACGGGTGTGCTAACAGGTTGGCGCACCGTTACCCACTGCAGAGCTGTCGGATCAGGCAGACTCACCCCCTGCGCACGACCCGCTGCCAGCTCGTTCACGACGGCTGGGGGAACGATGATGTGGTCAGTTAAAGCCTGAAGGACGTCCAGCAAATCAAGCTGATGGAGATACTGGAGCGGCGAAGTGTTGCAGATGAGCTCAGGCAAGAGGGGTCTCCTGCTCGAGGTCTTGCTGCGTTAGGCGAAACGTATCCACGCCGTAGTCCGCTAGCTTGGTCATGAACACGACGCGTGGAATGCCCGCCAACTTGGCTGCAGCCCCCGAGGACAGCCGCCCCATCTCATAGAGCTTCACCGCCGCTGCAAGGCGCAACTCGGCACCGCATTGCTCGGGTGTCAATTTTAGAGCCAACAAGGACTCGTCCGGGATCGACAGCGTGATCTCGCCCATCAATCACCCCCTTGGTAGAATTGCTGCATCGTTCAACAGCCAGCAGGAGATACGCAGGCTTTGAGAACAGCCGAAAAAAGGCATAGAAGCTCCTTGGGGAGGAACGATTCTCCGCCGGAGCTACTCTGAATATACCGCATGGCTCTCCTATATTTTACCAGGATTTCGCCCGGTACAGCTATCGCCGAAGCCATGACAGACGCTGCTCACGACCGCTGGACATACATGCTCCAGGGCCCCTGGTCCGGGCATACACTCCTGGACCTCTCATTGTGCACATTGTTCACGATCGCCGGGGGGTATCTCATCGTAGACGATACGGTGGTCGAAAAGCCCTAGGCGCGCCGCGTAGGCGAGGCGGCGTGGGTCTGGTCGAGCAAGCACGCGACAGTCGTCTTTGGGGGCTCCGTGGTGCGGTTGGTATGGCCTGATGCCCAGCCTCGCCTGCCGCTCGCGTTGCGTGTCTGGCAGAAAGGCGGCCTCCCCAAGCTCGACCTCGTCTTGCACTGCGGAGCTATGCGAGGAATCGGCGGCGCTATATGCCCCCGTGTGTCTTCTTCGATTCGTGTCTCCCTCCAAGCAGCGCCTCAAACAGCTCGGTGATTACGACGGGGACATTGTCGGCCAGCCAAGAAAAATCGGCGCTTTGAGGGCACACCATTGCCCCGCGACCTCCCGCAACCGTATTGGTCATCAACACGGAGGCATGGAGGGCACAGGGACAGGCCTCCGCAACACGTTTCACGATCTTCAGGGATTCGAGAGAATCCTGCGCCGCGCAAAACACCGGTGCCCGGTTCTGGCCTCGTTGCATGGCGTGGGCGGGCATGTGAGGCAGGGAGAATCGTGCTTGTCTCGGCAGCGGCTTCCAGGGCTTTGCGGGAGGGATGGCGGGCGCGCAATCCGGCGAATCTTCAAAAGCCCTTGTCGGTCGTGAGCCAGTCGCCACCCGACTTGATGGCCAGTGCCGCGTGGTAGGCAGCTGGAACGAGGTGCCCTGCGGCGTCACGGGCACGCAGCAGCTGAAGGTGGCCGCCTGGGCCTGCGCCTGCACGAGAAGCTGATCGTCGACGTTTATGGTCATGCGCCTCGGCGCTTGCCTTCGGGACCGGTGAACATACCCCATAAGCGATCGCCTACGATGCATCAAGAGGTCTCGTTTATGACGGGGTCTGACCCCTTTTATTTTCCTCTAGAGGAAATAGAGCCATTCCCCAAAAAAACTCCCAGTTGCCGGTGATTTCCTCCAGCAGCTCATTGAGCTTCATGACGTTGCGTGCGGTGTCGAATCCGCGCACGCTCATGCTTGCCCGCAGCAGCTCCAACGCCGCGTCACGCTGGGAGAGGCTCATCTGGTCCAGGGACACGCCGTGGCGCAGCGGATATTACTCCCAGTTCGTCCACGTCCGTCATTCCTGTGAGTCAATGGGGTGCAGGGCCACCTTCTTCTGGGTCGCCGTGAGCGACGCCAGGAAGGCATCAGCGGCGTCTTTGACGGGCTTGGTCGAAACCCCAGTCTGCTCCAACGAGAAGAGCCCAGGGACAATCTTCCCGTCGGTCGTGACACCATGGAACGGTTCAGCCAAGGCCTTTTCCGCTCGGGCGTAAGTGTTCTTCCAAGCCTCAGGGATCGGCTCCACCATCCGGCTGGCGGAGCCTGGTCGTGGTGGTCTGACGCCATATCCTCCATATCTGCCGGCAACGATGCTCATCGCGTCAACCCTCCTGCCGTTCAAGTTCATCGCCCTGCCTACAAGCCCAGCCGCAAGCCGCCACTATACCCCACGTACGGCATACATTGCCAGCACCGGCGCAAGAGGCAAGAGAAGGGCTTAGGACAGCGTGGGAGAGAGCTTGGCCTGTAAAGTGTGTCGGCTTGCTGTTGAAATCACTCCTCCCTGAGACGGACTCGAACCGGAGAGAGCATTGCATCAAGATTTCGGACGACACATTGTCAGTCCGCAACGGACGGGTTGCTAAGGGTCAAGTATTCATCGATGCTCTGAACAAAGCGGACGTTCTGAGAAGCAATGAGATTGGCGATTCGAAGGCTAATCGCTATCGCACTCAGCCGCCACACAGTTGTAGCCAGATGCACCGGTAACGACGAGATGTTTGAATCCATTGGTTCTGCTGGCTCTTGCATCTCCGGCGGCTCCAAGCGCCTCGCCTAGCCGCTAGTGACCGGATGTGCGTCTCGATCGACTTGCGCTCCATCGGGGACCGAAGAACTCCCAGGCGTGGATTCATACTCAAGCACCCGGACGACATCTTGGATCTCGGCAAGGCCATACTGGTAGGCGTCCGTAGCTCCGACGCTCCGGAGGCAAGCATTGTCGGAGAACGGAAGCTCGACAGTCCATTCATCGACCGGCGATAGGGCGCCTTCCGCAAACAGATGCGTCGCCACGGGATTCGCCGGCGGGTTATCGCCGACGCCGGTGGTTTCGGTTGCGTTCAGATCGAAGCGCCGGTTGGACGCGAGACTCAGGCCGTTGACGTCGAACACCGGCCGGGTGAGAGAGCGCTGCGTGCAGTACACACGAGCCTTCAGCAGCCGCACAGCCGTAAAGAACAGCGTGTAATCACCGGGCTTCAAGTCGAAGGTCGCGCGGTTACCCTTCAGGCCTCCTTGGTCGCCGACGCGCCAATGCGCGATGACAGGATCAGCGGCCGGTGCGTTGACCGTACCCACCACTCGCGTGTGACCATCGGGGATTCCGGTGCCGGTCTCATCACAAGTGAGCGTGGGGAGTGCCGTCACAGGAGGGATCAGACGATCGGCATGGGAGCGTGAGATCACCACATCCCCTCGTAACTCCGAGAGACGGCCATGGCGCCCCACACGCAAGCTGACCGTGGACTGACCGGGCTTGGCGAGCTGTGTTGCTGGTCCGAACCAGATTGGCGTGCCGAGCCGCCGCCGAACTCCTGGCTTATCACCGCAGCGGAAGGCGAGGTCTCCTACACCGTCAGCAAAAAGCGGATTCGCCGTGCCGCCGAGATTGAATGTGACCTGTGGGATCTCGCTTAGGACCTTCAAATAGCCGGTCGAAGTGATCCGGACATGCCCTTCGCAATTGTGCTCATCACGCGACCACAATAGTTTGCCCCGCCAGGTATAGGGAGCAGGAGCAGCGCGACGTTACGAACGGCGCCCAGCGTATCGGTGAGGGTCAACAGATTGCGCGTGACGTTCCAGGCCATACGCCCGGAACGGTTGAACTTGTAGAGCGCGTCCGGGAACGTGGTCCGTCCGGACAGCCAGCGGATCGCAGCGGTCGAGGTTCGTGAGGCTCGATCCATGGCACGCAGTAACCCTGGAACGTGATATCCGGAAAGGGTCAACGTGATCAGCACGGCTGCAACCGTCGCTGGGGTGTTTCCCGATGGCTAAAGGACCGTCCCGGCGCGTGGGTAACGAAGGATATCACTGTTTCGGGTTGGCTTCGCCATCACTAACAGTACATAGCCCCAAGGTCTGGGCCACTTGCGCTCCGCGCATTCCAGCCCCGCTAAGGTGTAACGCCCCTCGGTGACGGAATGAGGGCTCATGAGGGAAACGAAGAGTTGACTGTCTTCGATCGCCTCGCAGATCTCCGTGTTGGAAGCGCCGCGAGGCAATCGATCAGCGGTCGTAGAAGTCCGTGTAGTTTTCTGGCCTGGCCAGAGCAAGATCTCCTGAGCAAGCTCGCGCTGTTCAGAGGCGTGCGACAGGCAGCTCTTCTTCCCGGTAGACCGGCGGTTAGGCTCTGCTGCCGTTCCATTCCGAAGGTACCCTGGGTCCACCGCACGCGTTCAGGACTATAGGCCACCAGGCGTGATGTCATACTCCATCGACAACACCACATCCCGAAAGTCGCTCATGTCAAGTTCTTCCGCGCCGATGGCGGTTCCTGCCGGCAGACCCAAGATTTCTTGGGGGATGAGCTCAAAGGTCCACTCGTCTCCCGGTGAAATTGCGCCTTTGCCGAACAAGCGTTTGGCCAGTTCATTGCGGACCGGTAGCAGTGGAGTACCGGTGCCGTTGGTTTCGTTGCCGTTCTGGTCAAATATACGGTTGGTCGTGGAGTTGAATCCTTGCAGCGGAAGCGGAGCCAAGTCCTGCACGTAGCGCTGTGCACCATAGGCCCTGAAATTGAGTTTTCGCACCGCCGCGAAGTCCAAGATGTAGTTTCCCGGTTTCAGTGTGAAGGTTGCGCTATTGCCTTCCGCCGACGCGTCACCCACCCGCCAGAGCATACGCCCTACCTGTTGGACACCGCCACCCGGTGTGAAGGTGATCGTTTTGGCCGTTGTATCAAAGGTGACACGGGGCAAAAT
>JBKPCR010000473.1:0-14412 GCA_046727435.1 bacterium | reverse complement strand
CGAGGCCTATGCGCGCGACTACAACAAGGTCAAGAGCCTGGGCGGTCAAGTCAGTCAGGAGCGCACGGCGGAGCAAACGGAGATTGCGCGCTTCTGGTTCCAGGGGCCGCCGGCGTGGTACAGCATCGCCCGTGTCGTGGCTCAGGAACGCGGCCTCGATGCCTGGGATAGCGCCCGAGCATTGGCGCTCATGTCGCTCGCGATGGCGGATGGGTATATCGCGGGCTTCAAGATCCGCTACGTGTACGATCTCTGGCGCCCGGTGACCGCCATCCGGGAGGGCGACTCCGACGGCAACGACGCCACTGTTAGTGATTCGACCTGGAACAGCCTGCAGAACACGCCATCAGTTTCAGATTACCCCTCGACCCAGAGCACCTTCAGCGGGGCGGCGGCGGTGGCCCTGGCGGGCGCCCTCGGCACCGATGCGATACGCTTCTCGTTCACGAGCGGGCCGCCCTTCCCCGATATCACGCGCACGTTCACCAGCTTCTCACAGGCGGCGCGGGAAAGCGCGGACTCTCGGGTCTATGCCGGCATCCACTTCCCCACCGCGTGCGAGGATGGACTCGTCCTGGGACGCAAGATCGGCGAGCGGGTGGTGGCGCTCTACCTCCAGCCAGTTAAGCAGTAACCGCAGGCAGCCCGCCGCACGCCTCACCGATTGGGGGTGAGGTGCGGCGGGTTTCGCCTATTTGGCTGCCAGCACAGCTTATCACCGTGGAGGAGCGTATGCCGCAGGATGCCATCTCGACGTCAATCGTAGATATGACTGCCCGCCACACACTGGAATGGAAACTCCACTGGCTGTTTCGCCTTGCCTTGTTTTGCGAGTTTGTCGGCCATGGCGCCTTTGGTATCCTCACCAAAGAGGCTTGGGTCCCCTATTTTGGAACATTCGGCATCCCCGCCGGCTGGGCCATGACGCTCATGCCCCTCGTCGGAAGCGTGGATATCGCCTTGGGGACGCTGGCACTCGTAGCGCCGATACGGGCTGCCCTGCTGTATATGTCCTGTTGGGGATTCTTCACCGCCTTGCTCCGCCCCCTCACCGGCGAAGGCTGGTGGGAGTTTCTCGAACGCTCCTATAACTTCGGCGTGCCCCTGCTGATGCTGTGGGTGCATGGCGTTGGAACCCAGCGGACCTCTTGGTTCACCGTCATCACCGAGGTGCCGCGATTCACCGCGGCCCGGGCGCAAACTGCGCAGTTGGCCCTCCGCGGTATCATGGCCGGCATGCTCATCGGCCATGGTGGCTTCGGACTCATCATGGGGAAACAGAATCTCCTCCAGTTTTATCAGGCCGCGGGCTTGGGGGGCCTCGGCGTGTCGTTACCAACCGTAAGAGCAGTAATTGGCGGCTTCGAGATGCTCCTGGGGGTTTTGTGTTTAGGAGTGAAGGTCGCGGCCTTCTTCGTGTTCGTGTGCGGGGGGAAGCTTGCGACCGAATTCCTGTACGTTTCGGCGCGGACCTATGGCGCCTGGTGGGAGGTGATGGAGCGCGGCAGCAGCTATGCTGCACCCCTGTTCTGGATTGGCTTTCAGCGGGTGCTCGGGGCACACGGCGTGGCTGCGCGTGGGATAATTCCCTACTGCTGGCTGCGCACGCTTAGTGCAGGTGATCGTCGCGATTAGCGTCGCGACATACGGCGCACTGCAAAAGGGAGGACTGATCATGCGTCATCGAGCTGAGTGTTCAACTGTGCTTGTGAGTGTGAGCCTCCTGTTGGCTGGTCTGATGTTAACCGCTTCAGCGCAGACGGCCGCGGGCCCCATCGAGCCGGGCGCGGGTGAGTGGCGGACCTGGGTGCTCACCTCAGGCAAGGAGCTCCGGCTGCCGCCGCCTCCGGATACCCAGGCGACGGCGACCGAGATCCAAGAGCTCCAGGCCCTGGCCGGGGGGCGCGACGCGGCCACGCTGGAGCGCATCCGGTATTGGGACTTCTGGTCGCCCGCGTTTCGCTGGAACGAGATGCTCATCGACACCCGCGTCGCCAAGAACATGTTCGGGCCCACCGGGCTCCGCGCCTTCGCCATGCTGAATGTGGCAATCCATGATGCGACGATTGCCGCCTGGGACTCGAAGTACGCCCACAACCGGCGCCGACCTGGGGAGTCGGATCCCCAGCTGGCGACCGCCCTGCCGGCACCCCAAAGCCCGTCCTATCCATGTGAGCACTCTGTCGCAGCCGGTGCGGGCTCGACCGTGCTCGCTCACCTCTTCCCCGAGGAAGCGCAGCGCTTCACCACGGCCGCCGAGGAGGCGTCGCGCAGCCGCGTGATGGCTGGCGTCGTCTATCCGAGCGATGCGCGCGCTGGGCTCGAGCTCGGTCGGGCCGTCGGGGCCCGGGTGATCGAGTACCTCAAGCTCGATGGGACAAAGTGGGCGGGAACAGTGCCAGTCGGTCCTGGCCTGTGGCAGGGTAAGGATCCCGTCGGCATCGATGAGATGCGGTGGAGGCTCTTCGTGCTGTCCTCAGCGAGCCAGTTCCGGCCGGGCCCGCCGCCGGCCCCCGACTCCGCCGAGCGCGCCGCCGAGGTCGCCGAGGTGAAAAACTTCAAGCGCACGCCGGTCACCAACGGCAAAGCCTCCTATTGGCAGTACGGGCAGTATGGTGGGGCGGGACTCAGCTACCGGCTGAGCGACGAGATCGGCCGGCAGCTAGCTGAGGCCGGGCTCGACCGCAATGCACCGCGGGCGGCGCGGGCGTATGCACTGGTGCACGTCGCCCATTACGAAGGCTACATCGCCTCGCAGGACGCGAAGTTTCATTACTGGACGGCGCGACCCAATCAATTCGACACCACCATCACCACCGTGGTCCCGAACCCCAACTTCCCGACCTACGTGTCGAATGCGGCGACCCTCGGCATGGCCTCCACGCTCATGCTCGGCCATCTGTTCCCACGCGAGGCCGCGCGTTACCAAGGGTGGGCGCAGGAGTTCGGGGAGTCGCGGATCTGGGCGGGCATCCATTTCCGGAGCGACGTGGAGGCGGGCTGGGAGCTGGGACGCCGCGTCGGGGCAGTGGTGATCGAACGCGCGAAACGTGACGGCGCCGAATGACGGTGGGGGACGAGGTCACTGTCTCTGACATAGTGGCTCAGAACGAGGAGGGTGGGTTCTGGAGAGAGAAGGGAGGACGATCATGTTCACGCATAAGTGGCACGCTATAAGACTCGTCGTGATGACGCTGGCGCTCCTGGGCGTCATGGCACTCCCCGCCAGCGGTGAGGTCATCAGCGATGGCCCGAAAGTCGGACAGTGGAAGACATGGGTGCTCACCTCCAGCACCGACATCCAGGTGCCAGTGCCGCCGGCCGAGACCTCGGACCAGACCAAAGCTGAGTTGGCTGAACTGCAACAGCTTCAGAAGGAGCGGTCGCCTAGCGCCAACACGGCGATTCAGTACTACAACGCTATGCCCGCCACGCAGCGCTGGCACGATCTCGCCTTTGCGCTCGCCCGAGCCTCGCCACCGCAGAGTCCGAACCGCCAGGCGCGGTTGGCGGCCATTCTGCACACGGCGCTGCACGACGCCCTGATCGCAACCTGGGCTGCAAAGTACCAGTTCAACCGCAAGCCACCCAGCCAGATGGTACCGGCCGTGATCCTGGCTGCTACGATTACCGGCTGAGTCCCAGTGCCAGAGCCGTCGTATCCATCCGAGCACATGGCGATCGCGGGAACAGCGGTCGGCATTCTGACGGCGTTTTTCCCAAAAGAAGAGGCCAACCTGAAGGCCATGGCCATGGAGTTGGGGCAGACGCGGCTGCTGATGAGCGCCAACTACCGCAGTGACCTCGATGCCGGGTTCACCCTCGGCCAGGCGGTAGCGCAGCAGGCGCTCGCCCGCGCCGCCACCGACGGCTCAGACGCCAAGTGGACCGGCACGGTGCCGACCGGGCCAGGACTCTGGGGCGGGAAGAACCCGCTGGAGCCGTTGATGGGCACCTGGAAGCCGTGGCTATTGACGCGGGGCGATCAGTTCCGTCCAGAGCCGCCGCCCGCCTTCGGCTCGGCAGAGTTCCAGGAGGAGCTGGCATGGCTGAAACGGATCAACAGTCACCCGACGCCGTCCCAGCGTGCCATCGCCACCAACTTTGTTGCCAAGAGCCTCGACTTCGTCTGGGAGCCAGGCTATGCGCTGGTGCGCCGGGAGCGGCTCAGCGTGCCGCGGGAGGTGCGGCTGCTGGCGCCGTTTGCCGTCCTGCAAATGTACGCCTACATCGCCGCACACGATGCCAAATACACCTACTGGCAGCTACGACCCAGCATGGCGGACTATACGATTGTGCCATTGATTCCGGTGCCGAACCATCCCGCCTACGTCTCGAACGCCGCGATCATTGCCAGCGCGGTCACGGCGTTTGTTGGCTACATGTTCCCGCAGGAGGCAGCCCAATGGCAGTATCTGGGCGAGGAGGCCGGCCTGTCCCGCATCTACGGCGGCATCCACTACCCCAGCGATGAGCGGGCTGGGAACCAGATGGGCAAAAGCATTGCCGCACTGGCGATCCAGCGCGATCGGCTCAATGGGCCGTAGGTCAAGTATAGAGAGAACAAATCTCTCGGGTGCTCGTGCTTCTGCGCCTACCCATGTGATGGTTTCACTCGTTACCCGATGAGGCTGCGGGCCGATGGCTGGACCCACAGGCGGGAGGGCCAGGCTAAACAGTTGTGCGGCGCAATGTCGATCTCGGACTAACCGAATGAAGGAGGATAGCCATGGTAGACCTGAGAGTTACCACGCTCACTGGCCGGGAGACTATGCTTCCTGAAGCAGCCGTGGCTGCATTCCAGCAGAGCCTTCGTGGCTAACTCATCGCTCCCGGCGATGACAGCTATGAAGAGGCCCGCCAGGTCTGGAACGCCAATATCGATCGGCGGCCTGGACTGATCTGCCGCCCTGCGGGGGTGGCCGACGTCATCACCGCCGTGACCTTCGCTCGTGACCACCACCTGCTCGTGTCCGTGCGTGGCGGTGCCCACAGCTTCGCCGGCACCTATGTCTGCAACGGCGGGCTCGTGATCGACCTGTCTTTGATGAAGGGCATCCGAGTCGATCCCGTTCGACACACGGTGCGTGCGGAGGGTGGGGTGAAGTGGGGCGAGTTTGACCGCGAGACCCAGGCGTTCGGTCTGGCCACCACCGGGGGCACCGTCGCCGATACTGGCATCGCCGGCCTCACTTTGGGTGGTGGCCATGGCTGGCTGGGGAACCACTACGGGCTCGTCTCCGACAATCTGACGTCTGTGGATATCGTCACTGCCGACGGCCAGTGTAGGATTGCCAGCGACACCGAGCACCCGGATCTCTTCTGGGGCGTGCGGGGCGGCGGGGGCAACTTTGGCGTGGTGACCTCTTTCGAGTACCGCCTCTATCCGGTCGGCATGCTGCTGGCAGGTCTCGTGTTCCATCCGTTTGAGAGGGCTAAAGACATTTTGCAGTTTTACCGTGACTTCTCCCGCTCGACCCACGAAGAGGCGACCACCTACGCGGCTCTCCTCACCTCAGCTGAAGGGGCCAAGATGGTCGCCGTGGGCGTATGCTACAACGGACCTCTGGCCGAGGGGGAGCGGTTGATCGCGCCGGTCCGCCAGTTTGGCCCACCGCTGCTGGATCAAATCCGCCCCATGGTCTACACAGAGCTGCAAAGCATGTTAGACGCTGTGGTCCCCCCCGGCACCAATACTACGAGAAAGCCCACTTTCTGCGGGAGATCAGTGACGAGGCCATCGACATCCTGGTCGACTACTTCGATAAAGTCCCCTCCCCCCTGTCTGTGCCCTTCTTCCAGCAGACCGGTGGGGCCATGCAGCGGGGCAGTACTGCCTATGGCCACCGGGAGGCTCTGTACAATCTGATCCTCATCGCCCAATGGCTGGCTCCCAGCGAGTCGGCGCGCCACGTGCGCTGGACCCGGGAGCTGTGGCAAGCCCTGCAGCCTTACGCTACTGGCGGGGTCTACGTCAACGACATCGGGCAAGAGTTCGAAGAGGGCGCGGACCTAGTCCGGGCAGCCTATGGTGCCAACTATCAGCGTCTGGCAGAGCTGAAGCAGAAGTACGACCCAACGAATCTGTTCCGCCACAACCAGAACATCAAACCGGCGGTGTCAGAAGGCCCTCTACGATGACTCAGGTACTTGCCTTCATCTAGTTGTGAGGGTGGCGTAAATCATCAGACTTTCTGAATTGCACACAGGGCAAATTATAGGGTCTAGGGCGCAGAATTGGTCTTGTTGCGAAGGAGCAGGGAGATGGCCAACACACAAGCAATCGATCAGGTGTTAAGCCGAGCGGTTCACGCGCAGGATGTGCCCGGCGTCGTGGCGATGGCGGCCACGGATCAGGGCGTCATGTATGAAGGCGCTTTTGGCAAGCGCGAACTTGGGAAAGACGCCTCCATGACGCCCGATACGGTCGTCTAGGTCGCCTCGATGACCAAGGCCATCACGGCCGCCGCCGCGATGCAGCTCGTCGAACTCGGCAGATTGCACCTTGACTCCCCGGCCGCTGAAGTCGTGGCTCGGTATGCATAGCACCTCATTCCAACTCTCGCCGTCGCAACGGGCGCGGCTGGCGAGCGTGCATGCGCGGGGGCCGGATGAGGCGCTCGCGGTCTTCCCGTTTGAAATCCCGCAGGAGCCGCAGTTTCAGATGGGCGGCGGTGGTTTGTACAGCACCGCGCCAGACTACCTACGCTTTACACAGATGTTCTTGCATCTCGGCACGTTCAACGGGAATCAAGTGTTGAAGCCCGAGACCGTGCACACGATGTCGCAGAACCACATCGGCGACATGGACTGCGTCGAGTTGAAGACGGCCGCGCCGTCGCTCTCCCGCACCGCCAACTTTTTCCCCGGCATGCAACAGAAATGGGGCTTGAGTTTCCTGATCAACACCGCGCAAACACCGCAAGGCCGCGCGCCTGGGAGCCTGGCGTGGGCGGGACTCGCCAACACCTTCTTCTGGATCGATCCGACACAGCGCGTGACCGGGGTGTTCTTGACGCAGCTCCTGCCGTTCTTTGATCCCAAGGCGATCGCACTCTTTCGCGATTACGAGGCGGCGGTGTACAAGTCGCTCTAACCGATGACGTCGGCGACGCGCTGCGTCATGACCACCCACCGGCAGGCCGAGCTCGGACACAATCTGCGGATTCTCCGGACCGCTGCGCAGCACCTGGCAATCCGGTCGGTGTCTGGGCTGCCATCAGCGCTCCGGGGTCCGTGCGGGTTGGCGATCATGTGGTGCTCGTGAGATAATCGCATCGCATCCCGTCAAACGTCAGGGAGGATGGATTTCCACACCACATCACACACCAGAAGGAGGTCACACCATGGCTTGGAACATCACGGCAGAATTCATCGAGACGTGCAGCTGCAACATGCTTTGTCCCTGCTGGTACGGTGTGCGGGAGTTGATGGTGATGGACCAGGGGTGGTGCGCCAGTACCTGGGTGCTGCGTGTCCAGCACGGCGATTCCGATGGCGTCAACCTGGGTGGGCGCACGCTCGTCATCGCGTTAGATTTTCCCGGGCCAACGCTTTATGACGGCAACGGCACGGCGCGCCTCTACACCGACGAGGGTGCGAGTGCTGACCAACGCCGAGAGCTGGAGGCCATCTTCCAAGGTGCGAAGGGTGGCCCCATGGCGATCCTGGGTGGGCTTGTCACGAGGTGGCTGCCAACCCAGACAGCGCAGATGAATATTCAGGAGCAAGACGGCACCTTGACCGCCACAGTCGCCAGGTTTGGCCAGGTGCAATCGCAGCGGCTGACGAACGAAGCAGGACAGCCGACCACGATGCAGAACACTGGTTTTACGACCGCGTTGCAGTTTGACAACCAGGCGGCTCAGCTAGCTCCCAGTCATGGGACGCAATGGTCTGACCCCGACATGCCGCGCCCATTCGAGACCAAGTCGGGTGTCGTGGCCACCTTGACCTGGAGCGTGAGCTAGACACGGGGGAGGGAACACAGCGAGCCGATGATGGAACACTTAACGCAGCTAGAAGTAGTGCTACGACGGGACCGCACGATTGTGTTGGCCGGTCTCACAGGTGTTGCGGCACTGGCCTGGGTCTACATCCTACCTAACCCGGACCATGAGCGGCATGGACATGGGCTCGATGCACATGGGGATGGGTATGTCCATGCCGCAGATGCTCTCCTGGAGCGCGCTGGACTTCACCCTGACGTTCGTGATGTGGACGGTGATGATGGTCGCCATGATGGTCCCGAGTGCGGCACCCATGATCTTGGTCTTTGCCACCGTCAGCCGGCATCAGCGCGCCCAACACCGCCCCTTTGTCCCCACGAGTGTGTTCCTGCTGGGCTATGTCACCGTCTGGAGCGGTTTCGCCGCTGCTGCTACCGTCGCCCTATGGGGTCTCCACACCGTGGCCCTGCTCTCGCCCACGATGGTGAGTACCAGCCCTTTCCTTGGGGGGGCGCTGCTGGTGGCTGCCGGGGTGTTTCAGTTGAGTCCTCTCAAGCACATGTGCCTGACGCACTGCCGCAGCCCCCTCGGGTTCCTCATGTCTGAATGGCGAGAGGGTACGAAGGGTGTGTTCGCGATGGGACTCCGACATGGCACGTTCTGTCTTGGGTGCTGCTGGGCTCTGATGACCCTGCTGTTGGTGCTTGGGGTGATGAACCTGCTGTGGATAGCCGCCCTCGCAGGGTTCGTGCTCATTGAGAAGGTGGTTCCCGCAGGCCAGTGGGTGGGTCGCGTGACGGGTGTTCTGCTGCTTGGATGGGGTGCGTGGATGCTGGTCAGCGGCTCGGGCTAACCGCGCTGGAGTCGGGTTAGAGTTACGGACTCCTCAAGACCGAGGAGCTGTGGACCGAAGCTGGATCGCCTGCCAACCCGGTGGGAGGGCCGGCCCACAGCGCAGGCGTGTTGCCAGATGCTCGCTTTGGTGCCTGCGGGCCGCTGCTGAGGCGTGGTGCGGGCCACCGGCAAAGCCGCCAAGGTCGCGTTGACTGGCTGCATGCGCACGCTGCTCACGATCTTGAACGCCATGATCAACCATTGCACTCGCTGGCAAGAAGAGACGGCTCAGGACCTCTTGACAACCAAGACAGTTGCTCTTTCTCCGGGAGAGGGTTAGGGTGAGGGGAGGAACATGGGCATGATGATGAACTTGTTAGGAGGCCTGGCCATATGGAGTGGATCACGGACCCGCAAGCCTGGATCGCGTTCGTCACCCTGGTGGCGCTCGAACTTGTCCTCGGCATCGATAACGTCGTCTTCATCTCCATCTTGTCAGGGAAACTGCCGGGCGACCAGCCTAAAAAAGCCCGCTTGGTAGGCTTGAGCCTGGCGATGCTGATGCGCATCGGCCTGCTATTCTCGCTGTCCTGGATCATCGGCCTGACCGCGCCGCTTCTGGCGATCTTGGGCCATGAGTTATCTGGGCGTGATCTGATCCTCATCGGCGGAGGCCTGTTCCTCATCGCCAAGAGCACACATGAGATCCACCAAAAGCTCGAAGGTGCCGAAGGCGAGGCATCGGGGGGAGGCAGTGCGTCATTCTTCAGCATCATCGTGCAGATTCTCCTGCTGGACATCGTCTTTTCGCTGGACTCGGTCCTAACCGCCATCGGCATGGTACAACGAATCGAGATTATGATCGCAGCGGTGGTCATCGCCGTGGTGTTCATGATGTTTTTCGCGGGCATCATCGGCGATTTTGTGCATCGTCATCCAACCGTCAAGATGCTGGCGCTGAGTTTCCTGCTGCTCATCGGCGTGATGCTGATCGTCGATGGCTTCGGCCAGCATATCCCCCGCGGCTATATCTATTTTGCCATGGGGTTCTCGGTGTTCGTCGAGATGCTCAATTTGCGCTTGCGCAAAGTGCCTGTCTCACCCGTCGAATTGCGCCAGCCATACAGTCCAGAACCGAGCACGAGGGAGGTTTAATGAACATCGTCATCTTAACCAACGAATACCCACCGTATGTCTATGGCGGCGCAGGTGTCCATGTTGAGTACTTGTCGCGGGAATTAGCTGACCTGGAAGATCATGCGCACGTGGTCAAGATCCTCTGTTTCGGCGATCAGCACCTTCAGGAGGGCAATTTCACGGTTGAGGGAATCGCCTCTGACGGTCAGCCTCCCGCTCAGGATCCTCGCCACCAGAAGTTCCTGGAGACCATGGTGCGCGATATTGCCATGGCGGGATCGGTGCGCGAGGCGGACATCGTCCATTGCCATACCTGGTATTCGCACCTGGCGGGATGCCTGCTGAAGCCGCTACTTGGCGCCCGTCTGGTACTGACCACCCACTCTCTAGAACCCCACCGCCCATGGAAAGTCGAGCAGCTCGGCGCCGCCTATCATGCCAGTTCCTGGGTGGAGCGGACTGCTTACCAGAACGCCGATGGCGTCATCGCCGTCTCTGATGCCATGCGACGAGATGTGCACGCCCTCTACGATGTGCCGTTTGAAAAGATTCACGTCATTCATAACGGCATCGATGTGCAGCAGTACAAACCCACGCCGAATCCCGCCGTCCTGCAGTCTTACCACATCGATCCAACCATCCCCTTCGTGTTGTTCGTCGGCCGTATCACCCGGCAGAAGGGCATCATGCATTTGGTCAATGCCATCAAATATCTGCGCCCAGGGGTGCAGGTGGTGCTGTGTGCTGGGGCACCCGATACGCCAGGGCTCGGCGAAGAAATGGCCACACGAGTTGAGCAAGCCCGCCACGGGAGCTCGAACCGCATCATCTGGGTGCCGCAGGTGCTGCCCAGGGAAGATGTGATTGTACTCTACACGCATGCGTCCATCTTCGTTTGTCCGTCGGTTTACGAGCCCTTTGGGATCATCAATCTGGAAGCCATGGCGTGTGAAACTCCGGTGGTGGCCTCCGCCGTGGGGGGTATCCCGGAAGTCGTGATGCACGGCGAGAGTGGACTATTAGTCCCCTACGAACCCGTCAGTCCCTACGACTTCGAGCCCAAGGCGCCCGAGCAGTTCTCCAGAGATCTGGCTGCCGCTGTGAATCGCCTGTTAGATGACCCTGGAACCGTGCAGGAAATGGGCAGGAAAGCCCGTCAGCGCGTCGAGCGCTATTTCAGTTGGACCCGCATCGCGCAGCGCACGCTGGAGTTTTATCGCGAGTTGACAAAGGCGTAAGCGCTGACGCAACATAAATGCTCAGAGAGTAAAAGGGCAAGGGCCATGGGATCCATGGCGTTCTCTGATGATGCAGTGAGGATGCTCTATGACAAAAGTCCTGCCGCAAGTCGAGATTCACCCGGTGGTGCTCAAGTTGACGCCCGTGATCAATCTGACCGATGACCAATTATTTGAGCTCTGTCAGCTCAATGGGGATTGGCGGATTGAATATACGGCGCAGGGGGAGCTCATTGTCATGCCACCGACAGGGGGGGAAACCAGCAATCGCAACGCAGAGCTTACTTTCCAAGTGCAAGCGTGGACAAGACAGGACCAGGCCGGTGTCGCGTTCGATTCATCAGGTGGCTTCAAGCTCCCCAATGGCGCCACTCGTTCCCCCGATGCCGCCTGGGTCAGGCGCTCGCGTCTGACAGGGCTGACAAGGGAACAGAAGCAGAAGTTTCTGCCGCTCTGCCCAGACTTTGTGATCGAGCTCCGTTCACCGACGGATAACCTCCAGGCGGCGCTGGACAAAATGCAAGAATATCTAGACAACGGCGCGCAACTCGGCTGGTTGCTCGACCCTCTCACGCGCCGGGTCCACGTCTACGTGCCGCAGCGCTCGCCCGAAATCCTCGAGGCCCCCACTACCGTCTCGGCCGATCCTCTCCTCCCTGGCTTCGTGCTTGATCTGCGGAAAATCTGGGAACCAGACCTCTAGCGTTCCAACCCCATGGTCTTGCTGCGGATCGCGAGGCCATTCGAAGGGAGGCGGCTCCAGTGGAAGAGGTCCGGGTGTGCCGCTCCTGTGGCCACATCGACCCTGCAGACGCTCGAGGCCGGTGTCCTGCCTGTGGAATGTTTTTCGATCTCGCCATCGTGCCTCACCTGGAGGCGGAGCAGATCGCTCGGCAGTGGCGACGCCGGATATTACGCCGACGCTTGAGGCGTCTGATCGTGGCGCTCGTCGTTGTCGGAGGTGCGACGTTCTGGGCCTTGGGCGCCTATCTTGACCTGGGTCCCAAGCCACCCAGCGCCACGACCAGCACCAGCGCCGCCATCGGGCCTCATACTTGGGGCCAGATCGGGCGGACCCCGGACAATAGCGGCTTCACGCCGGAGGCAGCGCCATTTCCGCAGCAAGTGGCATGGACGTATCGCACCTCCAAGCCGCTTCTCGCGTCGCCAGCCGTCGTGGACTCCCACGTTTATCTCACCACCGGGGACGGCCGTACCATCGCTTTGGACCGACACACGGGGCAACCCATCTGGGAATTCCATACCGGTTGGCTGTCCAGCTCCACGCCTGCCGTGGCAGGTAATGCGGTGATTTTCGCTATTCGCCCTGGCCGCGTGGTGTCCCTGGACCGCGAGACCGGCGCGTTACGTTGGGACACCAACCTGAAAATGCCTATCTTGGCTTCGCCTGTGTTGGTAAATGGGACGGTGTATATTGGGTCTTCAGATAAGCACCTCTATGCGCTCGATGCCGCCACCGGTCAGCAGCGCTGGGCGTTTGCTACCCAGGATTGGATTGTCTCCGCCGTAGCCTATGCAGGCGATCGTGTCATCGTGGCCTCGCAGGACAGTCACCTGCATGTGGTAGGGGCGGAGACGGGGCGCCGGCGCTTGGTCTACGAGACTGGGATCGGCCGGCACATTGGGGCAGCTCCGGCGGTCCATGGTGACCGAGTGTATTTTTGTTCCGTCGGGGGCCGAGTGTGGGCCATCGATTGGCGAGCCACCACTTACCCCCTGGAACGGGCGCTGTTGTATTGGCAGACTCACCTGTACTTGTGGGGAATGCTCTCGAAATCTCCGGTGCAGAAGGGCAGCGTGTGGGCCAGACGAGTCGGAGGCGACGTCAGGCACACGCCAGCGATTGCCCATGACATGATCTACGTCACCACGTCCCGCGGGCAGGTGATGGCGCTGGACACCACCACCGGTATTGAGCGCTGGCGTGCCGACGTTGGAGTGAATATTACTGCCTCCCCCACCGTCGCCGGGGCAGTCGTGCTGGTCGGCACCGAATCGGGGGTCGTCTTCGGCTTGGATGCCCACACGGGAGAGTGGTTGTGGGAGTTCAAGACGGAGGGGAAGATCACTGGCAGCCCAATCGTGGCCGGTGACACGATGTACGTTGTCTCTCATGACGGCACCCTCTATGCTGTCATCAGGTCGGACTAGGGGGCTGACGCTCAGCCTTGGGCATGAATCGCGCCATAACAACATCTTCATCATCCTCCACGGTGCGCGGGGCGCGAAAAGGCTATACTTTTCTCCACAGGGGGTGTAGATTGTTGCCTGGCTGAGACGGTTCCTTCCACACCGAGGAAGCGATGCGTATGCTGGCCTATCTTCCGGTGTCCATACAAACCCAAGACATGAAGCGCCAACGCCTGGCCATCCCCTAGCGTGGTCCGCGATACGGTCGTTCCGGCGTCACATGGCATAATGCCGCGCGCAGAAACTCGTACACCTGGCCCACGTCGCTCGAGGCAACGCTCGACGACAGGACCCCACCGGCATACCCCATGGCCCAGACCGGCGTGCGACCTTCATACACGGTTTCTTGCCCCACGAAATACGCAATCCCAAAATAGATGTCACGATAAAGCAGGGTGCCTTCCTGATATTCTAATTGGCGCGAACCGGGTACGAGGGGGGTCACCGTGGCGGCATCGCCTTGGGCCGCATAGGTCTGGCATTTCGCGTTCACTAAAAAGGTCATGAATGCGGGATGCGCAATCGAGACAGCCATCTGTGTCTCCTACAGTTGAGGGTGGCACATCCGTAAGCCGGCCATGACGAGGCCACAAACAGGCTCACGACCATGAAGCTTCCCCATGAAGCTGGCACACACCGCTGATCTTTCCAGCCTCATGTACCACTCCGATCCCCGAAGACGCCCGCATGTTTACCCTGCACCCATTGATGCGTGCAGGGTTATGACCTGGTCTTCAGATGAGCGATCACGGGTGATGGCGGTGACGGTGTGGTGGTCGTGTCGTCAGCGTTGATGGGCGCAGGGCCGCCCTGCGCCCTCGCGGAGTATGTGTGCTCTCGAATAGAGAACGCGGACAGGGCTGCTGGTATCAAGAGGAGCCCAGCCAGGGTGAACGGCAGGATATAAGAGCCCGTGAGGTCGCGCATCACCCCGGCGAATTGGATACTGGCCGCCCCCCCTACTTGGTGGACCAGAAAGGTCAAGCCACTGAGGGTCCCCAGGATTTTCAGGCCATAGACATCGGCGGTGAGCGAGGTGGTCA
>JBKPCR010000472.1:0-6813 GCA_046727435.1 bacterium | reverse complement strand
GGCGCCGATGTGCCGTTTGCCACCTGGCTGCTCATGGGGTATTTCAGGTCGGTGCCGGTCGAGCTCGAAGAAGCCGCGCTGGTGGACGGCTGTAATCGTATCACAGCGCTCATCCGGGTGGTCCTGCCCGTCGCAATGCCGGCCATTGTGGTGGTGACGTTCTTCGCGTTCACCCGTGCATGGAACGAGTTTCTGTATGCCTACGTGTTCACCAGCACCAATCAGGCCAAAACGATCACCACGGGGCTGGTCAACTTCATGAGTGCGGACGTGTTCTACTGGGGGCCGTTGATGGCCTCGACGATCCTTAGCGCCCTGCCCCCGGTCATCATGTTTCTCCTCCTCCAGCGTTGGGTGGTGAAGGGACTGACGTTGGGGGCGGTCAAAGGATAGCGAGAGGAGATGGGTATGCCGACACGACGTGACGTCTTGAAACAGGCCGGGGCGGTGGCGGCGCTGGCGACCACCGCCCCCTGGTGGTTCGTACGTCGGGCCCACGCGGCGCGCCGCGAGAAATTGATCGTCTGGAGCCCCGTCGCCCTGGCGCCGCAGGTAGATAAACTCCTCAAAGAGCAGTGCTACGCCTACGCCAAGCAAGCCGGGATCAAGGAGAACGAGCTCCAATATGTGGAAATCGGCACCGGACAATTGATCCCGAAGCTGGTAGCATCGCTGGAGGCGGGGAACCCGCCAGATGTCTGCCGGGGCGGCCAGGGCCAGGGGGCTCTCTATCGCGCCCAGGGACACCTGATCGAGGTGACCGATGTCGTCGAGAAGATGCAGAAAGTGCCAGGCGGTCTCTTCGACGCCTCTCTCAATGCCGTCATGTATAAGGGGAAAGCCTACAGCGTCCCGCAGTCCATCAGCCCCTCGCCTCTGGTCACGCGCCTAGATATCTTGGAGGCCGCCAAGGTCGATCCCCCCAAGACCTGGGACGAGCTCATCGAGGTGTCTAAAAGGCTGCAGAAGCCTCCCAAGCTTTTGGGGTTTGGCATGTGCCTGGGACTTCACACGGATACCGAAGGCAATGTGATGGATGTGGTCTGGCCCTACGGCGGGAAACTCGTGGAAGCCGACGATAAGACCGTGGCCCTCAACTCGCCGGGCACGGTCCAGGCGGTGAAGCTAATCGCCGACATGTACCTCAAGCACAAGATCATCCCCAAAGGGTCGATCTCCTGGGATAATCAAGGAAACAACAAGGCCTACCAGTCGCGGCAGGTGATCTTCGTCATGAACGCCAGCAGCATCTATGCCCACTTGGCGGAGTCGGACAAAGAGCTCTATGATGTGACCGGGATGCTCCCAGCGCCGGGCGGCCCGGCAGGGCAATACGATCGGGTCGGCACGGCGGAGTGGTGGCTCTTCAAGCACAACCCCTACCCCGAGGTGGCCAAAGGGTTTGTCCAGTACTCCATGGAGCCGGAGAACCTGCGAGTCGTGATGGAAGAAGGTGGCGGGCGCTGGGGTCCGCCATACAAAGGCATGTATAACACGCCCTTCTGGGAGAAGCCCGGGTTCCACTATTGGCGTCTGATGCTGGACCGAGGGCGCGGGTTCGCCTCGCCTGGCAGCCTGACGGCCGCAGCGAGCGAGGTGTGGGTTACCACGGTGCTGGCCCGCATGATGCACCGCGTGGTGGTGGAAAACTGGGAGGCGGAGAAGGCCGTCGAGGAGGCGCACAACAAGGTGGTGGAGATCTACGCGCGCTATCCGGAGGGGTAGAGGAGACGGCTATGCTGACACGACGCGGTGTTCTGAAACAAGCCGGGATGGTGGCAGCGCTGGCGACGACCGCACCCTGGTGGTTGGTGCGCCGAGCGCACGCGGCGCGCCGTGAGAAATTGATCGTGTGGAGTTCGATCGCCCTGGCCCCGCAGGTGGATAAGATCCTCAAGGACCAATGTTACGCCTACGCCAAGCAAGCCGGGATCAAGGAAAACGAGATCCAATACGTGGAGCTCGGCACCGGACAACAGGCACCAAAGATGGTCGCGGCGCTGGAGGCGGGGAACCCGCCGGATGTCGCCCGGGCCGGGAGCAGCCAGGCGTCTCTCTATCGCGCCCAGGGACACCTCCTGGAGGTGACCGACATCGTCGAGAAGATGCAGCAAGTGCCGGGGGGTCTTTTTCCGATCTGCCTCGAGGCCGCCATGCATAAGGGGAAGGCCTACGGCGTCCCATACCAGGTGAGCCCCCGGCCCCTGGTCACCCGCCTCGATCTCATCGAGGCCGCCAAGGTCGATCCCCCCAAGACCTGGGACGAGCTCATCGAGGTGTCCAAGAAGCTACAGAAGCCTCCCAAGCTCACCGGCTTTGGCATCTGCCTCGGCCTAACCACGGATGCCGATAACGACGTGATGAATGTGATCTGGAGCTACGGCGGGAAACTGGTGGAGGCCGACGATAAGACCGTCGCCCTTAACTCGCCGGGCACGGTCCAGGCCGTGCAGCTGATCGCGGACATGTTCAATAAGCATAAGATCATCCCCAAGGGGACGATCTCCTGGGATAATCAGGGGAATAATAAGGCCTATCAGTCGCGGCAGGTGATCTTCGTCCTCAACCCCACCAGCATCTATGCCCACCTAGCGGAGTCGGACAAAGAGCTGTACGATGCGACCGGTCTGCTCCCTGTGCCGGCCGGCCCGGCCGGGTCGGTCCAGTCACTCGGCACAGGGGAATGGGTCCTCTTCAAGCACAACCCCTATCCCGAAGTGGCCAAAGGGCTAGTGGAGTACTCCATGGAGCCGGAAAATCTCCGGGTCGTCATGGAAGAAGGGGACGGGCGCTGGGGGCCGCCGTACAGGGGTATGTATGCGTCTGACTTCTGGCAGCGACCGGCGTTCCAGCATTGGCGCATGATGCTCGAGCAGGGACGCCAGTTCGCCTCCCCCGGTAGCATGAGTGCGGCGGGGGGTGAAGTGATAGTGACCAACGTGATCAGCCGCATGATGCACCGGGTACTGGTGGAAAACTGGGAGGCTGAGAAGTCCGTCGAGGACGCGCACAAAAAGGTGGTGGAGATCTATGCCCGGTATGCAGAGGGATAGAGAAGACAGGACTGAGTGATGAGGACTGAGAGCAAGATTTTTCTTCCTCAGTCCTCAGCATTCAGTCTTCAGTCCTGTTCTTACCCCCAACCGCACGGCTCCGCCGCCGGGTGTGAAGGGGCCCAGGCTGGGGGCCGTTAAAAGAAAGGGATGGGAAACCGTGATGCTGACACGACGCGACATCTTGAAACAGGCAGGGGTGGCGGCAGCACTGGCGACGACCGGGCCCTGGTGGTTGGTGCGCCGGGCCCATGCGGCGCGCCGCGAGAAATTGATCGTGTGGAATCCCGTCGCCCTGGCGCCGCAGGTGGATAAGCTTCTGAAGGACCAGTGTTACGCCTACGCCAAGCAAGCCGGAATCAAGGAAAACGAGCTCCAATACGTGGAACTCGGCAGCGGACAAGTCCTACCAAAGACGGTCGCGGCGCTCGAGGCGGGGAACCCGCCGGATGTCACCCGGGCTGGAAGCGGCCTGGCGGCGCTCTATCGCTCCCAGGGCCACCTACTGGACGTGACCGACGTCGTCGAGAAGATGCAGCAAGTGCCGGGCGGTCTCTTCGATGTCTCCTTAAAGACCGTCATGCATAAGGGGAAAGCCTACAGCGTCCCGCAGTCCGTGAGCCCCTGGCCCTTGGTCACCCGCATGGATCTCCTTGAAGCTGCCAAGGTCGATCCGCCCAAAACCTGGGATGAGTTCGTCGAGGTATGCAAAAAGCTGCAAAAGCCTCCCAAGCTGACCGGCTATGGGATCTGCCTTGGCCTGCAGAACGATACCGATAACAACGTCATGAATATGATCTGGTGCTACGGCGGGAAGCTCGTTGAAGCCGACGATAAGACCATCGCCCTCAACTCGCCGGGCACGGTGCAGGCCGTGCAGCTGATCGCCGATATGTTCAATAAGCACAAGATCATCCCCAAAGGGGCGATCTCCTGGGATAATCAGAGCAACAACAAGGCGTTTCAGTCGCGGCAGGTGATCTTCGTCCTCAACCCCACCAGCATCTATGCCCACCTGGCGGAATCCGACAAAGAGTTGTACGATGTGACCGGTCTGCTCCCCGTGCCGGCCGGCCCGGCCGGTGCGATTGAGGAGCTTACCACCGCGGAATGGCTCCTCTTCAAGCATAACCCTTACCCCGAGGTGGCCAAAGGGCTGGCGCAGTACTGGATGGAACCGGAGAACCTCCGGGTAGTGATGGAAGAAGGGGACGGACGTTGGGGGCCACCGTACAAGGGCATGTATGAGTCCGACTTCTGGAAGCGGCCCGCATTCCAGCACTGGCGGGTGATGCTGGAGCGGGGGCGCCAGTTCGCCTCCCCCGGCAGCATGAACGCAGCGGCGGGTGAGGTGCTGGCCACCTACACAATTGGCCGCATGATGCACCGGGTGCTGGTGGAGAACTGGGAGGTCGAGAAGGCTGTCGAGGACGCGCACAAAAAGGTGGTGGAGATCTACGCGCGGTATGCGGAAGGATGAAAAGCGAGTGCTGAGGGATGAGTGCTGAGTGCTGAGTGAAAAGCGTGAGCTCTATGCCGTCCTCAGCACTCAGCACTATTATCAACGGAGGAGCTCCGATGGCGGGCACGCCCAAGATCACTCTGGACGAATTACCCGAGCTGTACCAGGACCTGGAACGCCAGCATCTCGTGCCGCTCTAGGAAATCGCCCTGCAGCTCCTGCCGCGCAAGCCTCAGCCGCAAGCCATCCCTTACCTCTGGCGCTGGGCCGACATCGCACCCCTGGCACATCGTTCGGCGAAGTAGGTCCCCATCGAGCGCGGCGGCGAACGCTGGGTGATCGCCTTCATGAATCCTGGCCTCGGCGGCAAGTGGGCGGCTACATCGACGTTGTGAGCCGGGGTGCAGATCCTTCTGCTTGGCGAAACCGCTCCAGCGCACCGGCATTCGCCCTCAGCTATTCGCTTATTCACTTCATCATCCAGGGGAAGGGGCCTATACTGCGGTGGAAGGGGATCAGTGCTTTATGGGCCCTGGCGACTTGGTTCTCACCCCGCCTTAGACCTGGCACGATCACGGCAACGGCAGCGATGAGCCGGTCTGGTGGATGGATGGACTCGACCTACCGTTTGTGCGCGATATGGACGCCAACTTCTTCGAGCTTTCCGCTGGCGAGCAGCAATCCCTAACAAAACCAACCAATGACTCGGAGCATCGCTATGGCGTTGGGCAATTGCGCCCCACCTGGAAGCATGCCCCTGGTCCCTCGTCGCCTCTGCTCAACTACAAGTGGGAACGTACCGAGGAAGCGTTGCGGCAGTTGGCCACCTCTGGTGCCAGCCCTTTCGACGATGTGGCATTGGAGTATATTAATCCGCATACCGGTGGGCCGGTGCTGCCGACCATGGCCTGTTGGATCCAGCTCATTCGGTCAGGCGTACACGCTAAGGCGCATCGGCAGGCGAATAGCGCCGTCTATCACGTTTTCCGGGTAGAGGGTTATACGATCGTTAACGGCGAGCGCTTTGCCTGGAAGACCGGCGACTTCTTCGTCGTGCCACCGTGGGCTTGGCATGAGCATGCGAATGATACCGATGATGACGCCATTCTGTTTTCGGTGCAAGATACTCCCATCCTCCACGCCCTTGCAGATCCCGAGAGCTCTACATCTGCCCCTCGCACAGTACTCATCTCGCCCAACCAATCCCAGGATGGCCGCGCAGATTCTAGTTTATCACCTATGTAGCGATTGTGCTGACATTGCCTTGGATCCTAAGTTTGTACTGAGCACACTGGATGTGGGGGCACAGTTGGCCCCAGGGCTGTGAGTGTCTCATTGGCCCAGCCTCGAAGAGGTCTGAGGAAGGGAGAAAGCGTGCAGAACTTCAAGGGAACCCACTTTGAGAAAGAAACCATCCTCACGTGCGTCCGCTGGTATGTGGCATACCCCCTGAGTTACTACCAAACCTAAGAACTCATGCAGGAGCGTGGTGTTGCCGTCGACCATTCGACCGTCAATTGTTGGGTGCTCAAATATAGTCCCCAACTCAAAGAGGCGTTCCACCACCACAAGCGGCTGGTGTCTCTCAGCTGGTGCCTGGATGAGACCTACAACCGTGTACCTGGGCAATGGCGGTATCTACCGTGCAGTAGAGAAGCATGGCCACATCATTGACTCTCTACTCACCTCCCACTGAGACCAGCAAACAGCCCAGCACTTCCTCATCAAGGCGCTTCGGCGCCATAGCGTCCCCGAGACGGTCACCATCGACCGGAGCAGGACCAATTCGGCCGCCATCCGGGGGTACAACGAGGCGCACTGCACGGCAATCATCATCCGCCAGGTGAAGTACCTCAACAATATCGTCGAGCAAGACCATCGCAGCATGAAGCAGGTCACCCGTCTACTGTCGGAGTTCAAGTCGTTTGAGGCGTCTCAAGGTATTCTGGTTGGCATCGAGCTCAGGCACATGCTCAAGATAGGCCAAATAGGGGGAAAAGGGGGACAGAAGGATTCACTCTGGCCGGACAGTTCTACTCCCTGGCAGCCTCATCCGTAGCCCAGTGGGGCTGTCTCTATCACCCCTCAAAAATTGTGACAGATCTGGCATACGCTCGAGCGAATGATCTGCCCCCAATAATGTGGGCCAGGGGAAACGTGAGCGTCCATCGGATGACGACTGCCGTTCACACCACTCCTGCGTGCACTCTGCTGGGGTGCGGTCGCTCAAACGACGCGGCGGACGTGCCGCATTGTCCGGCCGGCGATCACGGTCGAGCCCGACGCGCGCCTCTGCCA
>JBKPCR010000471.1:0-25637 GCA_046727435.1 bacterium | reverse complement strand
GCCATCTCTGGGCGTGTGGCTGGACCCCACGGCGTCTTTACGGTTTCACTGACCATTGAGGATTCGACCTTGACTCCTGTCTGCAGTTGCACTTCGGATCCAGGATTTTGCCGGCATGCTATCGCGCTTGGACTGACCTATATCGAGGAGCCTCAGAGCTTCTATGATGTACGCACATTGACGACGCCACTGGAGCAATATTCCCATGGCGAACTCGTTGAGCTCATCCTGCAAATCGGCACTCGTTACCCTCAAACGCTAGGAATGCTCGGGGTCGAGAGCTTCGCTGATGAGGAAGACGAGGATGTGATCGATGATGACGAGCTGTACGATGACGACGAGGATGACTTCGAAGATGACGAGGAGGATCTCGACGGGGAGGACGAAGACTTCGAGGATGATGACGATGAAGAGGAAGAGGAGGAGCTGTCTGGAGGGGTCGACGTCGAGGCGATCTACGAGCAGGCTGACCTCTTGTTGGATGAGTTCCAGGACTATCTGAAGGACCGCGGTGTCGCCCGTGAGGATCGGGTGAACTATGATGAGATGTTGCAAGTCTTCGTCGACGATTACCTCGCCGCCTATGAGGTAGGAAAGCTCACTGACATGACCCGCGACGAGATCGACACCTATCTGCGGGAGTTTTTGCTCGAACGTGAGCGCGTCTCGAAACGGAAGCTTGCAGAGACCAAGCAGGCATTCGGCTATTTTTATATCTTCCTGTCCGAGCGGGGTCACATGCCACAGGCGATCACCGAGCCCATCATTCAATACTGTCAGCGCTGAACGTTGTCGGACCAGAAGAAGAGCCCGCTAGGCAAGAGACGTGGCCGCCACGCGAAACGGGGCTGGCCACGGGCGTGTTGGTGGCCCCCACCTGCGCGGCGGTGGGGTGAGTCGCTTGCATCTCTTCAGCGCTTGAGCGCACGCGCCAGGGCTAGATGGTAGCGGATATGGCAGGCCTGCTCGATCACCGCCAACATGGCATAGGCCTCCTCGACGCTGGCTCCCGTGGTTACCACTCCATGCCCCCGAATTAACGCCCCGCGGTGTTCTTTGAGAGCGACGGCAGCGGCGTGCCCGAGCTCTTCGGTACCCGATGGCCCCTCGATGATCGGAATCACCGGCAGATAATAGGCACTTTCGGTGTCTACCGGGGTGACGTGCGCTGCGTCAGTGGTGAGGGATTCAATGATGGAGAAGCGTCCGTGCCCGTGAAAGACCGCGTTGGCCTCTGTTTGCCGATAGATAGCTCGGTGCATAGGGAGTTCCGAGGAGGCCAAATGATCGAGGGGGCTGGGGGGGTCCAGCGTGACCTCGACGATCTTTTCCTCCAATTCATCGAGCATACTGCCGCGCATGCTAATGAGCATCACATTCCCGATACGCTTGCTGATGTTGCCCGCATGGGCACTCACCAATCCGCGTTCGACCATCTTCTTGCCGTAGCGAAGAAGGTCTGCCAGATCTTTTGCTGCGGAAATCACGTCGCACACATGGTTCATTGGATCACCCCCACGTGCTGCCGTCCCATGAGTTCCCTCTCTGACCCCTGTGATCCTGGGTTTGCCCCTGACCCGCCGTCACCGGTGAGGCCACCACAGGCCCCGCATGAACTCTACTCATTTCGTGGCCGCAAGTCAAAAAAACTCTCCACGCGTGGATGAGCAACCGATCGGGTAGCGCTGGAGAGGGGTGGCTGGGCAGCATCGGCCGAAACGCCTTGACTGCCAAGGTACGATCGAGTAGAGTAGGCAAACTTTACGCTGTTACAACTCTTTAGCATAGATCGAAGCGATGATGGAGCGGAGGGGACGAGGGGTAAAGCGCTGGGCCAACGTTCTGCTGGTCATGCGCGAGGAGAACATCTCCTAGCGCGACACCGCCGCGCCAAGTGCTCGGCCCCAACCCATGCGGCTCGAGAGCGGTGTACAGAACCTGTTGCCGCTGCCCTCGGCATTTTCACTGCTTGGAGAGGAAGGAGGAAACGTGCGATGCTGCTCAACAGTGACCTACTCGATCAATTAGCCATCAAAACCGATGCGAAAATGATTTTTCTCGTCATGGATGGCCTGGGCGGCATGGAGGTGGCGGCGAAGGGCGGGAGTGAGCTGCAGGTAGCGCGTACGCCTCACCTTGATGCTCTGGCAGCGGGGGGAGTGTGTGGACTCTTTGATCCAGTAGCGCCGGGGATCACCCCCGGAAGCGGCCCTGGCCATTTCGCGATCTTCGGCTATCACCCCATTGTCCACAACATCGGCCGTGGTATCCTGTCAGCGTGTGGCATCGATTTCCAACTTACACCGCGTGATGTCGCCGCACGAGTGAATTTCTGCACCATCGATAATGCAGGACGCATCGTCGATCGACGTGCTGGTCGGATCGACAGCGCGACCAATCGCCGCCTCGCCGAGAAATTACGCGCCGAGATCAGGCTGCCGAACGATGTGGAGTTCTTCTTCGAGACCGAGGCAGATTACCGTGGAGTGCTGGTGTTGCGCGGCGACGAGCTTTCCGAGCAAGTGGCCGACACCGACCCTCAACGGACTGGGGTGCCGCCGCTTGACCCGATGCCGATCGAGCCGGTGGCCAAGCGCACAGCCGATCTCCTGCAGTCGTTTCTTACCCAGGCTCGCCAGGTGCTAGCGGGGGAACCGCGGGCAAATATGCTGTTATTGCGTGGGTACGCCAAGTTGATGCCCTACAGAAGCTTGCGTGAACGCTTTAGCCTGACGCCGTTAGCGATCGCCATCTACCCGATGTATCGTGGCATCGCACGTCTCCTGGGTATGGACATCCATCCGGTCCTGCCAGATATCCCATCTGAGTTCGCGGCCGTGCGCGCCAATTATGAGAAATATGATTTCTTTTTCCTGCATGTCAAAGACACCGACAGCCGAGGTGAGGACGGGGATTTCGACGGCAAGGTCCGCGTGCTCGAACTCGTCGACAGCCTTATACCACAGCTCACGTCGTTGCAACCGGATGTTCTGGTGGTGACCGGCGACCATTCGACGCCAGCAGCGTTGAGTGCGCATAGTTGGCATCCAGTGCCCGTCATCCTCTCGGCCAAGACGGTGCGCCCAGACACCGTGACGCAGTACGATGAACGCAGCTGTACCCTCGGCGGACTCAGCCGTCAGCCGATGATGAACTTGATGGGGCTGGCGTTGGCACACGCTGGACGGTTACAGAAATTTGGGGCGTAGAGAACGGGGGCCACGGTCCTCTCTCCCTCTGATGACAGATCGATGAGGCATCCCAGACGGCGCATGCCAGTGTTCGGGCGCTCATATTCTCCGGCCTAGGGGCGGTTTTGACCTTGGACCACCTTCAGGTGGTGCCCAGCGATCGACCATCGCCCTCATCGGCGAGCTGCGGGAACTGCATCGGTGTGAATCGGCCGGCGTAAAGTTCTTCGATCAGTGCTGGCATCGTCTCCACTTGGCGCTCGAACACGGTGGCACATTTCAAAAACCAGTTGACATAATGCGCATCGCTGCCGCCAATGCCGCGTAGCCCATCGCGTGCAATGATGGCGCTCGCCTTGGCATTCTGCACCTCAGAGTTCGCTCCATTGAATTGCTCGATGATCTCCACCCCGGCAACCCATTCTCGTTTCTCTTCGAGGGCTTTGCCGTGCACTGACTCCCGAAAGGGATGCGCTGGGATGGCGATACCGCCGCACTCTTTCATGATGCGCACGACCTCTCGGTCATTGAGCCGTCGATTGGCGAGATCGATATAGCGCAGACACTCGTTGGTGACCCCATACAGCAAGATGTGCCCGAAGTCGCCGTCGACTTCCACCCCCTGGAAGATCTGGATGCCGTATCTGTCTCCGAGTTTGCGGTAGTCGATCGAGCTATCGATGACCCGATGTTCAGTGAGCACGAAGCCATCCAGAGGGAAACTCTCTCGGTACTTGACGATCGCCTCACAATACTCTTCGACCGTTGCGGTCGCATCCAGCGAGATCTGCGTGTGCACATGCATGTCGAGGATCATTGCCACCTCTTCAACCCTTACACGCGGTCCAGATGGTATCTTACTCCCCGCGTCGTCTGAAAGCGTTGCGGTCATTTCTCCACCGTCTTCCCAGTCGGAATAGCATAGCTATAGATCGGTGTGGGCACAGAAAAGCCGCAGGACCGGCCTGCGGCTTTTCGACTGGCTCGTATGGGGGCGCTGGGGCACGTGAGCAATGGGGGCTCAGATGCGCCGCAGATTCCATCCCTCGCCAAGGGTCGGCTTGAAGAGTTCCTGCAACTTCTCGACGGTCCAGCCCCCCGCCATGAATGCGGTGCGCACCGGTTCCGGATGAGAGATGATCTGTAGACGATCGCCGCTCACCGCCACACACTGGCCAGTGATATCGCTGGCTTCATCCGAGGCCAGATAGACGACCACAGACGCAACATGGCGCGGGTGGCGGTCGGCCCGGCGTGCCTGTACAGTAATGCCGGCCTGGGTGCGCAACTCACGGGCACGCTCTGGAACTGACGCCGTCATGCGGGTGTCGGCGCCGGGCCAGATGGCGTTAACGGTAACGTCATACCTGGCCATCTCTTTCGCCACCGTGCGCACAAACCCCAGAATGCCCGCCTTGGCGGCCGCATAATTCGCTTGACCAGTATTGCCAGCGGCAGAGACGGACGAGAAACAAATGATACGACCGCTCTTCTGCTGGCGCATGAGGGCGGTGGCTGGCTGACAGATGTTAAACGTCCCCTTCAAATGCACGCGGATGACGTCGTCCCACTCTTCCTCAGTCATGTTAAAGATCATGCGGTCGCGCAGGATACCGGCCACATGCACCACGATGTCCAGCTTGCCAAAGGCGTTGAGGGCCGTCTGGATCATGTTCTTGCCACCTTCATAGGTGGCCACCGAGTCATAGTTGGCTGCAGCCGCGCCGCCCGCGTCCTTGATCTCCTTCACTACGGCATCGGCGACGCCTGGATCCAGCCCGCGTCCAGACAGATCCGCACCCACATCATTGACGACGACGTTCCCGCCTTCCTTGGCCATGAGCAGCGCGATTTCACGGCCTATCCCGCGCCCAGACCCTGTGATGACCGCGACTTTACCTTTGACCATATCCATTCTGGTTCGCCTCCCTTACTCGAAGCTCGGAGTTTCTGGTCCGAAGTGACTAATCTATGCAACAGAGCGAATAGTCTGATGGCGGCCGCTATGAGAGCTGCCTGTCTGATCCTCTGGCGGCATGTGTTGTGCGCGAGGCTCCTCTCTCCGGGGCAGACCTCGCATCCATCGACAAGACAGGGCGCAGCGAGAATTCTCTGTTTCTAGCAACTTGCCCCCAAAGGTGTCAAGGGAAAAGTAGGGCACTGAGAGCGGCGGGGCACACGCGGGTGTGCACCCATGTACGCTATTCGGCGGCCTTCTTGGCGCGCGATCTGCCGGAGCTTTTGCCGGCCGATGGCAGCGCGTTAAGCATCTCTTCGGCTTTGACGACAGCCTCGCGCAGCTCAGCGAAGGAGTCGACCGACAGGGACACCCCCCGTTTGGTGGGGCGCCACTCTCCCTGTTCGTCCTGGAAGAACACGCGGATATCGACCAAATCATGCCCGCGATAACTCGTGAGCGAGACACGCACTTCCTCGGTGGGATTCTTAGCGATCCTTGCGACCAAAGCATCCATGCGAGATATCCTCCCTCATTAGAAGCTGCCCATGGATTGAGGAACTTTATTCTGCGCGTCGCCAACTCTCATGACAACCAAAAAGTGGCAAAGGGCTTTTTGGACACATGGAACGACTCCACGCTACCTTTTTCCTCGAAGCGGTTCCGGGCCGGGGTACGGTCTTGTAAAACGGGGATTTGCTATGTCTAGCGCAGACTACAAGCGAGGAATCTACCAGCCGATGGAATATGCAGGGCTGATAGCACGCAGCGACGTGATGGGAAACACGCTGGTGAGGAGATGAGCAATCGTACGTTTAGGACCTGGTGTAGTCGGCCAAAGGGCTGGCGCCGACAACACTGTATCTGGCGCAGTAGCGAGGACACCAGAGGGGCCGACGACGACAGCCCTCTCATGTCCGGACATGCGAGGCGTTGATGACAGGCTACCCTATATTCACCACAATCGACTTGGTCTCCATATACTCATCCATCCCCTCCTTACCACCTTCACGGCCTAGACCACTTTCCTTGAAGCCGCCGAAGGGAATTTCATGGGTATAGCCGGCGGCATCGTTGACGCCGACGAGGCCATAATCCAGGCCTTCCGCGACACGGATGATGCGCGCGTAGTCGTTGGTGTAAAAATAGCTGGCCAGGCCATAAACTGTGTCGTTGGCGCGCTCGATCACTTCCTCGTCGGTGCGGAAGGTGAGGACAGGGGCGACGGGCCCAAAAATCTCCTCCTGACACACTGGCATCTCCTCTTTGACGTCGAGCAGCACTGTCGGAGCATAGAAAAACCCCTTCGCCAATGCCCCTGTGGTCAGGCGACCGCCACCAGCAGCGACCTTGGCTCCCTTGGCGACGGCATCGCGGACCAGGCTATCGACTTTGTCCAGTGTTTCTTCGTTGATCAGCGGCCCAACCTCCACGCCCGGTTGAAAGCCCTCTCCAACCTTGATGGCGTTGACGCGCTCAACGAAGGCTGGGATGAAGCGCGGCGCGATGCCCTCCTGGACGTAGATGCGGTTGGCGCAAATACACGACTGGCCGGCGACGCGCATAAATTTGATCGCCGCCGCACCCTCGACCGCCTCCTTCAGGTTGGCATCGTCGAACACCACGAACGGCGCGTTGCCGCCAAGCTCAAACGACACATGCTTGAGCTGATTCGAGGCCTTGGACATCAGCTCCTTGCCGACTTCGGTGGAGCCAGTGAAAGCGATCTTGCGTACCTTTGGATGCCGTAAAAACTCCTCGGCGAGCGGGCTCGAGCGCTTGCCGACGACGACATTGAAGACTCCTCCTGGCAACCCCGCTTCGTGCAGAATCTCAGCCAGGGCCAGCGCTGTCAAGGGGGTAGCGGAAGCGGGCTTCAGCACTACTGGACACCCGGCGGCCAGCGCCGGGGCGATCTTACGGGTGACCATCGTCGAGGGAAAATTCCACGGTGTGATCGCCGCCACGACCCCCAGGGGTTGCTTAATGACCCAGAGTCGCTTATTGGTGAACGGCGAGGGCACGATCTCCCCATACACGCGACGGGCCTCCTCGGCGAACCAGCTGAAGTAGCCCGCCGCGAAGGTCACCTCTTTACGCGCTTCCTCAAAGGGCTTGCCGTTCTCTTGAGTCACCAGGCGTGCGAGATCGTCGCATCGCGCCATCATCAGTTGATAGGTTTTGCCTAGCACGCGCCCGCGCTCGATGCCAGGAAGTTTTGACCAAATGGTAAAGGCCACGGCCGCGGCATCCACCGCCGCCCTGGCTTCATCAGGTCCACCGTCGGCCACGCTGGCGATCGGTTCTCGCGTGGCAGGATTGACCACATCAAACGTTCGACCGCTCGTCGCCCCAACCCATTGTCCGCCAATATAGAGTTGCCGCGTATTGTCTGCCAAGATCCCACCTCCCTGTTCACCCCTGTCCGCCTGTTCACCAAACCCGTCGCTCTACTTCAGCAGCCATCTGTCACACGGCCAGTTGCACGACGCTGCGATGTGCACCGCTTATTTGCAGTCATAATCCTAGCGCGCGCCCAGGAGCGTCGCGCGTTGCTGCAGCGCCAGGACGACAAGCGTTAGTTGTTTCATGCCGAGGATGATCGAGCGCTCGTCGATCCATTCTTCCAATCGGTGCGTGCCCTTCCCCGTGTAGGTGCCGATAACCACGGCGGGGATCCCCTGACTCAGGGGAACGTTGGCATTCGTGCTGGCAGCGTTGACCTGGGTCTGGAGGCCAAGCGTGGCATGGACCTGGCAAATCGTATCCACTATCCATGTGGTATCGGCTTGGGAGCCGGCGGGGCGATCTCCTACCAACTGGCGCTCGATATGCACGTTGTACTCGTGTTCGACCTCAGGGAGGATTGCCAGGACGCGGTTCTCCAGGCTCGTGAGTTCTTCCGCGCTGACCGAACGCAGGTCCAGGAGCATCTCGGCGGACTCAGCAATGGTGTTGACCGAGGTTCCGCCGGAGATGATGCCGGCATTGAACGTGGTGCGTGGATGTTTGGGCACTTCGACTTTAGAAATCCTGGCAATCGTCGCCCCCAGAGCATGGATGGCACTCGGCGCGCCAAAATCCGCCCAACTATGCCCCCCCTGAGCCTTCACCGTGATCTTATAGCGATGGCTGCCAACACCCTGATTACAGATACGCCCTAATTGCCCATCCAGCGCCAGGACGTAATCCACTCGACCAGCCAGCTCATGCATTACAGCCTTGATGCCACAGAGATCGCCGAGCCCCTCTTCACCTGCAGTCCCTGAGAAAATCAGCGTCCCTGGGATCGATAGGCCACAGTCGCGTACCAATCGGAGCAAAAACAAACCACAGGCGAGGTTGGTGGTATCATCCCCAACACCCGGTGCCTTGAGTTTGCCGCCCTCACGCCGTACCCGCACATCGGTTCCAGCAGGGAAGACGGTATCGGTGTGCGCATCGAGGAGAAATGTGGGGCCTGGTTCATGCCCTGGCAGGACGCCGATCACATTTTTGGCCGCATCGACATGGACATCTTGCAGGCGAAGAGCCCGTAACTCCTCAGCCACCGCCTGTGCGCGCGGCCCCTCCGCAAAGGTGGGCGAGGCGATCTCGCACAGACGAATAATTAACTGCACCAGGTCCTCATGGTGGGCTTCGATCTCGGCGAATGCCCGTACCACCGATGCCTCTTGCAGAAGCTCAGCCAGCATGAATGATCCTCCGCCTTCCTGACATGCCGCACTCCCATGTCGCGGCGAACTGGAGAGTCGTTGACGCTCGCCTCCAGGGAATCGCAAAGGATCTTATTGTATCATAACAGCTCTGGCTGGAGAGAGAAAATCACGGGGTGGCGAAGAGGGCTTGGGTGGATGTCAACTCACGTGCGGGAAATAGGGAACTTGCCATAGCAGATACGATAACCACAACTTGTGGACGAGGCAACTCGACTCAGCGACTGACGCATTGAGCTTCTTGGTGGGCAAATTAGGCCGGAGAAGGGAGGGGACGAATCTCATAAAAACTCCCCTGAGGGGGAACCCAGTACGGCAGCATCCCCCCAATGCTGCTGTAACCAGTCTCGGGTCCCACCTCAGGGGCTTCAGCAGGCCGGCATGCCATAGTTGAAACCCTTTCCCCCCGGTAAGGATCTCACCTATCACGATAGCCAGTTCTGCTGTAGTTGGTGACTAACCATATATGCACGGGCGATGCCATTCTGAGTGGACGCTCTGTTGACATACCCCAGGTCGGAAATAAAGGGAGGGGAAACTGTATAGAATGGCTTCCAGTACGGTATTGCAGCGTCGGACAGGAACATTCTGTACGGCGGGATGGGGTGGCGATTACATCCCCTGCTGTCGGCAAATGGCTACACGCCTTGTAAGAATTTCAATCGTCGTTGCATGAGGGTGCCAGTAACATGTACGATGGACAGTGGTCAGTAGGGTTTGTAAAAATTACCCTAACCCTTTGGCTCATAGCGCTCCAGTTTGTTATACAGTGTTTTCAGGCTGATGCCGAGGCTCTCTGCGGTCTTCGGTTTGTTGCCATGATTGAGCTGAAGGGTTTTGGTGATCAACAGCTTTTCGACTTCCTCGATCGAGGTCCCGACCCGAATGGCCACTGTCGGGGACCCCTCATTCACGGCACCGATCTCCGTGAGCGGTTTGGCCGGGATGCCCAAGAGTTCATCAGCTTTAGAGGTATCGCCCGAGACATATTCTAACGTGGCAGCGATGACGCGCCTCTGAATCTCCTCTAGAGTACGCCCAATAGGGATCTCCAGCACCCTTACCCGGCGCCTGGCAGCGTTCTGCGGCTTCAACTCATCGGGCAAGGCGCTGACGGTAATGGTGTTTGACGAGGCCAGGATGTAGGCCCGGTTCATCACGTTGCGTAATTCGCGAACATTGCCCGGCCACGAGTGTAGTTGCAAAGCCTGCAACACTTCCGGCTCAATGCTGGTGATGTTCTTGCCTTCTTTTTCATTCAACATTTCGAGAAAATATGAGGCCAGAAGCGGAATATCATCCAACCGCTCGCGCAGCGGCGGCACGTGGATCGGGAATACATTCAGGCGATAGTACAGGTCTTCACGCAGCTTATGCTCTTCGATGGCCTTGAAGGGATCGCGGTTGGTAGCAGAGATGACGCGGACGTCGATCTCGATTTCCTGGCGGCCGCCGATGCGACGGAATTTACTTTGCTCCAGGACACGCAAGAGCTTGACCTGGAGGTCAGGGGGCATTTCGGTGATCTCATCGAGGAAAATGCTCCCATCATCGGCCATTTCGAAGTAGCCCTCCTGACGTTGATCGGCTCCAGTGAAGGCCCCTCTTTCATGGCCGAACAGCTCATTTTCGATTAGCGTCGGTGGCACGGCCCCGCAGTTAATGGCCACGAATTGTTCCCGCCGTCGTTTGCTGAGGTTATGAATAGTCTGGGCGACCAATTCCTTCCCCGAGCCACTCTCGCCGGTGACAAACACCGGCACGTCGCTGGTGGCGACACGTTCGATGAGCATATAGAGTTTTTGCATCGGCTGGGCCTTGCCGATCAACGCCCCAAACGCGCCCATCTTCTGCAGTTGGCGTCGCAAGGTGACGATCTCAGAGCGCATGTCCTTTTTTTCGGCAATCTTCTTCAGGGTGACGAGCAGACGATTGGGATCACTCGGCTTTTCCAGGTAATTCTCGGCCCCCTTCTTAATGGCATCGATGGCGGAATCGATGGAAGCATGGCCGGTCAAGATGACGGCATCGACCTGGGGATGTTGTTCACGGATGAGGCTCAGTAATTCCATGCCATCACCGTCCGGCAGTCGCAAATCGATGATGGCGATATCAGGCACGGCTTCATTGATGAGCTTCAATCCCTCGTTGAAAGAGGCGGCCGTCTCGACCTCGTAGCCCCAACTCTTGATCAGGTCAGCCGTGCTGACACGCGTCAGCATGTCGTCATCGATGATGATGATTTTCTGTGCCATCCTCACGACCTTTCGGGAACCTCAGAGTGAAGAGACTACCTTTGCCTGCGGTGCTATCGAATTCCACTCGCCCCCCATGGTATTCAGTGATCATTTTGACGATAGAGAGGCCGACGCCACTGCCGCTATCCTTGGTGGAATAATGAAAGCGGAAAATTTTAGCCTTTTCGTCGTCCTTGATGCCCTGGCCTGTGTCTTGGATTTCTAGTACACATTCGCCATTGTGCTGTATGCCTCGTATCGTCAACGTTCCACCGCTCGGCATGGCATCAAAAGCATTGACGGCAAGATTAAGCAGCGCCTGCTTCAGCTTGGCATCGTCGCCATGGACCCACAGCGGTTCACCGGGCACCTCTTGACGTAAGGTAATATCCTTCCGCGCCGCCTCGGATTCAAGCAGCGCCATGCAGTCGCTAATGATCTGACGCAAGTCGACCAACTCCACCCGATTTTTGAAGGGTGAAGCATAGTCCAGAAAGGCACGAATGATGGTTTCCAGACGTTTGATCTCCTGGGCGATGCTATCGATATAGCGGACCGCCTTCTTCTCCTCGCCACCCCGGCTGTCGCCGCCCACCTCCTTGCGCAGCATTTCCAGATGCATGATCACCGCATGCAGCGGCACCTTGATATCATGGGTAATCCCTATATACAGGTCGGTAATCGCTTTGAAACGCGAGGCATACACCAGATCGCGTTCGAGCGTACGAGCCCGCACCGCGTCGCGCAGGAGCAGGACAGCCGCGGCGATACTCCCAGCATCCGACGCAATGGGATAAGCATTGAGGCGGAGCTCCACCCAACGCTCTCGGGTGTTCAGCTCCACGTCACGCTCGCGGACAAGCAAGCCCTTCTGGACAACCTCTTCAATCGGCTCCCGCAACGCCCCGTTATTGGCCAGCACCCTATCCCAATCTTGGACGAGCAAGCTATCGACGCTGGTGCCCAGCATCGCGACCGCCGTCGGATTCGCAAAGCGTAGACGCATCTGCGGGTCGAGCACGACCACGCCCTCTTCCAGCACGTCATCGGTGTCTAACACGCGACTCTCACCCGCGTGCCAGCTTTCTTGGACGCTCTGCATGACGCGGGAGACCTTCTCCAAAGATTCAAAAAGGGGAGTGAATTCATCATTACGGCGATAAGGTCGAAGGCTTTTGAAATTCCCCTCAGCGATCAAGCTCAGCGATTCCGCCAGCCAGTCGATGGGTTTGCGCAGCTGCTGAGTCATGATCACAATGGTGGTGAGCACGAGCGAAAGGACGACTCCGTAGAGCACCATGAAACGCCCTTGGGTGGAGCCATAAATCTTGCGGACCTCAGGCGAGTGCAGGATGACACGGATAAACCCCTGGGGATTTTCCTTATTCAACAATGGCATCCAGACGTCGTAGACGACCGTCTCCGTGGTCCACGATTCTTCCAAGACGACCGGCTGCGCCGCCTCCAAGGCCTCCCGCAGGGTGCTGCCGACGTATTTTTCACCGATCAGCGTGGGGTCGCCGCTAAACCGAATGGTGTAGTCTTTGTCGATAATCTGCACGTTACGAATGAGCTCGGAGCCCTTCTTGTAGGCTTCGAGAAAGCGCTGGAACTTCTCATCGCCCGTGAAAGGGAACTCGCTCAGGTCGCGTTCCAGCACCGTTGTGACCACCAACTTGATCTGATCCGCTAGTAGAAAGGCGGTTTTCTTCAGCATGCTCGTGGTAAGTTGGTTGACAAAGGCCACGGTCACAAGGAAATTAGCCCCGACGAAGAGCAGGATGATCACCAACAGGAAAATTAAGGGTCGGTTGATCACACGCATGGATATGTTTGCTCGCGCCTACGTCCGTCACGTATGTATGCGACTGGCAGGAGAACCCAGCCGCAGGATACCTCTACCTTAGCGTAGGATAGCATCTCCCTGCGCCATGTCAAGAATTGGGCGAAGGGCGCTGCTGGCTGTGCCGTGCATGTACCCACAAGGCCTTGCGCAGGAGCTGGCGGGCACGGTAGAGGCGGGACATGACGGTGCCGATGGGGCACTGCAAGGTCTCGGCGACCTCTTTATAGCTTAACCCTTCGACATCCGCCAACATCACTACAATGCGAAAGGCTTCAGGTAGCTGGTGCAACGCCTGATCCAGATCCTCGCAGAATTGCTTCCGGCTGACCTCGCGTTCCGGTTCCTCGGGGATACGCTGATGACTCCATGGGGCCACGTCGGCGGCGGAGAGATCGAGCTCATCGATATCCAACGCCAGGCTTTCACGCCCTCGCTTGTGGCGTTGATTGAGCCAGATGTTGGTCATAATTTTCATCAGCCAGGCGCGGCAGCTCTCCTCCTGGGTCAGTTGATGCAACGCCCGATAGGCTCGCAGAAAGGTTTCTTGGACCAGATCCTCAGCGCTACTCGCGTCTCTGGTCAGGCGCATGGCGGCATAGTGGAGGGCATCCAGATGGGGCAGGACCAAGGATGCAAATCGGTCTTCGCGCGCTCGTTGCTGGCCCCAGTTCAACATCAATCATCCCGCTCTCGTTGACGATGTGTGGCGGAACTTCCCAGGGTTCGGTAGCATCGCAGCTGCCGGGGGAAATCGCTTCAAGTGCTCGGGTGATCTCTGTATAATAACATCAATCACTGAAAGGTGGGCATTTGAGTGCGAGGCCCGCCATCCCGGCAGCAGACAAGGAGATCTGTATGGACCGACAGACGATCCTGCTGCAGGCGCGGCAGGCTGGGGTGAAGCTGGTGCGCTTTCTGTATTGCGGTAACGATGGGTTAATACGCGGCAAAGCCGCCGCCGTTGAGGCGTTGGATGGGGCGTTAGAGGCTGGCATCGGGCTGACGGTGGCCATGCAGTCCTTCACCATGCTCGACCGCCTGGCTCCCGAAGGTACCTTCGGCCCCGTGGGCGAGATCCGTCTCGTGCCGGACCTCGACACCTTTGCGATCCTCCCCTATGCGCCGAAGAGCGCCCGTGTGCTGGTTGATATGTTGCAGCTTGATCGCACACCATGGCCGATCTGCCCACGCAGTTTCTTGAAGCGCATGAGCGCCGAGGCTGCTGCGCATGGTTTGCGGGTGGTCGCTGCCTTTGAGAATGAATTCTATTTGGCGCGTGTAGATAATGAAGGTCGGTTCATGCCCTTTGATCGCAGCAATTGCTTTAGCGCGATCGGCATGGACAGCGCCAACCCCATCATCATTGACATGGTCGAGGCGCTGGAGAAGCAGGGCATCACCGTACAGCAGTACTATCCGGAGCTTGGGCCCGGTCAGCAAGAAATCTCGGTACAGCATACCGATGCCTTGGGTGCGGCCGATCAGCAGCTGGTGATGCGGGAAACCGTGCGGGGTGTGGCCGCCAGCCACGGCGTCTATGCCTCGTTTGCCCCCAAACCATTCCCTGATCAAGCGGGCAGCGGCTGTCACCTCCATGTCAGCTTGTGGGATACAGCCAGTGGCCAGAACGTGCTGAGCGACCCCTCTGGCCCCTATGGCATCAGTCCGCTGGGTTATCAGGCCATCGGTGGGGTATTAGCGCACTTGCGTGGGCTGGTTGCCCTGACCGCGCCGACGGTCAATTCCTATCGTCGGCTGCAGCCGCGATTCTGGAGCTCTGCCTATAGTTGCTATGGGCCTGATAATCGCGAAGCCGCCCTGCGCATTCCGTCGGTTTTCTGGGGGCGCGAGGCGGCATCGACCAACTTTGAGCTCAAACCCTGTGATCCGTCTTGCAATCCGTATCTGGCGCTGGGCGCCTTGATCGCCGCCTGCCTGGACGGCATCAAGCGTGGCCTCAAGCCGCCAGAGGCGATGACCGTGGATCCAGCCACGCTCGCTGAAGAAGAACGCGAGCGCATGGGCGCCGCCCGGCTACCACTGACATTGGACGAAGCCCTGGTGGCGCTGGAGGAAGACAAGGTGCTCACGGAAGCCCTAGGAGCACCGCTGGCGCACGAATATCTCCTGGTGAAACGGGCCGAGGTGGAGAGCTTTAAAGATCAGGGCCTCGAATTTGAGCTCGATCAGCATTTTTACAAGTATTGAGGATAAAAGCTCAGTATATACCTTTTTATCTAAATAGAACAATGTTTTACGGAACGTCCATATCCTTGAACCAAGGCATTTGACAACAATTTGACAACAACCCAGATTCTTCTGGTCAGGAGAAGGACTTAGAAAGTTAGTCCTGACGGTCCAGATCTCAGGGTGCCGACTACGTTTTATCACCTCAGCAAATGCATGCCTCCTCCTATCATGTGGATTTGTTGATCGACATCTTGAGGTAGTATTGGAGGTAGTATTGATTGAAGCCCTTCTGTTCAGCATTTAGCCTGGCTTACTCATCATACCTTCGCCACCTGGCGGCTGGAGATGGGCGATCCCATGGTGCGCGTGCAGGCGCTGATGGGGTATGCCGACGCGAATACGCTGCTCGGGTATCCGCACGTGCAGACGGATCTGCTAGCGGACCTCCTGGCGCTGTTAAGATGAGCGAACAGTATACGCATGTAAAAGTTGTTCGGCTCGAGTGCGTTGTGATTGACGAAGCATTCAAACTCTGCTAAGAGGGACCTAGATGTATGGTCTCCTGGATGCGTGCTTAGGATTCTCAGGCGAAAACTGATAAGATCCACGGCAGCAGAGACGCGACAGCAATCGGCACTCACGATGATTATAGGTGCAGGTGGACCGAATGATCGGGCGTTTATCCCGTTGGCGACTCGTCGCGGAACGCTTATTCCGAATGAGAGGCGTCGTGAGCGTGCCTCAGAGTTAATGCGGGCTGCGGTCCAGATACACGGGAGAAGCCACCCTAATGCTCGTCTGAGGTCAGCGACCCAGCTTTATAATTGCATGGGGTTAATTTTTGCGGCTCGACGTACATGGATTGATCCGACCCATTTGAACATGATCCTAGTAGAGGATGAATATCGCCGGGTGGCAGGGCCATCAGAGAGTCAAGTGGGGGATGTCGTCGTCTACCGGAATACACGTGATCACAGCGTTTCCCACGTGGCCCTCATCGTCAACATCGAACGCAGAGTTGATACAGCCTCATGGAAAATCACCGTGATCAGTCAATGGGGTACCGATGGGGAATATCTCCATCTTATGGAAGATGTTCTGGAAATGCTTGGGAGGCCTGTGGAATACTGGACTGACCGGAGGTTAAATCTATGACCTTGGATGAGGCGATGAAGGAGATTGAAAGTCACGAATTCGCCGCGCGCGTCAACGTGGCCAGCGATTTGACAACATTTTTGCAAGCTGCACAAGCGGAACCTTCCGTCAACTGCCTCTTAGAGGAGCTCGATTCACCAGAAATGCGTCCCGCTGTGCTATCCAAAGTATACGAGCTCACACAACGACAAGTTGATCCGAGGTATGAGAATCCTTGGGACACCGCGCTTGCCGTCTATGTTTGGGCGATGAGCTTAAGAGATTTAGACCTGGCCAAAGTAGCCGCTAAAGAGGTTGTACAGGTACCTCAATGCTGGTGGGCTGCAAAGCTTTCTCGACAGCTACTCTTAACGCAGGAAAGCCCAGTGCCAAGTGCATCCTCCAGCACTACCAGGCCTACGGTTCAAATCACAGATGCACCCCCGCTGCGCACTTTCTCCAGTGCTGCGAAAGGAACAGACGACCTGTCGCACGCACAATCGCTTCGGCTGTTTTGGCCCGTGAGAACTTCCCATATTGAATGGGGTCAAGTGAAGGCTAAAGCAGAAGCCTGGCACGGCGAGGTTATGGAATGGAGCTCAGAACCGGCTGGAGGTGAGGCCGCATGAAGGTCACGATGTTGTTAGCTGACGCCGCCCAGGCAGTCAGTGGCAAACTCTACATTCTCGGCGGCGGCTGGTCTCTTATAGGACCTGACCCGGCTCCCACAGCGATTGCCATCAAGATCGACCTGCCATGGGAGATGGCCGATAGACCTCATACTCTGCAGCTCGACCTTCTGGATGAGGATGGCCAGCCCGCCATGCTGCCCTTAGGAACAGTTGATAACCCTGTGCCGGAGAATCGCCCTCTACAGATAAGTGGTCATTTTGAGGTTGGTCGTCCATCTAACTTGAGACCGGGAACACCGCTCGATGTGGCCTTGGTGGTTAATATCGCCCCGCTGCCCTTACAGCCTGATCGCCGTTATACGTGGCGCTGTTCAATCGATGGTGAGTCTAGAGAGGACTGGCATGTGAGTTTCTTGACGCGTCCTGCGGAGGCCTCTGCAACTCCATAGATGGCTCCAATCACTATGCATGGTATTGCTCGTTTTTTCCTACGTTTTTCCTATCCATGAGCGGATATCTTGTCACCCCTTGACTGACCGTTGGGTCCCGTCAAAACCTACCAGGAAACTACCACTCACCCCTACCATGAAACTACCAAGACTGCTTGGAAGTATTGGAAAATCTGGAAATTGTCTTACGGGCACAAAGAAAGGGCTTCCGCCCGCCAAACCCAGATCAGAAGCCCTTGATTTAATTGGTAGCGGGGGATGGATTTGAACCAGCAATCTTTGGGTTATGAGCCCACGGGTAATTGTAATATCGCTCCACAGATAGCTTCTCAGTGACCAGCTAGAGACAGGGCCTCATTCAGCTTGGCCACCGCGCGCCTCTCCAGATCCAGCGATACATGGCTGTAGATGTCCAGCGTCGTTGTTATCGTGGTGTGTCCCAGCATTGTTTGCACAGTCTTCGGCGATTCGCCCAGTTCTAACATTAACGTCGCGAAAGTATGTCTGGCATCATGGAAACGGCGAGCTGGCAACCCCGCCTGCCGTAGGCGCCGAACGAATCGCCGATAGAAATCGACGGGCTCTAGGGGCTTGCCGTTGGCCGCGCAGAACAACAACCCATGATCCTCATAAGCCTGTCCCAGTAGCAGCCGTTCCTGCGCTTGCCGGGCCTTGTGACGCTGCAATTCCTCGACGATATCGGCCGGGATCGGAACAGTCCGCCGCGACTGTTCGGTCTTCGGCTCCTGAAAGATTAGCTGCGTCTTCTTGCCATCCTCACGCGTCCCATGAACCCTGACGCGCGCTAGGGTCTGGCGAATATGAATCAGCCCTCGTGGGAGATCGACATCTTGCCACCGGAGAGCCAGCAGCTCACCCCGCCTCACCCCCGTGCCAAGCCCTAAGAGGATAGCCGGGAACAACCGATGCTCGGCGACCGCTGAAAGAAGGTGTCCGACTTCCTGGAGCAACAGCGGGTGCATGGTCCGTGTTCTGCCGCTTGGCGGCACCGCCGCTTCAGGCACGTTCCGCAGCACGAGTTGATTCTTGATCGTTTGCTTCAACGCACCGTGTAATGCGCTGTGCATCACATGGATGCCCCCTGCTGACATGCCAGCTAGCTGTCGCTCGTTGTAGGCACGTTGCACATGTTCTGGTCGCAATTCTTTTAGAGAGAAATGCCCAAGTGCTGGGATCAGATGACAGCGCACAATGCGCTCGTAATTGTCAAATGTCAGAGGTCTCACCTTCGGCCGTTTGTACTCGTATAGCCAGGTCTCCAGCCATTGGGCGACGGTGAGTTTCTGCGGGGCGATGAAGGCCCCCCGACCTAGATCGCTCAACGCATGGGCCAGCTGATCAGCGGCGACTTGTCGCGTCTTGCCATAGCAGTAGACGCGCTTCAGTCTGCCGGTCGCCGGGTCGCGACCGATCGTGATGGATGCCATCTAACGGCCATCTTTCCGGCGGACGATTGTCCCCTCATTATTCCCCCGTTTCTTGGCCATCATTCATTCTCCTGTAACCTGGCTCCGTTTGATCCGGCCATGCACAGTTCGTCGATCACATTGGGAACAATAGAGACGATTACCGTGCCCCCAAAATACGCTTCGGCACCACGCACATTGTTTAATATGCTTCTTCCCCCCGGAAGGGACAGCGCCACCAAAAACCGGTCATATCGCCTCGAACCGAAATGTCCCCCCAAACACTCCAAACACCAAAAAGCGATGAAAACACAAATGATTTTCAACGAAGTGGCCGAGCTCGAGCCACGGCTGCAGGCCTTGGAAGCCGCTATGCAAGGCAGGGAGGACCGACGATGAGTATCGGCAGCGGGTGGTGCGACTCGAGGAGTACCGGCGCAAGCGGCAGCCCCCGAGCCATTTCTTGAGCGTTGTCCGCACCCCATGGGATCTGGCCGGTCCCGACATTGACCGCTGGCTGCAGGAAGAACTGGTGTGTGCGTGTGGTCAGGTGGGGTGTCCTGAGCTGAGAATCGGCGCGCTTCTGCCTGCGAAAGCTCCATCGGCCGAGGCCTGGACCGAGCGTGCACACATCTATTTTGCGCAGAAGAGGGGCAGCCATGCGTGACCCGCGGCTGCCCCTGGAGCGACTGGAAGCCCAGATACAGGCCAGTCAGCCCGCCTTTTCCTCGGATGTGGAGGCTGCCAGGGCACGAGCCGCGGCACGGGTCAGGCTCAACATTGGTGAGGTGCTTGACGCGGCGTGGCATCCTGCGGTCAAATCCGCGCACGCGCTCCTGATTGGGGATACCCCAGCGCAGGCTGCCGCCGACCTGGAGGTATTGCAGCGCTGGGGCACAAAGCACCCCGAGGTGCTGGCTCCAGATGATGGCACGCTGACGCGCATCATGCAGAGGCTGGAGGAGATGGCACGGCGGCTCCACCAGACGGAGAAAGGAGTGGTATGAACCCCCTTGAAGAGATCGCGATCCAAGACGGGCTCTTCACGGCACCGCTGGTGTTGCAGATCGCTGGGCTGAAGCTAAAACTCAAGGCGATGCAGCACGAGATCGATGAGCTGAAGACCTGCCTGGCGAGGCTGGAGCCCCATGCACAGGCATGAGACCCGGCTGCGCGCCCTGGCTACCCTCTTGCACTACTGTACGCGGCGTGTGACGCCTCTTATCTGCTTCAATGATTACGAGTGGACAGGTACTGAATCCGAATGGAATGAACTGAGGCCGTTGGCCGATCGAATCTCGCCCTATATCCAGCGCCTCCAGCCCTCAGGCCAGCGCTGTGAGCAGTGCGGCGAAGCTCTGTGATGTCGCCAGTGCTACGAGGTCCAGGCCCGCACGATCATCCTGCCAGACGATCTCATGACTGAGGGTGAGACGAAGCACTACCTTGAGCTGCTGCAGCATATCGGGCCCCGTGCACCATCACTGCAGCACACATCAGGGTGCTGAGGGAATGTGCCGACCTTGCCACCCCATACACGTGCGTGAGGAGAAACGACCATCACACAAGAAGACTCTGTGATGTTGAGGAGGTCGCCACATGAAGCTCAAGAAGCGTAAGTCCGTCACATCCTCAAGAGATTTAGCGGATGAATTGGAACACTTTGCGCAAGCGTTTGAGCGACAGAGCGCCGCCGGCACGGTCGTCGGCGCCGCAGTCGCGCTCGCGGATCGCCAGGCGTGCTCAGTCTCAAGGGCCCTTCCAGGCCCCGGGGAATAACGGGTTCGGGAGGGGCACCGGAGAACAATGCACGCGGATGCGGGTCACTCGCTGCCACCACGACCAAACGTGATGTATCCCGCTCTCGGGATCACCTCCACCTGATCCACCCGATGATGAAAGCCATCAACCCGGAGCCCTGGATCGCCGACACAGACGCGCGTGAGCGTCATGAGGCCGCCGGTAATGTCAGCGCCGTGGGCCAGCACCAGATCCTGAAAAACATCCAGGTGTCCCTCATCCGACATGAAGAGGCACCAGCCTTTGGCCGAACAATCCGCGATCGTCCCCTGCCGGATCGTGATCTCATCCCCCGAGAGCTGGATGCCGCCAGCGGCCGTCAGGGTGTGCCCGGCCAGATCGAGCGTCACGCCCCGCAGGAGCGTGAGGGCCGGGGTGGGCTCGGGGCAGGTCAGATCGGCCGTCAGCATATACGCGGCGTCGGGGCCGAGCGTCGCCCCACAGCTAATCACGGAAGACCAAGCGGCGCCCATTGTCCACCCCGGTATCAACAGCAACATGACCATCATCAGTAGCCATAGCATCTCTCACCCCTCTGATTATCGCGGCTTCACCAAGAGCCCCATGATTCCCAGCTCCACGACGGGAATAATCCTGATAACTACCCACATCCCAAGGCCAATAGCCGTGCCGCTGTCATGGCCTGCTTGCGCCAGGGGATCGGTGGCGCGTGGCTTCTGGGTCACACTCACGAGGCCACAGCAGGCACCAGCCATACAGAGCATACTCCAGAGACGATACCAGCAACACACCATTCATACAGCCACTTGATACCCGTGCGTTGCACGACGGTCGTTGCCGCTCCAAGAGCTGGAAAGTCATACCCGCAGTTGTAGCACGTGGTAGTGATCGGATTCCAGGCTTGGCAGGTTGGGCAGCGTTTCAGCTCGGGTGACATACTCCCCTCTCATAAAATTTCGCACGCGCATCGCCACTAGTGTGAACTACATCGCCTACTCGACAGGAGAACGCAGAGGACCAAAGGACTCCGCAAGTTGGTAGCAACGACAGCTGGGACTCGCCGAGCCACCACAGCACCGGACCACCCCGCCGGAACAGCCACAAACTCCTTTATGGGAAGAACAGCACCCACGTTGTGCCACCTGTCCGATATCACCCTGGCAACGGCCTTCTCTCTCTGCCATTGACAGTTGGCCCGGTAATGCAATGACACAGAGCAGCGTACAAATGGCAAACCACTGCGGGCCCTGGCTGAACACTTTGAAGGACATGAGTGATCCGCCTCCCCTAGCTGTTTCTTCTGTGGGAATTGCTCCCCGACAACCTATTCATCGATGTCTGCTACGACACAGCACCTGCATGCAATATGTAGAGGCACCTGAGGATACTTGGTACGCGGGAAGCGCTTCTTCGCAGCGTGCTGACAGCAGGGGCAAGAATCATCCGTCGCTAAGATTTTCCAGCCTTTGATGAAGGAATCAGGGTGGTTCAGTTGATTGTCGCTCTCTGATGTATTGGCTTGGTAATGAGCGAACCTATATGTATGGGCCAAAATGAACGCAATCTCCGCTGCACAGCTCCACCAAGAAGCGACTTGCGTCAGATCAAGTCCAGAGAATTGTGGAGGTAGAGCATTTAGTTTGAAGAGTGTTCGAAATGGTATCGCCCGTGCGATACGATCCCGTGCGTCAGGAAGGGCAAGAATAAAGTCGATCGCTTGTACCTTTCTTCGAAAGCTAGGCGCAGCGAGATCTGAGACGAGTTCCCTCATTTCCTTAAGGGTAAGTTGTCTGACGGAGTTGTAGGGCGTATTTCTTGGGGCGACCTGGATTTCGATACACTCCAAATAATAGCACCGATGAGGACAATGAATAGGACAACAATGCGCATTTCCATGAACATCCCTCCCACCCCGCTAGAAGTATGCGCACCCCACCCAGTCGCCCTCGTTCCTGCACCCAAATTAATGACCACCCCAGGCATACGCGCCACTTACTTTGTTGCTGACAAGATCGTCGCGCAGGAAATCGGCATGCACTTGCCACGGGTGATATATAACGGTCAAGCAATCGCGCTATACAGCACTCAGCAAGTCGAGAACTGTGATGTGTGAAGGGGTTAATGTTCAGAAGAAACCTCCATGGTGATGATCAATCGCAATGGTCGCACCGCCTCATGGCAATCGACGGTCACACTCCCGCCGAGGGTGACCGTCGGAATCTCCTGGATCGCGCCGCCACCTGAGCATTTCTTCCAGTTTGTGGATATGGATGTTGACCACAGGCCGGCCACTTGTAGGCCTCGGGGGGACTGTGTGGTCCCCCCGCTCGGCACCGTCCCTCCGCCCTGATAGCCCTGCGTGCCCGCGGCGTTGCGATTGTGCACGAAGCTTCCTGGTGGAAGCCACGCCGGCATGGTGTCATCAGACCCGCTCTCAGGCACCGTACCCCCCCTCCCCCGAAGCGGGGGAAGGCCTGAATCATCTCCGGAACCCACGACGGCATAGGCGGATAAAAGACGCGCTCTCCGGGCTCCAGCATGGTGGGTAGTACCATGCCCCCATGCGCCATGTGCAGTATGCCGCCCCGCTGCCCAAGGGCAACCCCCTCGCGCGTTACCGCGGTCACCGCCGCGGGTAGGGTAAACCAGGGAGATAGGTGACTTCGTAGTGTGGCCGGGCAGGTAGGCTATCGCTGGGCATGCCGGGCCTGAATCACTCGCATTGTGGCATACAAGTCACTGGTCGCGCTGCGGCTGAAGTGGACTGGGGCCCAGGCGAGTGCCAGCACATCGCCGTCATCGATCGAGCCATCCTGCAGGCTGCCCGGCTTCGCCCAGCCCACGAGCAGGTGATAGGTACCAGGGGTTTCCAGGCCTGTAAATGTATACGTCAGATAGTCGGTCTGCAGGGCATGCAGATCGGCCGGCCAGGTGACGCGGCGCAGGAAGGGCTGATAGCTTGAGGGATTGCTGCTCATGGGCATGCTCACGCCATCTAATGGTGAGAGATCGATGAACCAGATCACGGTCTCGCTGTCTGGCAAGATCACGCCGACATATACATCCGTGGTCAGCGCTGGTCCAGGGTTGTGCAACTCCAGGTCCATGTGCAGTGTCTGGCGTGTGGTGAAGGTCGATTGATTGAGGTACAGTGCCAGGAATGGTGGCTCTCGGGGCAAGATGGGCGTGAAGAGGAGGCCCTTGAGGCGGAACGGCGGGGCTGGCTCAGGCTGATTGTCAGGGACCAGCACCGTGCCCGTCAGCATGCCTTGATCATTCAGGCCCGTCATGGTCAGATTTCTATACGCTTCTAGGAGCTCGATGGAGATGCGCCTGATGGTTCCCCCTTCCCACAGTACGGGCACAATGGACCCGTCAGCCATCCAACAGTTTCCGACAATCGCGCTGGCATTGTTCACATCGCTCGCATGACGCGCGAGGCTATCTCGCGGAAAGTCCAGAAGGGTGAAATTCCCGGAGTCAAGATCGGTAAGCGTTGGCTGATTCGCAAAGAAACCCTGGACGCCTTGCTTGAGCTGCCAACGCCCCAGGGTTAAGAGGCAGGAACGGGCGAGGAAACAGGGTCAAGCTGCCTCCCCGCCGTACATCGCACAGGAGAGACCCCAGTGAAAGAGAGACCCATGCACGACGCACCCTATCATACCCTGCGCCGCCATGGGGAGCAACTGATCCTCACCCACCGAAAGAGGGAGGCATCGACCATGGCCGGCATGCGGGATTACAATGATATAGAGATTGACTTGGTACGCAAGAGCTTCTGCGGGCGCTATGCGCTCCGTGATCGTTGCTTCTTCGAAATGGTGCTGCAGATGGGCTTGCGGGTGAGCGAGATGCTGAGCCTGACCGTGGGCCAGGTCTACCAGTATGGGAAGGTCGTTGCGGAGATCTCGATCGAGCGCAAGCACATGAAGGGAGGAAGGTGTCGTTCATATCGCTACAAATGGTCCCCAAACCTTCCATACATCTATGGGAGGTTGGTCAGGTGCAAGCCGCTAGGAGGATGCTACCAATGTGGTTCGGTAAGCTGTTCTCAACTCTTGGTGTGATCCTGCTTGTTCTCGCCGTCTCGCCGATGGGCGACTTTTGGGATCCACGAAAGTCCCCGCTAGCAAATACCTGGCGATGGATCCGCAACCCGCGGCCTGACCTGGCTACGGCGGTGACTGTGGACCCTCGACTGCTCTATGGTGGTGCCTTCTGCGCCATCATCGGCATCCTGTGGAGCTAATCCAGACATTGTGGAGGGAGTTTCTATGCGCCTCTAGGCACGAAGGCACCACCATGAACCTCCCACAAGCCCCTCCCCATCGACGTGTTAGTTCCAGTGTCCGTTACCAGGCTCGCCTGGATGCGGAGACGTCGGCCAAGCTGCAGGACCTGGCTCGCACCTTCCGCCGGAAGCGCTCAGCCATCCTGCGCCATGTGATGCAGTGGGGGCTTACTCAGACAAGGGGATGGACCGTTGACATGGCCGTCCCTGGCACGGTGCGCACGCTGAGCCTGCTGCTAGAACCTGAACTTCTTCAGCAGGTCCAGAAGCCGCGGCGGCCCACGGGGCTAGCGTTGTGGTATGGGTGCGGTACGCGCTGCGTCAGGTCAACCGTGACGACTTTCCGGAACGCTGGGCCGCAGGGGGGCGCCTCTGGCCGTTTGCATGAGTCTGGCCATTATCAACGGCGGTTTACGCTGCGCCTGGATGATGAGACGGCGAACACGTCAGAGATGTTGACCCAGACCTTCAACCGCCCTGCCGCCGAGATTATTCGCCAGCTTATTACCCAAGCGCGCCCGGAGAAGTTCCCGCAGGGCTGGCTGCTCGCGGTGAAGGAACGCCAGGAACTCGCACGCGGGCACGTGCTAACCCATGATGACTGTCTCCAGCGCCCCTAAAAAAGACATTGTCGTCGATTGCGAAGTCACTCTCAGGGTACCGGTGCGAGGACATCAAAGGAAAGGAGGACTGTGACATGAAGGTCTTTCTGAGTTGGAGCGGCAAGCGCAGCCAACTGCTGGCCAACACGCTTCGGGAGTGGCTCCCCCTCGTGTTGCACTACCTCGAACCGTGGGTATCTCAGG
>JBKPCR010000470.1:0-9259 GCA_046727435.1 bacterium | reverse complement strand
CGCACTCCCGTGGGTGAAGGACTCCGGTACGACGTAGCCCTGGGCACGCCGCTGGAGGCGATCATCGCCGAGGGCACTCGCCGCATTTAAGCCTTCCTCGACGTCTGCCGCATCGAGCATCTGCCGGCCTTTGTCAGCGTGATGGCCCCACACGCCGGCGAGACAATCGGCCTGCAGCTCTACCCGCACTGATAACCGATTGGCCTCGGCGGAGCTGAGCTGTGAGCGGAGTTCTTGGACCTTCTGCGAGATGCCGAGCAGGTTCTGCACGTGATGGCCCACCTCATGGGCGATGACATAGGCTTGAGCGAAATCTCCAGGGGCGCGAAAACGCTCCCTGAGCTCCCTGAAGAAGCTCAGATCCAGATAGACCTTCCTAGATCTCGTCCAAGCGTCGCTGGCGGCTCCGGCCGCGCCACCTGCGGCTGGTCGTCGAGCCGGCCAACCACCTACGTATTGCCGATCGCCAGCACAATTTTTTCGCGCTTCGCCTGGTTTTCGACCGTGCCAGTTAGGGCCACTTAGTCACCGGCCTCACGGATACCGAGGTCATCCGCCGGCAAGCCGAGCTGCCGAATTAGCCGAGCCAGGGCTTCCCCCTTCTGCACCTGCGCTTCTATGTTTTGTGGGCTCTGCGCCGGCGGCGTGTTGTCCTCTCTCCCGAGCGTCCGGCCCACGTTCTTTACAAATCGATCAAGCCCATCATTCACTCCTGGCGCTGCGCCCGTAGGCTGCAATGCGCTCCCCTAGGGGTATCATCTCCCGCCACCGCCCTTACAGCTCGGGCGGGCGAGGCGCTCAACCCGTGAGGGCGCCAGCACCCAAGGTCGTCGGCTCACCGGCTCGCCCGCCCGAGCCCGCGCTCGAAGCCCGGCAGGATCGCCCGGAAAAAAGCGTTCTGGATGAGGTTCACCAGCACCTGCCAGGTGCTGGCTTGCGGGTTCTCGAGCGGGCCGGAGATGTCGGTTTGCGTCGCCACTTCACGTCGGGGGATATTTTCCAGCAACGTGCTGACCCCGCCCACGACCGCCTCGTAGATCTGCTGGAAGAGATGCTTCTCTTTATCCTGTTGTGTGTCGTAGACGTCGATCTTGCGCAGGAGGGGCTTGACATAGCCCTGCACGGCGCGATTCCGCACCCGCATCTCGGTGTACACTGAGAAGAAGCCCTGCACCACGTCGAAGTTGCCGTAGGCGCGTAGGAGCGAATTGAGGGCCCGCATGTCGGTGTCTTCGATACTCGCCACCAGCGCGAAGTCCGGCCCGTGGGTCTCGGGCCGGAAATTCGCCCCGACCACGGTGCGGCCGCTGCCCATGAAGCGGCCGGTGACCTTAGCCACCGCCGTGCCCTCGGTGAGCTGGTTGCTGAAGTTTTGTACGTGCACCTCGGCGTCATCCAAGAAGAGGCGGTACTCGGGCTGGGCCGCCCGGTTGACGAACCCGAGGGTGCTCCGGACAAGGCTCACTTGGTCGGCCCGGATGAGCAGACCCGGGGCGTTGCTCACCTCCTGCGCGACTTGCTTGACCTGCTGGGCCCGCCGTCGCTCCACCACGGCGGTGTGCGCAGTATGGATGTAGTCCACCTACAGCCGATCGAGGGTGGCCTGGCGGAGGTTGACGATCTTGACGCGGGGGGCATATTCGATCGTACCCACGGCCGACAATACCCCGCGCTTGAGGGCGATGTTGTGGCGGCTCGCCACCGCCTGGAACTGCGCGAGCTCGACCTGCTCCAGCGTGAGCTCCGCCTGCACGGCGGCATGCGGCACGGCGAGAAAATCCGCCTGGCCATTGAGGGCCATCCTCCCGACACCGTCCAGCACCGCGTGGAATTCCAGCTCGGAGGGATAGGTGCCCGCTTCCGACTTGACGTTGCGGATGTTGGCGGCGCGCACGTTCAGCTGGCTCAGGCGCAGCGGCCGGCGGGTATCGGCGTCGATGTAGGTAAACTCCCCGTCGACCACCCGGAGTTCGTTGATCTGCAGCGGGTAGACGGCCTGCAGAGCCTCCTGCCAGCCGCGCTCCTGCACCGGCACCTCGTCGCGGGCCTCGTGGCGCACCTGCGTGAGCTTGAGGTGGACCGCGGGCCGCTCGATCTGGATATCGGAGACGACCCGCCCTCTGAGCAGCGCCCGCCACTGCACGCTGGCGCTGAGCTCAGGGACCCGCACGACCGGCGGGTCCGGGTGGCCGTCCTGCACGATGTCCACGTCTTTCAGGTCGACGGAAAAGCCGAAGGGGTGGAAATCGAGCGCGCCGATCCGCACGCTGTAGCCCTGCAGGCGCGCATTCATCTGCCGCTCGACGTAGCGGCGTAGGGGTTCATCGATGAAGAAACTGACGACGACAGCCGCCACCACCAGGAGCCCGACCGCTCCGACTAGCCAGATCCACCAGCGTCGCATGACCTACCCTCCTCTTGACACCCACTTGACGCCCACTGGCCCCGCCTGCCGCTGTGACCTACTCGGCAATAATCGCTCCAGCAGCAGGTCGGCTGTGGTTTTCATGGCTTCGAACCCCTATGGACATGTGCCCGAACCGCCGTCATGGCGTCCAGAATGGCGGCTCGTGGCCGGGTGTTGCGCCACAGGTCCACTTCCGTGCTCGCGCTTACCTCTGGCGTACGTCATTCAGCGCGGGCGGCGTCCCTCGGCCGCTCTGGCCGCCGGGCTGACCAGCCGAATCGACGAGATGCTGTTATCCTTGAGGCCCTTGTCGGTGACCCGCGGATACTGGCCCGGCCCTAACGTCGCCATCTTGGTGCCCGTCAAATCCTCGTCATCGAAGAACTCCCAGGTCCCCGACAGAATGATTATCGAGGAGATGCTATTGTCCCACTTGCCGAGCCGCCGCATGTCGCCCACGAAATGGGTATGGTCGCCGGTAAAATCGTTGCCATCGAAGGCGATGATCTGAGGCCGCTTACCCGCCCGGCCGAGCTCTCCCGCCACGACCACGGGGGCCAGCCATAGGAGCTGCATCATTAGCACGACCATGATTTTTCGCATTGGTTTTCTCCTCTCCCAAGCGCTCACCCGTGCGTCGGCGCGGCGGCTAGTGGCGCCAGAGCGTGTGGGCCTGTCGCGTCTGTGGATTCCAAGTGAGACGCGCGAGCTGGTCACCGTTCCGATAATAGGCGAGGCCTTCCAGCTGGCGACCCGGGAAGGTATGCTGCATGCCGCTTTGCAGCGAGGTGAGCATCTGCTGGACTTGCCCCCGCGTGAGGTGAGGATTGACGATGACGCCGAGGATGTGGTTGTCCCGCACAAAAACATCAAAGAGATACCGCCACTCGGGGTCGGTCGAGATCACCCAGTCCGCAAACCCTGCGCCCTCCGGCCTGTTGCTGCGTAGCGCCTCCGAGCCGCGCCCGGCGGGCGCGGCCTCACCCCAGCGCACCGCCATCGAGGACAGCGCCAGGCCTGCGACCAGCTCGCTCATGTCTCCCAGTTCGGACTTGGTCGAGGGCGCATGTGCGCCCCTCACCCCTAGGCTCAGTCCCAAGAGCACTCCCACCACCAGACTAAGCCCTTGATGGGGCGGCATGGCTAGCGACTCTGGGCCCGGTCGGCCAAGAACTTGGCCGCCAGGCCGGCAGCGGCGACCATCAAGGCCTTATTGCCAAGCAAGCGCTGGAGGAGCCCGGGCTCGTGCTGCCCGAGCTCTGCGGCAGCTCGACCGAAGGCATCCGGGTGATACTGGCGCAGGTAGTCCGCCAGGCTAGCCCCCTCTTGTGGGCTCATCTGCTGCGGGTCGGTCATGTGTAGCCCGGGCACCTCTTGTGGCAGCTGGCGGGCATCGGCGCCGCTCCTGCATCCGGCCGGGAGCCGAGGACGCGTTCCTGGCCAAGCTCCCAAGGATATAGCCCAGCAGAATCGCACCGCCCAGCATGATCCAAGGATTCTGCCGCACCTGATCGAGGAGATCCGCCGTGGTGTTCACGCGCTCGACCGTTTCCTCCACTGTCAGCTTGACACTTTCAATGACCGTATTGACCGCGGATTTAGCCCCTTCCACGGTCTCTTGCACCTGCTTGAACCCTACCATCGCCCGATCAGCCGTCGACTTGACGGCTTCCATTGTCTCCTGCGCACGCTCCGCCACTATGTCAACCTTCTCGGACATGGCGGCGCGTGTGCCTTCGATGTCCCGTCGGATGTCGCCCTCTCTATGATCCATTGGACATTCTCCTTCAGCGTTTCCACCGTGTGCGGGGGCACTACGTCGATGCGGGCGATGGTGTTCGTGCTGATGAGGAGCAGCACCCCCTCACTGATAGCCAACAGACCACCGACAATCCCGTAGCACGCCCACAGCGGGAACCCCGCCAGCGCATTGAGCACGTGGGGCAGCATGAGGATCAGTAGCAGCCCGCTAAGGGCTGCTACCCCAATCCCAATGCCTAGGGACAGCATCGCCGTCTTGGTTTTCCGCAGGTCCTCGCGGATTTCGTCTGTCGCCAATACCAGCTCATGACGTACCAGCGCTTTCGTATCGTTGATGATGCCGGTCAGCAGCTACGCCAGGCTCGGCTCTGCGCGACAGGAGGCCCCCTCCGCGACCCATCACCTCCTCATGCTCCGGGCCAGCAGATAGCCGACTCCCAACCCAATGAGCAATGAGGGCACGGGGTAACGCCGAATCAGATCCGTCAAGTCCCCCGCCACATGCTCGACCTTCTTCTCCTGGAGATAGGCACCCGCCGCTCCCAGCTTCTCAGCCACGGCGGTCGCCGCCTGGCCCGCCGTTCCTTCGCGAGGGGCCTTGTCTCGAATCATGCCCGCCAGCGAACCGAGCCGCTCGCCGACCGCCGAGGTCGCCTGATTTGCTGCGCTCGATGCGGGCGGGGACGGCTCCGCCGCCTGTTCCCTTGCTGGACTCGACCCCACCTTTGGGGCTGAGGTTCCCGAGGATGGAATCGTCCCACTGGGGCTGGAAGCTCCCGTCGGCGGAGCTGCACTAGGGCTGGACGTTCCAATCCGTGCGTGATACTCCTGCAAGCGCCGCTCGACATCCTGTTGGGCGCGCTCGCGGGTATAGCCATAGCGCTCTTGGAGCCTCCCGATCAGCTTGTCTTGTTGCCCGCCGATCTGCTCGAGATCATTGTCGGTGAGCCGGCCCCACCACGAGCGCAGTTCCCCACGTAGCTGCTTCCAACGCCCTTCGAGCAAATCGGCAGTCGCGGGGTTGGTTCCCTGTATCTTTTCCATGTGGTCTCCCTTTCCTCTTCCTCGCCTCGCGGCTTTGACCCTTACCAACGCTAGCACTCACCCTCTGCTATACCTCCCAGGATCAGCAGAACACACTGCCAGTGCGTTCTGCTGATGCGTGGCGCTGGTCCGCTAGCGCCGGCCGCGCACCTTATCCCAGGCGTAGCGGATCGCGTCCTTCATCTCCTCCCAGGTCCCACGGTGGCGCTGTTCCCAGTCGCGCCGCGCGTCCGTCTCTACGGCCGCCCAGTCGTGGTCACGATAGCGCGGGGCGGTCGCCATGTCATAGCCGTACCGGTAGGCTGGGGCCCAGCGATCATAAGGGGCCCCACGCGGTGCGAAGGTGGTGTCATAATGCGTACGGAACTCAGGCTCATACGCCGCAAAGTCGCGGGCGCGTGGCGTTGGCTGCGTTCCCGCGGGCTCGACGTCCACCTCGGTCCGGCGCACGGTGTCACGCACCGTCTGGGTACGCTCGCTTGCTTCTTTATCAATAACGACCTCTTCGACCACGCGCGCCTGTTTGTTCACGACGGGCTCCTCGTGGGTCTCAGTCACCTCGATCGTACCCTCTTTGAAGGCCGCCAAGTCGCGCTCAGTCGCCGGCCGATCCACCGGCCGGCGCTCCACCGTCACTCGCTCGTCGCGTAGGTGCACCTCCTGCTCCACCGGCTGCTCGGTCACATGGCTGTAGATCCGCACCCCGCCGCGCTCGACATGGCGTGTGCCGACCTGCAGCTCTTCCTCGGCCACGGGAATCCGCACCTCCCCTTCAGCCGCATGCCGCCGCCCGCGGCCGTGCTCCCATGCGTAGCGCACCGCGTCCTTGAACTCCTCCCAGGTCCCTTGATGGCGCGCTTCCCAGTCACGCCGGGCCTCCGATTCAACCGCGGACCAATCACGCCCGGCATAACGCGGCTCGCTCGCCAGGGCGTAGCCGTAGCGGTAGGCCCCGGACCAGTATTCGTATGACTTACCAGCGCGAGCATAGGCTGTCTCGTAGTGCCGCCGGAAGTCCAGCTCATCGTCCTCAAACCGGCGGTCGACGGCAGCAGCCGTCGCGGTCGTCGGCGTGGTGCGGGGCTGGGTGCGCTCGGCTGTGGGCGCTGTCGTGCGCGGCCCGGCTGACGCTCGGTCGCGCGCCTCGACGACGGCTTTAAAGCGGTCGAGGTCGCGTTCGACACGGCGGGAGACCAGGCCGAGCCAATCGCCCAGCGTCTCCTTCACGCCCTGAGGCTCGTAATCGAAGCGCACGGTCATTCGCGTGCGGTCGGCCGCGAGCGGCTGGAACGTCACTACGCCGGCGGTGCACTCCCCCGCCTCGCTGCGCCAGGCGATGCGTTGGTCGGGGATGTCCTCCGTGATCTGGGCGTCCCACTCCTTATGAGTGCCGCCGATGTTGGCCACCCAGTGCAGGCGCTTGGCGTCGAGCCGCCGCACCGCCTCGACCCCTTCCATAAATTGTGGGAACTCCTCGAACCGGGTCCACTGCTGGTACGCCGTGTGCGCCGGCACGGTGAGCTCGATAGACCGTTCGATGGTCTCCATGTCCTCTCCTTTCCTGGGTATATCGGCCGCCGCATCCGCGCGCGCGCTGGTGCCCTGGGCTGGGTGCAGGACACGGTTCATGATCTCCACGGCGCGGTCCGCGTCAGCATCGCCGGTCTCGACGGCCACCAGGGTGCCGCCCCGGTGCACCCCGTCGACATACCACTGCGCCTCGTCCGCGGGGACGCCATAGTCCTTCAAGACGTCCAGAAGGGCGGTAGCCGTGGGGCCCCCACTCACGTTTGAGAGGGTGGCGGCCAGGGGGCCGGTGGCCAGAACCGGGCCGACGCCAGAGACGGAGAGCGCGCGTGGCGCCCAGGCGCTGGCCGGTCCTGGGAAGTCAGGCCGATCCTGGCGGGCGATAACGCTGATGTGGTCATGGTCAAAGCCGTAATTGACCAGATCCTGGAGGACGCGCTGCGCCTCCAAACCATTCTCAAAGAACCCGATGACTGTCTTAGCCATAATGATGCTCCTATGTACATGGGTTGGTCTCGTCGCCTTCTCGATTGACGCGCTCCACAACTGCCTCCTCTCGGCTGCTGTCCAAGGGCCAGGCGGCGGTATCGATCATCCCACGGAGGCCTCCGGGGCCGGTTATATGTATGGTTTCTGCTGAGGCCATGGTAGCTCCCTGTGCGCCTGAGCGGCGTGTGCCTATCGGGTCAGCACCATGATGATCGCGATCAAGATAATCAGGAGCACCACAGCGATCCCGATCGTCTTGGCTGGGGACCCACCGGCCCGGCCTAGCCGCTCATAGACTCCTACCCGCCGTCGGGGCGTACGTGGCCCTTGTGACTCGGGCATGCGTTCTCTCCTTTTTCTGGACGTCGGCTCACACGTTTACTACGACATAGGGTCCTTAGTGAGGCCATGGAAATTCGGGGGGGTAGGGTAATGTCCGGTTGTCGCCGCTGCGTCGGGAGAAAACCGGTGCGTACTAAGAATAGAGCAATTTGTGTGCCAATGCTTGCTGACACAGCGCTATGCCAGCCCCAAATGGCACGGCTAAGGCATTGGCAGCACACATTCTCGCACCAAAATTCTGGTGGTGGTACACGCCTGGTGGCGCACGCCTTTTTCAGAACGAGAGAGTGCAACCAGATCAGGCCGTCAATTTGAGAGGCGTGGGTGAATTCAGAGGCGAGCGGCCCGGCAGGACTGGGGACAACTGGGGTTCAATGGCTCGCCTACGCTCCCCCCCACGTGGTGCGGACGCCCGACCATCTGGCCCGCGAGCACTAAGGAATGGAAATTGCTCTACGCTGTGATGAGACACTCTTTACCTCACTTCTCAGTTACCCCAATATTTTGAGGAGCCGTTGCCATGGATGCCCAAACCACTCAGCTCCGACAACAGATTACGCAGACCCGTGCGGCAATGGCGGCTACACTCGACCTGTTGGAACAGCGCGTGTCTCAGAAAGTCGCTGCGACCGTGGAGCAAGCTGTCATCGGCCCAGTGCGCAGCATGCAGGCGATGATGGCTCGGGACACTATTGCGCTCCAACGGGCGCCCTGGCTCATCATGGCAGTTGGGGGGCTGCTGGGCTATGCCAGTGCTCGCAAGGCTAGGCTGCTCCCACGCCCCTCTGCACGAGCCATAGCGACGCCCCCCATGGCGTTCCCGTCGGCGGCGCACGCCATGGCGACTGTCTACGACGCTCGGCGGCAGCCACCCGCACAAGCGGCAGCCCCCTCGACGCCGGGGGAGCCCACGCAGGCGCCAGCGCCCGACCCACGCCCGTCCCCCTGGAAGTTCGGGGGCTTGGGGGCGAAAGAGTTGGCACGCCGGGTCATGCACGAAATCCAGAAGGATGAGTGCCTCGGCCGCGCCGCGCAGCTCGCCTACTATTTCCTGTTTGCCCTGTTTCCGTTCTGCCTCTTTCTCACGACGCTGCTAGGCTATCTGCCTATCCCCGACCTCTTGGATCGCCTTCTGGCGACGCTCGGGCCGATGCTCCCCGGCGAGGCGTTCCAGCTCGTGCAGGACAACATCCGTCAGCTCGTCACCGGCCGGCGAGGGGGGCTCCTCTCCTTTGGGATCCTGGCGGCGCTGTGGACCTCCTCCAGTGCCCTCACCGCCATCATCGACAGTCTCAACCGCGCTTATGACGTGGAGGAAGGGCGCCCCTTCTGGAAGGTGCGGCTGACCGCCATGGGGCTCACCGTTGGGCTATCCGTCTTCATTGTGGTCGCGCTCGTGCTCCTCACCTTTGGCCCGCAGCTTGGCGGCTGGGTCGCGGACCTGGTGGGCCTGGGGCGGGTGTTTGAGCTTACCTGGAATATCCTGCGCTGGCCCGTCATTGTGGGCTTACTGGTCGTGGCGACCGCCCTCGTGTACTACGTCGCCCCCGATGTCGAGCAGGAGTGGAAGTGGATTACCCCCGGATCCGTATGTGCCGTGTTGGGCTGGCTCCTGGCGTCGCTGGGCTTTGCGTTTTATGTCAACCGCTTCGGCTCCTATAATGCCACCTATGGCAGCATCGGCGCCGT
>JBKPCR010000469.1:0-13446 GCA_046727435.1 bacterium | reverse complement strand
CGGGGTGGGACCTGGCCCGTACTTGGTCTTACCATTCCTGCCACCACTGACGGTGCGCGATGGCATCGGCTACGGGGCAGATGGGGCGATGCAGCCTATAAGTTACGTGGCGCCGTTCGCCGCCACAGTGGGGATGCGCGGCGGGCAGGTGGTCAACGATCGGTCGCTCAATTTGGAAACCTTCGAGGAATTTGAACAGATGACCTTCGACCTTTACTCCGCGGTGCGAAACGCCTACCTGCAGCGCCGCCAACGGATGATCGAGGAATAGTCATAGACGGCTGCTGCCGCTGGCGCCACTTGCTCGTCATGTCAGGACATCGCCTACAACGGCTCCTCCTCCAGTTTGGTCTTGATGCGCTGGACCAGCGCGTCGTAGGATGAGCTGCGGAGGATCTTACTGAATTGGGCCCGGTAATTCATCGCCATACTCACCCCATCGATGACTACGTCGTAAATCGCCCACTGCTCGCTGTGACGGACCAACCGATAGTCGATTGGCAGCTTGGCGTCCTGCTTGCTGACCAGGGTTGTGGCAACGGTGGCGCGATCTTGCTGAATGGATTCCGTGCCATAGAGCGTCTCTCGCTCGCCGAGGAAGCGCAACACCAGACGGTTATAGGAGCGCTCGAAGAGGCTGCCAAACAGCTCGGTGAATTCGTCGCGCTGCGGCGGCGTTAACTTTCCCCAATCGGTTCCCAACGATTCTCGCGCCATTTCGCGAAAATCGAAGGACTCGAAGATGATCTGTCGCACTCGGTGTTTGCGCTCCTGGTCTGTTTCGGTCCCCCGGAGGGTTGGGTCCTCCAGGATGGCCGAGACTGCCTTCAGGGTCGCCTGCACACGCTCCTGGGGTCCAGCCCCGAGAGCAGGACGCGCATGGTTGAGGTCGATCGACACCGCCAGCGCAAGTGCCCCCAGAAGCAGATATCCTGCCAGTGGCTTCCGTGCCTGAGACATCGATCTCTCCTCCCTCAGCCATCCGGGCCTAGATGGTCCTGTGTGACGCGGTTGGTCGCTGCCGCTTAGGTATGGACTCGCTCTGACATCGGGGCGATGGCCGTTTCTTGATAGGTCCTCGATGTTGCCATGTGCCTACCAGCGGCCGAGCCCAGAATGGACAGGAGGCTTGGCAGCGTTGTCAGTGAAGCGATGAGGACACTTCCCACCCCCAAAGCTACCAACAGGCCCAAGCTGTAAATCCCTCGATGGCTGGAGATCATCAAGCTGCCGAAGCCAACGATGGTCGTCAGCGCCGCGAGGGTGATGGCCTTGGCTGTGCTTTTGGTGAGTGGTACACCCTCCCCCTCATATTTTCCGGTCGCCCGATAACTATGCACGATATGCACCCCATTGTCGATACCAATCCCAATGATCAACGGCAAGAAGAGTAGGTTGGCCATATTGAACTGGACCCCAAACAGGACCATCAGGCCTAATGTCCACACCGATCCCACCAACAGCGGCACCAGGGCCAGGATCGTGGACAATCCCCCGCGAAACATCAGAAAGGTCAGGAAGACAATACCACTCATAGCATACACACTCGCCTTGCTGTAGCCTGCCTTGATGGTCTCCATGTACTCAAAATTGGTCACCGGGGCACCGAGTGCATCGGTATCCACTGCTTGTATCTCGCGAACAAATCTGGCCAACGGCAGCGGTTCCCAGACGTTCTCTGCGGGCAACACAAAGAGGCGGAATTTCCCAGTTTTCCCGACATAGCGGGCCCGGAGCTCAGGCGGAAGGTCTTCAATCGTCACCGGCTGAGCCTCCAGATTGCGCTGCAAGATCGCCAACTTATCTGCGAGGTCACCGCGCAATTCCCGCTGGAATGTCAATAGCGCCGACTGGATGTCCGCCGACGGCATCTCCCGAGTGCGCTGGAGGAATCGCGCAATGAGTTGCTGTGTCTCGCGGAGATCCTGGCGCAACCCCTCCTCGGTTGGTGTTTGAGGCGCTTCGTCACCCTGCGCCATCTTGGCGTTGAGGCGTTCCAGTGTGCTGCGCAGAGCGACGAGGTCGACGACCTCGGTGTCAGGGCGCTGCATGGTCATCTCGGCCAGCAGTGGGCGCAACTCCCGGATCAGGGCCAGCTTGCGTTCCTGTTCCGGGGGAAGAACTGCGAGGATGCTATCCACTTTTTCCACCGAAGGCAAGCGACTCAGCGCTGCGACCTTACGCTCGACGTCCGCCAGAGAATCCGCCATGATTTCGCCCATGAGGACCGACCGCCGCGTGCTTGCAAACATCCTTTCCGCCCAAATGACCGATTCATTGCGCTCCGACTGCAGGCGCAGCAGGTTAAAGTCGGTCCCGATCTTTCCCAAGGCCAGGAGCGACAGGATGACCAGGAAGGTGCTCGCCGCCAGAGTAGCCCAGGGATACCGGTATAACCGCTCCACATAGCCAGCCTGTTCCTCAGTATACGGAGTCGCGTAGACCGGCGCCCTCGTCCCTCTCCAGCGTTCCTCGAGCACCAGCAGCGCAGGCAGGCAGGTAAACGTCGCCAGCAAGATCAGCATCAAGCCGCTGCCCGTGATGAAACCCAGTTCGCGAAGTCCCAAAAAGTCGCTCAAGATCAGCGCAAAAAAAGCTGTGGCTGTGGTCAGAGTCGCGATGATGATTCCGCCACCAGTGCCGAGAAAGGTATGCTCCAGCGCCTGACGGATATTCTTACCCGCTGCTCGTTGGGCTTCATAATGCGTCAGAAAATGAATGCCCGTCGAATCGATTCCCAGCCCGATGAGCATAGGCGCGAAGACGATGGTGAAAATATTGAGATGGCCGATGGTCAGGGTCGTGAAGCCTAGTGTCCAGCCAACGCCAAGCATCAGCGTGAGGACGGTGAGTCCTGGTCGGATCATGCTCCTGAAGAAGGCGCCAAAGAGAATGGCGACGCCAACCAGCGAGATCGCCGTGGCAATCGTCATATCCCGCTGCGCAGAAGTCATCTCATCGGTTTCCAGGACGGCCTTGCCGGTGATGCCTACTTCGAGGTCCGGATATGCTTGCTGCAGCGCATGCACGTCTTGCCGAATCTGCTGCACGGCCGTCCGAAAGGGGTTCACATCCCCCGCCTCCACCTTTGGGTTGGCGAAGACGAAGAGCAACTGTTGGTCATCGGACCACAGGAAGCCATCGTGCGACGCGCCCTGGGGCGTCGAGGTGAACAGCTCCTGCCAGAAGGAGTGGTAGGGCTGTTGAGGATCGAGATGTTGGTTCAGTTGCCGTAGCAGCCTCAGCAGGAAGGCCAGGTCGAGTGGCTTCTCCTCCTGCCTTTCGTCCTCCAGAAAACCTGTGAAGACGTGGCTCACCAGGGCTTTGGTGATCTCACGGTTGATGAGATGAAACAGTCGCTCCAGCGTAGGAGAGGCGGCAAACTCATTGAACAACTCCCGATGTTGCTCAAGCTGTCGCTGCAGCTCGGCTAACTCCTCGTAGCTCAGAAACAACAGTGCTTTATCTTGCAAGGCGTCCAGGGGAATGCGATACAGCACCTTATCGATACTCGGCTCGCCTTCCCAGCGCTGGGCCAGGGCTGTGGCAAAGGCTTTCGCCTGGTTCTTATCCTGGCCGCGAATGACCACGATGACACGCTCGGGGACGTCGTCGAATTCGCGACCGAAAGCCTGGTCAAGCTGCTTGTAGCGGTTGCCCGATGACACCAGGTCCAGGTGGCTGGTATGAAATTCTAAACGTGTGGCGCTGAGCAGGAGCGAGACGATAACCCCAAGCACCGCCACACCGACGACCACGAACGGATGTCGCAGCGCCATACTGACGAATGGCCGATATAACTCTTCAGCGTGCAAGTTCTTCCATGACATGTCGTATACCCATCCTGTCCTGCGCTGGCCCGCCGCCCGAAAAGCTCTCTCAGTGGCAGGCAAAGCACTCGTCACAGCGACCCGCCAGAGCCCGAGGCGTGCCACTCCGTTGATGATTATAACGTGGGGAGAGACGATCTGGTTCCTTGTTACCCGGCACAGATGGCTGCCGAGCGCTAAAAGCTTCGGCCTACACAGACTGCAAAATTGTTGCCAAGAGCATAATGTCGATTTGAGGGTAGGAGAGGCGTACGGTTCATCATCAAGAGCCAAACCACGGGAGCGATTACCGCGCTCTCAGTCTGCTCATCCAGCGTCACGGGCAAACTGAGAGGCACCGGTGACAGCGCTGGGTCCGTGAACGAACCCAAAACGCGGACACGATAGCCAATCGGCGCCACTAGGCAAAGGGCCGCGATGAGACCTTAGATATGGCAGAGATGCACGGGGGGACTACACTGAGGCAAAATGACACACTGCCACAATGGATGGCGTCGGTCACGAGTCGCGCCGGGGACATGGGGAGGCCAACCGCCATAGCGGCTTCATCTGGCACGACAGGGAGAGCTGGCGCAAGGCACATCAAGGGATATCGGCGGCATCGATGCCTTGCAACGCATCGGCTTGGCCGCCTAGTGCAGTGGCCATGGTGCGGACGTTCTCCAGCATCATGCCGATGTATGAATGTTGGGGCGAGTCCGGGGCGCCGGGGAGGTCGTCGTCGCGTAGGGTGGCGACGAACTGCACGCCTGCCTCCCGCGCGATCTGGTCCAGCACCTTACTGGGAAAGACTTCCGATCCGAACACTGCTGGCAGCTTTTCCTGCTTCAACTGACGAATCACCCGCGCCACCTCTCGCGGCGAGGGCTCAGCAAAACTTGCTGGCTCGATGGCACCGATGACCGTCAGCCCGTAACGCGGAGCAAAGTAGGCAAAGGAGTCATGATAGGTCAGGAGTTTTCGATGCTTAGGGGGAATCGTCCCAATCGCCGTGGCGATGGCGCGGTCCAGCTCGTGCAGTCGTTGTGTCAACAGGCGGGTACGCTCTTGATAGCCTGCCGCATGGGTTGGATCAAGTGTAGCCAATGCATCCCGCACCAGCTCGGCGTAGCGGGCAGTGTAGAGAGGATTCATCCAAAGGTGCGGATTAGGGTGTCCAGCGGAGCGGGGAAAACTCCGGTCGAAGACGTACTCTTGTGGTCCAATGGTCTGGTCGCCAAGTTTCAGAATCCGAGCTCCAGGCTTCTTGTTCGCTAGCGCCAGCTTCTCAGTTGGCACCTCGAGGTCCAGGCCATTGAGGATGATCACCTCCGCTTCGCTGATATAGCGAATATCGGAGGGTGAAGGCTCGAACGTATGCGAATCGGTCCCGCCCGGCATGAGTCCATGCAGGTCGATATGGGGGCCGCCGACATTCTTGACGATGTTCGTGAGCGGGGCAACCGTGGTCAAGACCTTCGGCCGACTGGGCTGGGCAGTGGGAGCCGTGGCGCCCGTCATCAGCATGGTCAGTGCTACCAGCACACCTACTAGCACCATCCAGTCGCGCCCGTCGATGCCATGCGGGAGATTACCGTTGCGTCGTGCCATAAAGACCCTCCTCAGCGCGAGTATTGTCACCAAGCCACCACCATTCCCAGCCTGCCAGGTCGAATGTCTCCATCATAGCGGACCGCGAGAGCTCAATCCATCGCCCTCTACCCACCTGCGGAGCCTTAATGGCAGTTGATCGTCGTACACGTCACTATTATGTGCGACGATCAACTGCACATGATGATCGTTCGAGGCTGATGCTCTCATGTTCATATCTGTAGACACCATCGTCGCTATTGCCGACGACAGCGTAGCGCGGTCAGTTGCATAAACAATCCTTTGCAAAACCTTTTGCTTGACATGCATTCTAGCAGCGGTTAGGATCACCGCTACTGAGGGACGCATTGCTGGCTTGCTGGGGCAGCCTTCGGGATCACTGCAGGCGACAGGCAAGGATGGCAGCGGGTGTCGTGAGACACTTAGTCCACGACTGGATGAAGCCCATCTTGGCTGATAGGTGTCATGGGGGATCGTGGATCGATCCATGCGCATCGCGTGTCAAGTTGAGCCATCAGATGGAGTACGAGTGAGGGAGTGGGCCGCCCACCTCCGCATATGGGGGACTCTAGCGGTCGTCCTCGCGGTCATACTTGGTAGCTCCCTACAAACCTTGGCGCATAGCGGTCTCTCATCCACTCTCCCGCCAGTGGTTGCTTCACGACACGAATGTCAAGCACCTCAGCGGGGGCTTCCAGCAGCTCCACCCATGTCACCGGCAGTACCTGGAGCGCCTCTGACCGTCATCCTCTGCGTGCTCATGGCTGTTGCCATCGCTCAGGGCGTGTGGCGCTGGCGCCGCATGACGGCGCTTGGCCTCGTGCTGGTACTGGGTACCTTCACCTTTGGGATTGCCGTCCATGCGGTCCATCATCTCTCGGAACCCGAGAAAGCTGCTGAGTGTCTGGTATTCTCGGTTTCCCAGCACGTTTCTGGAACCCTCGACGAACCCTGTGACGTCCACGTTCCTGGGCTAGGCGTCACGACAGCGTCTCCCGATAATCCGGATGTGCCAACTTTTATCCTCCACTGTGGCTCTGACCTGCCGCGCGCTCCTCCGTCGTTTCTCTCCTAGCAACTCCTGAGTGTTGCTCTTCCCGATTTGGATGTATCAGAGGCAGAAGCGCTGCCCATGCGGACGTGTCTGTGTCTTGCGACGCATGACCACTAGCTGAGTGGGCCACATTCTGGACTTCCGTGCCATGTGAGCGGCTTGCCTCGATAACGGCGTTCCATGTACGCGTTTGTACAGGTGTGTGATCAACATCGAACCCACTCATGGCCGTCAGACGCCTGTATCTTGCGGGCTCTCAAGAGGGGTTTGCCGGCAAGGAGTCAAGATGAGACGAACGCTTGTGCGGTGGATGATGGGGCTGTGCTGCGCGCTGGTCGCTCCGGCGGTACTACAGAGTGCCCAGTTTGCCGGGCAAGCACTGGTCCCACCACCATCAGCGATGGATTTTACCCTCCAAGCTTCGGATGGGTCTGAATTTAAACTCAGCCAACAGCGGGGCAAGGTCGTCCTCCTCAGCTTTGGGTACACCTTCTGTCCGGATGTCTGCCCGACGACACTCGTGGAGTTATCGCAGGTTCGAGCTCGCCTGGGGGATGCCGCCAAGCGCGTGCAGATGGCGTTCATCACGCTCGACCCCGAGCGCGATACCCCTGAGCGCTTGGGCATCTACACAAAGGCCTTCGATCCGACCTTCATCGGGCTGACCGGGAGCGCCGAACAGCTCGCACAGGTACGGACGATGTACGGAGTGATCGCCGAGAAAGAGGCGGTTGCCGGCACCTCGGCGGGGTATCTCATTGCCCATTCGGCCTATACCTACGTCATCGACCCCGAGGGGCGTCTCCGTGTGCTGTTCCCCTTTGGCCTGTCGCCCGAGGAAATGGCTGATGACATCAAGCAGCTTCTGAGGAGTTAGCTCATGCGATTTACGCATGCTGTAGGAGTCCTCATCGTGATGTATGGACTTGTGGTGATCGGTCAGACATCTGCCGGCCATATAGGACACCGTCACACAACCATTCAGCTGGAAAACGCCTGGGCTCGACGGGCGCCATCGATGGTCCAGGGAGGGCAAAGTAGCCAAGGTGGAGGTGCAATAACCGCAGGTAATGGCGCAGCGTATGTCACCATCAGCAACCATGGGAGCGAGGCCGACGCCCTCCTATCGGCCTCAACGGATGTGGCGACTACCGTCGAGTTACACGCGACAGTCGAGCAAGACGGCAAAATGGTCATGCGACCGCTCCCGAAATTTGATGTTCCCGCCGGCGGAAAGCTCGAAATGAAACCGGGGGGGTACCACATCATGTTGCTTGGGCTCAAACAGGATCTTAAATCGGGAGAGACCCTGAACGTTGGGTTGAGCTTCGAAAAGGCAGGGCAGATGTCAGTGGAGGCGCCGGTGAAGTGATCGGTCTAGATGGGCAGCGATGAGGTGGCCGCGACGTCGGACGCATAATGTCGCGCCCGTCACAAGAATACGTGGGTTGGGAGCCCGGATGCGTTCTAGACCCCCAATGAGCAGGGCTGTGGGCCAGTGCGTAACCATCGGCGACCGTCTGATCGCCCTTAGCGTGCTGATCTGCCTCGGTATCTTGATTGCCGCCTCCGGGCCGCATCTCGTACACCATCTGGCCGACCGGCATCCAGGGCCTCCCCACCCACAGACCCACACATCTCAGCTTGCGGATTGCCTTGTCCTCTCGCTTATGCAGCACATCCCGCTCGCCGGGGATTTCTTTGCCTCTCTGTCAGTCTTCCTCTCTACAGCGGAGCAAACGAGCTGCGCGCAACCGCTACAGGCAGTCACAACCCCTCGACCCACCTCTCAGGCCCGCTCTCCACCAATCATGTCCCGCTCCTAAATTGTCAGGCCCTGCGCCAAGCCACAAACTCCGAAGACGCATCGAGCGCATTCGATTACGCGGATTCCTGCGTTCAGTCTTGACTAGAAGAGTACCCCAAGTCAGGGGCTTGTCGTCCTGAGGCTCTTCCGCTGTCCTTGGTGGGAGTGGGTCATGCTCGGGCCAGGCCGTATGGCACAGGGCTGCCAGGTTCTGTATGGCCCACGACCCTCAGGCCAGCCGCGATCGGACCATTCGAGAAAACTCGATCCTCAAGGTGGGAGGCTCACAATGTTGTTCATGATCCTCATGGTTGCGACGCTCCTATGCCTTTCCACAGTCAGTGCGCAACAGCCCACGACACCGCTGCCTCCGGTGATCGTCAAAGGAGTCCCATTGCCCTCTGGGGCTATCCCTGACCGCCTCCACAGTGCGGAGGAAGCCCGACAAGAGATCGAGCGTATTCCGGGTGGCGCGGAGGTCGTTGGCTCTAAAGAGATTGAGGAGTCGCGCGGCGCGAATCTCAAAGATGCTCTCGATTTTGTGCCGGGGGTGCTGGTCCGTCCGCGCTTCGGTGCCGCCGAGGAGAGCCAGCTCTCGATCCGTGGTTCCGGTTTGCGTAACAATTTTCATCTCCGCGGCATCAATGTGTTGATCGATGGGTTTATGTATGGCAACGCCGATGGCTTCAGCGATTTCGAATCGTTGGAGCTTCTCTCCACCAAGTATATTGAGGTCTTCAAAGGAAGTAATGCGCTGCGCTTTGGCGCCAACAGTCTTGGCGGGGCCATTAACCTTGTGACAAAAACCGGCTATGATGCCGGTCCGATCGAGTTGCGCAGCGAGGCGGGCTCGTATGACTTCTTCAAGAATTACATCGCCAGCGGCCACGTGCTGGGGCCATTCGATTACTATGTTGGTATTGCTGATACACGGTTGACTGGCTACCGCGAGCACAGTGAGCAGACCCGCGATCGTGTGTATTCGACCTACGGCTATCAGCTGCCGGGGGGCACCACGATGCGCCTCGACTTCACCTATGTGCGCAATGAGGAAAATCTGCCCGGGTCTCTGACCCTGCCGGAGTTCAAGAGCAACCCTCGACAGCGTAACCCAGCGGCAGCGTTCGCCGATGAGGCGCGCAACTACGACTACCTCCGCGGTGCCTTCGCGGTGGCGATGAGGACGGGCGGACGTCTGCTTCTGTTTATAATCGGTGGCATCGTCTCGTTGCTGGGGCCTTCTTCTGTCTACGCTCATGCCGTGCCAAGAACAACCCTGCCAGCTGCCAACGCCGTCCTGTCGGAGGCGCCGCACGAGATTACCATCCGTTTTAGTGAGCGAGTGGAGCCTCGTGGCAGCGCCCTATGGGTTTTCGATGCGCATGGTACTCGTCTCGATGACGGCACGGCTGCCATTGTCCCCAGTGACCCCTGGCTCTACCGCGTGACACTTCCGCCTGTCGATGCCGGGGTTTATACCGTCTCATGGCGTGTCATGTCGGCTGATGACGGCCATGTCACTGAGGGGGCGTACGTGTTTGTGGTCGGGGGGGCGGCGGTTTCACGGCCTTTCGAGGCGGGCCAGGTGATCGCCGTGACCGGGTGGATCGATGCGCTCGCCCGGTGGTTCGGGATACCGGGGGCAGTCGCGTTGATCGGCATGTTGACCGCTTCATTGGTGTTCTGGCGCAGGAAGCTGCCCCGTGTCCCGCCGCCGTCGTATGTGCTTTCATGGCTTGCGGTCATACTCCTCGCCGGCAGTCTTACCTTGTTCGCCAGGTTACAGCGGCTCCCTGTCGACGGGAGCGGATGGGTGGGGCTTGGCATGGTCATGTCTAGCACCATCGGTCAGATCACAGCGGCGAAGCTCGGTATGGCTGTTCTCCTCGTCGGGGTCCTGGTCGGCTACTGGTGGTTCTCTGGGGGACGCACGTGGTTTTGGGCGATGGCGCTAGCCCTCACCGTCCTCTTGCTCATGAGCGATGCGCTGGTGAGCCATAGTGTGGCAACCCTTGCCTGGAGAGGTCTGGCGCTTGGTGCGGAACTGGTTCACCTGCTCGGGGTCGCCTTATGGGTGGGAGGGCTGGGGTATTTCGCCACGCTGTTCTGGTGGAGTACGTTTCGTGAACCGTCTGCAGCCGGCGAGCTCGCCTGGGCCATTCCGGCTTTCTCCGTGCTCGCCGTAGGGTCCGTCGGTCTACTCACCGTCAGCGGGCTCTACCTCACCCAGTTGCATCTGGGCTCCCTTGATCATCTGATGTCGACACTGTATGGCCGCATACTGCTCGCGAAACTCTGTGTCGTGGGGCTCATGGTTGCCCTGGGGGGATATCATCAGTTCATCGTCCACCCGCGTATCGTCGCGAGTCTCGATGTATTGGGTCGCAGCGCAAGCCCTCACAGTCAGTGGTTCAGGCAAACGCTACGGATCGAGGCATTCTTGGGGCTATTAGCGCTACTCTTGGCCTCATTCCTGGGAACCACCTCTCCACCCTATACCCCTTCGCCTCATGTCGACGAGACGTTTCGGCAGGTGCGTACTGTGGACAACGCGCAGCTAGTCATCGAGGTCAGGCCGTTACGGCCAGGGCCCAACGAGATTCGGCTGACCGTCACCGGCCGTGATGGCGAGCCGCTCACTGATGCTACAGGAGCCTTGCTGCAGTTGCAGGTAGCGGGGTCCGAGACGGCACCCATTGGTGTCACACTCGCCCGGGAGTTGCCAGGTATCTTCCGCGAGAAAGACTTGATACTTGGGATGGAAGGCAGGTGGAGGGGCCAGGTGACAGTCCAACGTCAAGGGGCATATGATCTCCACGATCATTTCGACCTGGTGCTGACGAGCCAAACCGATCAGCACGCGCCAGCCCCCTCATCCGCTGGCCTGAACCCAGTGACCGTAATAGCGTACCTGGGTATTGTTGGTGTGACCCTATTCCTCTTCCTGATCAGTATTCGCCGCCTCAACGCTGCACTTCAACGCATCACCGTCAGCAACCAACGTCAAGTGTCTCAGCCAGACAGGAGGTAAGATGATGCGCTTTCATGGGGTAGGACATGTGCGTTTCTATGGTATGGCCTGTGCTGTTGCTGCTCTGACGCTCTGGGGAAGACCTACCGTGGCCCATGAGCGACAATTAGTCCAAATTGGCATCAGCGATTACCTCCTCGTCGTTGGATTTCTCCATGAGCCAGTCTATACGGGGGATAGGAGTGGTCTGGACTTGAGAATTGTGCTTCCCGATCGCACAAATCCCCTCGATGCCAGGGCCCCAGAGGTGAAGCCGGTGGATAACCTCGACAAGACCCTCAAGGTGGAAGTGAAGGCCGGACCGCATGCCAGAGTGTTTGACTTGAAGCCGACCTACGCTGCTCCCGGTCGCTATGAAGTGGTGTTCTATCCAACGGTCGCTACCACGTATAGCTTCCGACTGTTCGGTACCGTCGACAAGATCCCTGTCGACCTCATTTTTGCCTGTAATCCCTTGGGACATGTGTCAGTTGAGGACAAAAACACAGTGAAGCTCTCAGAGCAGGTCACACGCAAGGCCATCATCGGCAGCTTCGGTTGTCCAGCCGCAAGGGCCGATGCCGAATTTCCTCCAGCGTCGCGTTAGCCCTGCAACTTTCATGAAAACTTCAACATAGAGTTTATCCATATCCGTATGGACGTACTCATAGCTACCGACTTATGCAACAGTGAGGTGCAGAGTTGCTGAGAGCTGGTGATCGCTTCCTCCAGATGTGTGAGCAGCGGATTCATGCGCCGAGGGTGGTGCGCAGTCGCGCTCTCGAGGCATCCTCTGAAAAGTTATCGCTTTTGTGCCCAGGCACAGTATAGTATAGTAGTGCCACCTGGGACATTTTCCAGCCGTTGCTCCTGGAACCCCATACGTGAAGGGAGTCGTCCGATGAACACCCACCCATACTTGAGAACGCTGCCCATGGCACTGGCCGTTGCTCTGCTTACGACGGCAGTGCTCCAGGCCCAGGCGCCGGCTCCGCCACCCCCACCCAGCATCAAGGTAGGACAGGAGGCTCCTGACTTTTCCGCCAACTACCTCGCGCCCGCCGACGCGAATGGCCGGCGTCAGAGGAAGGAGGTCAAACTCAGTGACTTCAAAGGTCAGAAGAATGTCGTGCTGGCGTTTTTTCCCGCGGCATTCTCATCGGGTTGCACGAACGAAATGACGAAATATCAGGAAACCACGGGCCAGTTTAATGCGAATAACACGGTGATTGTCGGGATCAGTGTGGACAGCCCGTGGGCCAACGCCGCGTTCGCCGAGAAGTTGGGGGCTCAGTTTACCATTCTGAGCGACGCCAAGCGAGACGTCAGCCGAGCCTACGGCGTCTTCGACGAACAGAATGTCGTCGCCCGCCGCACGACGTTTGTCATCGATCGCGCGGGGATTGTGCAGCAGGTGTTTATGGCCCAAGAAGCCCTCGACCCAGCATACGCACTCGAGGCCTGCGCTGTTCTCAAGGAGGTCAAGTAACACTCGATCGCCTCCTGCCTGCGCACCACGCCGGCGGAGGTTCGGCTGCATGCGGACCTCCGCGCCCTCTGTTTCTATGATGCCCGGCTTCGGGACGACTTCATATCTCCTGTCCACCCGGGAAGTTCGCTAGGCAATGCGCCGCCAGCTTTGCCAAGAACTGCTGCTCCCTAGAGGGCAGGTAGTCGATGATCCAGTGCAGAGGCCAATAGTGTGTCCTCAGCTTCCCGACCGAGAGGCATCAAGGTGCTGGTGCTCTCCGCCTCCATCGGTATTCGATCGCCGCGCCGCCATGGCCTCGGCTAGGCCCGGAACCTCTTCTACGCCGATGGGGACCGTGAGACTGGCACCGTCAAAATCGCTGCCAATCGGCTCGCACCGACCACCCAGGGACTTCGCCAGGAAGGCTTCGGTGATGGCATAGAACGACCGATTGTTCTCGGGGCGGGCGAAGCCGTGCCCCTCATCGGGGTAGAGCACGTAGGTGACAGGGATGTTCTTCGCCTGCATGGCCGCTACGATCTGGTCGGATTCGGCTTGTTTCACCCGCGGGTCGTTGGCCCCCTGGCCGATGAGTAGCGGACGGCAAATACGGTCGACATACGTCAGCGGGGAATGCTTCGCCAGGAGGGCACGACCTTCTTCCGTGCGGTGGTCGCCCACGTG
>JBKPCR010000468.1:0-9916 GCA_046727435.1 bacterium | reverse complement strand
CTACTATGTGATCCCCGAACAACACAAACTGATAGCCTAACTCCTCACCACGTCTGGCGATGGCGGCGAGGTTGTCGGGTGTGGCCAGGGGGCCGCGACCTGGTAGCGTAAAGCCATACTTCATACGAGCACCTCCCTGATGCCCGCGATGATCCGGGCTTTGTCCGGTAGACAGAAACGCTCCATGACCGGGCTATAGGGGATGGGCACGTCGGGGGCGCAGACGCGTTTGGGTGGAGCTTTCAAGGCCCGGAACGTGGCGGGGTCTTCAGTGAGTAACGCGGCGATCTCAGCGGCGGCACTGCCGGTGAGACAGGCCTCATCGACGATGACCACACGCCCCGTTTTTTGGACGGACGCGCGCAACGCACCCTTGTCTATAGGAACGAGGGTCCTGGGGTCCACCACTTCTACCTCGATGCCTTCGCCGGCCAGCTCTTCGGCGGCGGCAAGCGCTTCCGGCGCCGTCTTGGCGATCGCCACCACGGTGACGTCGCGTCCCTGGCGTTTGACGTCGGCAACGCCGATGGGAATGGTGTACTCCTCCTCCGGCACGGGGCCTTTCACGCCCCGCTGGGCCAGCATCTGATCCTCGAAGAACACTACAGGGTTATTGTCCCGGATGGCGCTCTTCATCAGTCCTTTAGCGTCATACGGCGTACTGGGCATAACTAGCTTCAAGCCTGCCAGGTTCATAAAGAGCGGATGGGGACTTTGCGAGTGCTGCGCTGCGGCAGAGCGGCCACCGCCAGTGGAGGCGCGAAACACGATGGGGAAGGACGCCTGCCCACCGAACATGTAGTGGATCTTTGCCATCTGATTGACGATCTGGTCCATGGCGGTGAAGGCAAACGTCATCATCCCTGGGCTAACGATCGGGCGGAAGCCGCTACCCGCCGCGCCGATGCTGGCGCCGACGTAGGCTTCCTCAGAGATGGGGCAGACGCGTACGCGCTCCTCACCAAACTCCGGGATGAGGCTTGCCAATGCCCCCAGGCCGCCGCAGAGGTGGAACACCTTCTGATCCCGCCGCATCTCTTCGCGAAAGGCTTCCATCAAAGCTTCCGTATAGGTGATCTCTCGCATGCGTTCAGATCCTCTCCAGCCCCACCCGACCCTTCCCCCGTCGCGAGGGAGGGCTGAGTAGGGAGCCGCGTAAGCAGCAGAGTATCGATGATCGGCAATACCTACGGTGCGAACACGTCCAACAGGGCATCTTCTGGCCTCGGCAGTGGGCTGGCCTTAGCGAAGGCAACAGCTTCCTCCACCGCTGCCTCGACCTCTTGATCGATCTGCTGCAGGGTGGTGGCAGTGGCGACGGCTTGCTCGATGAGCCAGACGGCGAACGATCCAATGGGGTCATGCTGGGGTCCCAGATCGACCTCTTCTCGGGGCCTCGGGTCGGCAGGGTTGCCACGCTGCTCGTTATGGCTGCGCCAGCGATAGGTCTTGCACTCCATCAGCGTTGGCCCTCCCCCTGCTCTGGCGCGCTGGACCGCCTGCGCAGCCACCTCATAGACCGCCAGCACATCGGTGCCGTCCACGGACACGCCCGGTATATCGTACGCCACGGCGCGCGCCGCCACATCGGGCACGGACAGGGCATAAGCGGCTGGCACGCCACTGGCCCAGCGGTTGTTCTCACACACATAGATGGCAGGAAGCTTCCAGATAGAGGCCAGATTCAACGAGCCGTGAAAGGCTCCTTCATTCGAGGCCCCATCACCGAAGAAGGCTACTGCCACCCGATCACTCCCTTCTAGCTTGGCGGCCAGCGCCGCTCCGGTGGCGATCGGCAGCCCTGCTCCCACGATGCCATTGGCGCCAAGCATCCCGACACTGAAGTCGGCGATATGCATGGAGCCGCCTTTGCCGTGGCAGTAGCCGGTACTCCGACCAAAGAGCTCGGCCATCATCCGCTTGATGTCTGCACCCTTGGCGATGGTATGGCCGTGACCACGATGGGTGCTGGCGATTTTGTCGTCTCGGCGCAGGGCGGCACAGACTCCGACCGCCACGGCTTCCTGCCCGATGTAGGCATGGACGCCCCCTGGGATGTTGCCGGCATGGAACTCATCCACGGCCCTTTGATCAAATCGCCGAATCATCACCATCTGTCGATACATGTCTAATAATTGGTGTGGCACCAAAGCCTTGGCATTGCCGGTCATAGAGTGGCCCACCTCATCTTCCATAGCATTCCACTAGCGGCGTCGTGGCCCTCTGGCGATGCCACGCGCCGCCTTGCCGCGGGCATGTCATACAGAAGCGCTAGCGCATTATCATGGGGAGTCACATGGCTGTCAAGAAAGTGGGCAATTGACACGGCCTCCAAGCCCCGTTATGCTGGCGCCGATTCGGCAGCATGGGTGAACGCGTCTGGCTTACAGAATGGTGGGGATCGACCATCGCATGCACGAAAGGAGCTGTCAATGGCACAAGCAAAGGTTCGCGTCGGAATTATTGGCGCCAATGTGCATTATGGCTGGGGGAGTCGGGCCCACCTGCCAGCCTTGACCCATTTGCCCGACTACGAGCTCGTCGGGGTGTGCACGGCACACCAGGAGACGGCCGAGGAGACTGCCAAGCAGTTTGGGGTGCCGCTCGCCTTCCACGATCACCAGGAAATGTTACACCACCCCGACATCGATGCCGTGGCGGTGGTGGTGCGCGTGCCACTCCACTACCGTCTGACCATGGATGCGTTGAGAGCCGGAAAGCATGTTCTCACCGAATGGCCCCTGGGAGCCAACCTCCGCGAAGCACAGGAGATGGCAGATCTGGCCCAGGCTCAAGGGGTCCACACCATGGTGGGCTTGCAGGGCCGCTTTGCCCCAGCCTTTCGTCGCCTGAAGGAGCTCATCGAAGAGGGCTACGTGGGTGAGGTGCTCTCCTGTCACCTGACCCAGATCCGGCCCGGCGTCCTCAACCGCACGTCGGGCCGGACGTGGCAGCGGGACCGCACCCTGGGCGCTACCACGCTCACCATCCCCTTTGGCCATGCCGTTGACTGCATGTGCATGTGCGTCGGCGAGTTCACCGAAGTGTCGGCGGTGGTAAGCACACAGGTGCCACAATGGCATGAGACCGACACTGATCGCATGGTGGATGTTACCGCTCCGGACACCATTCTGGTCAGCGGTAGGCTGGCCGGCGGGGCAGTAGGATCGGTGCAAGTGGCTAGTGTGCCCTGGCATGGCAGTGGGATGAGGCTGGAGATCTACGGCAGAGAAGGCACCCTGGTGGCCTCAACCGGACTGAGTGCGCAGATCGATCCGATCCGCTTGGAGGGGGCAAAGGGTACCGATCGGACGCTGCAGGCGTTGCCGATTCCTGAGCGTCTCGCCGCCATGCCAACGGGCGTGCCGGCAGGTGAACCCGCCAACGTAGCGGGGGTGTATCGGGGCTTCGCCGAGGCCATTCGCAGCGGTCGACGAGTAGAGCCCGACTTCACTACTGCGGTCAGGCGGCACACCCTCGTGGAGGCGGTCCAGGCTGCGTCGGATCAGGGTCGGCGTGTGCCGGTGACGCTGTCCGAGGGGCCGGCGGTCTAGGACGAGAGGGTCGCGGGCTGGTGCCTCGCCCGGACCCGCACGCGAGACCTTGGCAACAGAGTCGACCGACCATCTGTGTCACACGGAGTGCTGCTGCCGCATGCCTGATCGCGACAGGGCGTCCCAGGGTATGAGCGGTAGCACTACCAGGGAGGGACAACGATGACAGGGTACGGGCACCACAGAGGGGTTCGCCTCTTCCTAGTGGGCTTTCTCCTGCTAGCGCCGCTCTCCGCCTGGGCACAACAGCCGAGACCGGGGGGGATACTACGGGTAGCCTGGGAGGCGGATGTGGCGGGGCTGGATCCGCGTCTCTCCCCGGGCGCCCAAGCTGGATACGCCATGGGTAATCTCTTCAACAGCCTGGTGAGTATCGATGCTGAGTTGAATTATGTGCCCGACCTGGCCGAGTCTTGGGAGATTTTGGAGGACGGCAAGGTTTATGTCTTTCATCTACGCCAGGGGGTGAGGTTTCATGATGGCACCGACTTTGACGCCAAAGCGGTGCAATGGAATTATCAACGCATGATGGACCCCGCCGAGAAGGCGCTCGACGCGCCTTCATACAGCCTCGTCGACGGCGTCGAAGTGGTCGATACGCACACGGTCAAGTTTATCCTCAAATATCCCAGTGCCACCCTTCTGCCAGTAATGGCCGCGCACGCATTTGGGTTCTTACAGATGTCGCCAGTGTCGTATGAACGCTGGGGGAAGGAAGAGGTGCGACTGCATCCGGTGGGAACCGGACCGTTCAAACTCGCCAACTGGGAGCAGAACCGGGTCATCGTGCTGGAGAAGAACCCGCACTACTTCAAACCGGGGCTGCCCTATCTGGATCGCATTGAGCTCCGCATCATCAAGGAGGGAGTGACGCGAGTGACCGCGCTGCGGACGGGGGAGGTGGACTTCGCTAACGCGGTACCCTTTGAGCACATCGAGCGCCTGGCCAAAGACGTGAAGGTCCAGGTACTCAAGGGGCGAGACACGCTCCGGGTTAATAGCTACTTCAATCAAGCGCGAGCATCCTTCAAGGATGCCCGGGTGCGGCAGGCTCTGCTGGGGTATGGGATCGACCGGCCAGCCATCGTCAAGACGGCGCTGTTGGGGCTGGCGCAGCCGTTATGGAGTTTCGTACCGTCTGGCGGCAAAGGTCACATTGACTTTGATGAGCAATTTTCCTATAACCCCGACAAGGCTAAAACGCTGCTGAAGGAGGCTGGCTACGATGAGCACAATCCCCTACGCTACACCCTCATGACCCATAGCGCCGAGGCTGCGCTCCCTACCATCGCGACGATTCTGAAAACGCAGTACGCCAAGCTTGGGGTGGACCTAACCGTTGAGGTGCTTGATCGACCGATCTTCCTGCGACGCTGGCAACGGGACCGGGATTGGGATCAAATTCTGGGTGTGTCCGGGGCAGCGTTCGATTCCTATCAACTCTCGCGAGTTCTTGACACTCGGGCCGGGAACAATACCCTCAACCATGACGACAAACAGGTCGACGCCCTGATCGATCGGATGAAGGAGGCGCCGACGGAGGCAGCCCTCTTGCAGGCAGGATACGACTTCCAACGTTATGTCACGGAGAGTATGATGACCTGCGGCATCGCCTCACTCCCCTTCTTGCAGGCGGCCCGCGCGGATGTGAAGGGATACGTCCACTTGCATGGGTACAAGGTTCAGTTTGAGACGACGTGGCTCGACAAGCCCTGATTTCGTGATCGGGAGGGCATGGACATGCACGGGAAAGCTGCCATCTTCCACACACCGAGAGGCCGCATGGACATTTGTGATATCACATTGCCAGCAGTCGAACCAGCCGGTATCTTGGTGCGCATCACCAGAGCCAATATCTGTGGCTCCGACCTGCACATCTGGCGGGGGGATACGCCGTTACGTCCGGGGAACCACATCATCGGCCACGAAATGGTAGGGCGGGTGGCGGAGCTCGGCGGCAATATCCGGACCGACTCGCAGGGGCAACCTCTGACGGTAGGCGATCGCGTGACTTTTCTGTATTTCTACTTTTGTGGTCGCTGCTACGCCTGTCTGGAGGGCTACCGCTCGGCCTGTGTGAACATGATGCGGCACCCATACCAGATGGACGATGTGATGATCTCCATGGGGGCCTATGCAGAATACTACTATTTACGACCTGGACATTACGTCTTTAAGGTGCCTGAAGATCTGTCGGACGAGATGGTGGCGCCGGTGAATTGCGCCCTGGCACAGGTTACCTATGGGTTGCAGCGTATCGGCTTACGCATCGGCCAGTCCATCGTCATTCAGGGGGCGGGAGGGTTGGGGATATACGCCACCGCCGTGGCGCGGGATATGGGAGCAGCGAAGATCATCGTCATCGACCGCTTCGAACCGCGCTTACAGATGGCTGCTGCCTTTGGCGCTGACTACCTGATCAACCTGGAGACCTATGACAGCGAGGAGTCGCGGGTACGGCTGGTACGCGAACTGACCAATGGCTGGGGGGTCGACGTCTGCGTCGAGGTGGTAGGCTCGCCGTCGGTCATCCCCGAGGGTATTCGCATGTTGAAGAACGGCGGCCACTACCTGATCATGGGTAGCATCAATCCCAAGCAGACCGCACCTCTGGAGGCTGGACGCATCGTCTTCGGCCGCATCACCCTGATGGCACTTGCCACCTATGAGCCGTGGGTCATCCCACAAGCCTTGGATTTCATGCGGCGCAACCTCCAACGCTATCCGTTTCAAAAGCTGATCTCGCATACCTTCCCTTTGTCAGAGATCAACGAAGCGTTCCAGCAGGCGGATGCTGGGGCAGTGATTCGCGCGTCGTTAGTACCGTAGAAGGGATCGAGTCATAACTGATAAGTGCTGAGAATGCTCGTGGCTCATACTCAGTACTCATTACCTAGCACTTAGCACTGGTTTCTTCGTCCATGACGGCTATCCTCGAAGTGCACGACCTCGTCAAGACATTCGGCGGCCTGACCGTTCTGAACCACTGCTCGTTTCAGGTGCGGCAAGGTACCATCACCGGCTTGATTGGCCCGAATGGCGCCGGAAAAACGACGCTCTTCAACGTGCTAACCGGCTTTGCCAAACCCGATAGCGGTCGGGTGCTATTCCACGGCCTGGATATCACCGGCCTGGCGCCGCACCAGATCTTTCACCATCGCATCTGTCGCACCTTTCAGATTCCACGCGAGTTTCGGGACATGACGGTGCTCGAAAACCTCATGCTCATCACTCCCGGTCAGTGTGGGGAGCAGCTGTGGTATCCCTGGTTCCGCCCTGCTGTGGTACGTCAACAAGAAGCGCAGATCCGTGAGAAAGCCCTTGAAGTGCTGGCGGCGGTCCGCTTGATCGGCCTGCGGGAAGAGTATGCCCGCAACCTCTCCGGGGGGCAAAAAAAACTGCTCGAATTGGCGCGTACCATGATGGCTGATCCGCAGCTGGTGCTCCTCGACGAGCCCGGAGCCGGGGTCAACCCCACCCTGATGGAGGAGCTAGCCGAATATATTTCGCATCTGGCCCGCCAGCGGGGCGTCACGATCCTGCTCATCGAACACGATATGGACCTGGTGATGCGTCTGTGCGACCCGGTCATCGTGTTGAGCGAGGGGCGGCCACTGGTTGAGGGTTCCTTCGAGACCATCGCAAACGATCCGAGAGTCTTGGAAGCTTATCTGGGGGGAGGCTAACCGCCGTGGCTTTGCTCGACGTGCGCCACGTCAACTCTGGCTACGGAGAGATGACAATCCTCCGTGATATCTCTATGCGGGTTGATCCTGGGGAGGTGGTCACCCTGATCGGCCCGAATGGTGCCGGAAAGTCAACGCTATTAAAAACCATTTTCGGCCTGTTGATGCCCATGGATGGCCGGATTCTCTTCGCGGACACCGACATCACCGGCTTGACGCCACCAGCCCTGGTGCGCCGCGGCATGTCATTCGTACCGCAGGTTGACAACGTGTTTCCATCCCTCACGGTGCAGGAAAATCTGGAAATGGGCGCCTTCGTGCGCAGTGACGGCTTCGCTGAACGGCTCGAAGAGATGTATACATTCTTTCCTAGCCTGCGACTGAAGCGCAAACAGCGCGTCGGCGGCCTGTCTGGAGGCGAGCGCCAGATGGTGGCTATGGGGCGGGCGTTGATGCTCGATCCACGGCTGTTGCTGCTTGATGAACCGTCCGCTGGCCTGTCGCCCCGCCTGGTGGGTATGGTCTTTGAGAAGATGGCGGAGATCAATCACGCGGGCGTGGCGCTGCTCATCGTCGAACAGAATGCCCGTCAGGCGCTGCGGCTGTCGGATCGCGGGTATGTCTTGGCCAGTGGACAGGTCCGTCTCGAGGGGAGGGGCGATCAGCTTTTGAGCAATGCAGAGGTGGGTCGTCTCTATCTCGGCGGGCGGCGATGACTGAGTTGCTCGTGTATGGCGTCGTGCTGGGCAGTATCATAGCCTTGGGGGCGATTGGGTTGACGCTGCTGTACGGTGTACTGCGTTTTGCCCACTTCGCTCATGGCGACCTTATGACCCTCGGCGCCTATGTGGTTCTGCTGCTGAACGTGGAGCTGCTGCCGGCGCTGGGGATGCCTGAGCTCAAATGGGGACCACTGTCGTTTGGCGGGCGGATGCTGGGGTCATTGGTGGTCTCGATGGGGGTAACCGTGCTGGTCGCCCTAATGATCGACCGAATCCTCTACCGTCCCCTGCGCGCCAGAAGATCCTCCCCTGCCATCCTCGCCATCGCCTCCTTGGGGATGGCCTTTATCCTGCGCAGCCTGATTTATATCGTCTGGGGACCCCAATTTTTGTTTTATTCCCAAGAACTGCGGCCCGCATGGGTGCTTCCCCTGGACGTGCGGCTGAAACCCGATCAAGTATTTATTCTGGTGATGGTGCTCCTCCTGGTGCTCCTGCTCTATCTATTTCTGCAGCGGACAAAGCTCGGCAAGGCCATGCGGGCGACGGCCGATAACCCGCAGCTCGCCTTAGTCTGTGGCATCGACACAGCGCATGTGACGGCCTGGACATGGGGGATTGGTGCGGCTCTGGCAGCAGCTGCGGGAGTACTCTATGGCATCGATGCCCAATTGCGCCCGGACATGGGGTGGAGCTTTCTGTTGCCACTCTTCGCAGCCGTGATCCTGGGCGGCATCGGCAATCCGCTCGGGGCATTGGTAGGAGGTATCATCCTGGGGGTAGTCCAACAGGTCTCGACTGCCTTCCTACTGCCCACCTATAAGCCAGCGGTGGCGTTTGTGGTGCTGATCCTCTTGCTCTTCGTGCGACCCCGAGGGCTGTTCGGAGGGACGTAATGCACCCCCACCCTAGCCCTTCCCCGATGAGGGGAGGGGAAGGAAGGGGGTAGCCTCGGTGGAGCCTAGTTATGGAGGTAAGTGGGTTCGTCAGCTATGTCGTCTCCCTCGCGATCATGGGGGGGATCTATGCGGTCTTCAGCCTGGGGCTCAATGTGCAATGGGGCTACACTGGCCTGTTCAATATCGGCATTGCGGGGTTCTTCGCCGTCGGCGCCTATACGTCGGCCTTGCTGACCACTCCCATGCCCGAAGGTGTCTATGCTACCTATGTGCAGCAGATGGTGGGATTGAATCTCCCGTTTCCGCTGGGCCTATTGGGGGCGGCGGTGGTTGCAGGGATTCTCGGGCTGATCATCGGCATTCCAACACTGCGGCTGCGTGAAGATTACCTGGCCATCGCCACCATCGGCATTGCCGAGTCGATCCGACTGATCTTTAACAACGAAAGCTGGTTAGCGAACGGCCCTCGCGGTCTGACAGGGTTGCCACAGCCGTTGCGCTCATGGGTGGAGCCCCAGCATTATCATTATCTCTATCTGATCATCGTCCTCCTGGCCGTTGCAGCGGTGTATTGGGCCATCGAGCGGGGTATTCGCTCCCCTTGGGGACGCGTGCTGCGAGCCATCCGCGAGGATGAGATGGCGGCGGCGATGTATGGCAAAAATGTCTTCGCCTTCAAGCTCCAGGCCCTGGCATTAGGGGCAGCGATTATGGGGCTTGGCGGTGCGCTCTACGCCCATTATGTGCGAGCCATCTCCCCCGACGCTTTTACCCCGCTGTTCGGCACTTTTCTCATTTGGGTCATGCTGATGCTGGGGGGCAGCGGCAACAACAAGGGCGCGATCTTGGGGGCTTTTCTGGTGTGGGGGATCTGGACGGGCTCGACCTTTATCACCGATCAAACACTGCCGCCGTTCTGGGCGGCGCGCGCCCCTTATGTGCGGTTCCTCCTCATCGGCCTGATCATGGAAGCCATCATCCTGCTGCGCCCACAGGGCTTGCTCGGTGAAGAACGCCAGGTATCGACACTGCTGGAGGAGTGAGATAGTCTCAAC
>JBKPCR010000467.1:0-5722 GCA_046727435.1 bacterium | reverse complement strand
CCGCGCTTCACCTTCGAAAAATTTCCACAGGCCGATCAGACGCTCACGACCCAAATGAAATCCGTGGGCGAGGTGATGGCCATTGGCCGTACCTTTAAGGAGTCGCTGCTGAAGGCGGTGCGCTCACTGGAGATCGGTCGATATGGGCTGCAACCGATGTTCTCGGCAGCGCAGCGCTGCACATCGGAGGGGCATGAGACAATTCAGCGCATGCTGCGCTGGCCGAATTGGGAACGGTTGTGGTATATCGCCGAGGCCTTCCGCGCCGGTTTCGACGTTGAAACTATCCATGCGCTCTCGCATATCGACCCATGGTTTCTGGCTAACATTCAGGAGATCGTCGAGTTCGAGGAGCGGATAGGGCAGGGGCAGGATGGAGATGTTGAACTGCTCCGCGAAGCCAAGGAACTCGGCTATGCTGATCGTTACCTTGCCACCCTCCTCGGGCGGGGGGAACAAGCTATCCACGCCCAGCGTTTGCAGGCGGGCATCAATGCCACCTTCAAGCGCGTCGACACCTGTGCGGCCGAGTTTGAGGCCTATACACCGTATCTGTACTCCACATACGAGCGCGAGTGCGAGGCCGACCCCACATCGCGGCGCAAGATCATGATCCTGGGGGGTGGCCCGAATCGTATCGGTCAAGGGATTGAGTTCGACTACTGTTGTGTCCATGGTGTCTGGGGGTTGAAAGAGGATGGTTTCGAGACCATCATGGTCAACTGCAACCCGGAAACCGTCAGTACCGATTACGATACCTCCGACCGCCTGTATTTCGAGCCGCTAACGTTGGAAGATGTACTCAACATCGTCGATGTCGAGCAACCGGAAGGGGTGATCGTGCAGTTTGGCGGACAAACTCCGCTTAACCTGGCGGTGCCGCTGCTCAACGCCGGTGTCCACATCCTTGGCACCTCCCCCGACAGTATCGACCGTGCCGAAGATCGAGAGCGCTTTAAGGAGCTTTTGCACCGTTTGGGCTTGCGGCAACCGGCCAATGGCACGGCCTCCTCGGTGGACGGAGCGGTCGCTATTGCCCATCAGATCGGCTATCCTGTCATCCTGCGTCCCTCCTATGTTCTGGGCGGTCGCGCTATGGAAGTGGTGCATGATGAGAGTGACCTGCGCGACTACGTCGACCGCGCCGTGAAAGCCTCTCCCGAACACCCCCTACTGATCGATAAATTCCTCGAAGACGCCACCGAAGTCGATGTGGATGCCATCGCCGATGGCGAAACAGTGGTGATCGGGGGCATCATGGAGCATATCGAGGAGGCCGGAATCCACTCCGGGGACAGCGCCTGCTCGCTGCCGCCGTATTCGCTGTCATCCCGCATCATGGCGGAGATCAAAGATCAGACCATACGCCTGGCGTTGGAACTGCGGGTGGTTGGACTCATCAATATTCAGTTTGCGGTCAAAAACGGCGATGTATACGTGCTGGAGGTCAATCCACGCGCGTCCCGCACCATTCCCTTCGTCAGCAAAGCGATTGGCGTCCCCCTCGCGAAACTCGCGGCACGGGTGATGGGCGGTAAGACCTTGCACGAAGTCGGCTTTACGAAGGAACGCGAGATCAACCACATCGCCCTGAAAGAGGCGGTCTTCCCGTTCATCAAATTTCCGGGAGTGGACACGATTCTTGGTCCCGAAATGAAATCGACTGGTGAAGTTATGGGGATCGATCTGACGTTTGGCCGCGCCTTCGCAAAATCGCAGTTGAGCGTTGGCCCTGCTGGCAGTCTTCCCACCAGTGGAACCGTGTTCATCAGCGTCAAGGATAAAGATAAGCCGGCAGCTGTCCAGCTTGCCAAAGCATTGCATGAATTGGGGTTTGCCATCCTTGCCACCCGTGGCACAGCAGACGCGATCCGGGCTTCGGGCATCCCGGTTGAGGTCGTCCTGAAGGTGATCGAGGGAAGGCCCCATGTCGTCGACTACATCAAAAGCGGCACGGTGCAATTGCTCATCAATACCACCATGGGGAAAAACTCCATCCGTGATTCATACGATATCCGACGTGCGGCATTGGTGTATAATGTTCCCTATTGCACGACAATTCCTGGGGCGTTTGCGGCCACCCATGGCATCAAGGCACTCCTCGATGGTCCACTGGCGATCAACTCCCTGCAGGAATATCATCAACACGTCCTTGTGTAAGACGGTAACTACCCAACAGCCCTGCCGTTCCCCGCTGGTGTCGGATGGGTACACACGAGGGCTAGATTGAGGCCTTGGCCAGGGGAGATGGGGTCATCACCCTAGGCTGTTCTTTCAGGAGACTGGCGTGGCAGAGCAACGGATCAAGGTTGGAACGCTGAGAGAAATTCCCCGCAGCTATGGCAAAGTGGTGCAAGCCGGTGGCAAACTCATCGCGCTCTTTAAGATGCAGGACACCGTGTACGCTATCGATAACGAATGCCCCCATCGGGGGGGACCAATCGGTGAAGGTTCCGTCAGAGGCAAGCTCGTCAGTTGCCCCTGGCACCTCTGGGCCTTCGATATCACCTCTGGACAGTGTGTCTCCAACCCCTATGGGCATGTCCGCAGCTATGCTGTGAGCGTCGACGGCGATGATGTATGGGTAACGGTCGATTGAGCACCTACGTCACTGCCATTGACTTTCCGGCATCGGGGGCTATCTCTCACCTAGCTGAATAGCTCCCCTCGCTGCCCTCGTTCTCCTCCCCCACCGCATCTGGTGTTATCTGCACTGAGAACACCATTCCGGTAGATCTCTGGAGGTCATCCCCGAGCCATCCCATGAGAGGTCCCCCGCTCCTCGCCTCGCGGGCTGCCCTCCCCCACGTCCCCCACTCATCTTGTGATGTCAATAATCCCTTTGAACGATAAAGAGATTTTCCGCTTGACCCCCGTACTCCATTCATCGATAATGCGCCTGGTTTTTGTAATCAAAGAATTCAAAAAGATTGGGTTCTTACCTTCGTCGCTGATTAACGAAAACGCCTAAAAAGCTGCCACGATATCGATGTACGCATCGAAATCAGCAAAAGCTGAAACGCGGCTGTGTCCAAAACGGCACCGTCAAAGAAAGTTACGAGAACGACGAGCCCTGCATGCGCCTCCGCACCCCTGCCGGCGACAGCATGAGCACGCGGGGATATTGGGGCCGTGTAGGTAGACAAACGACGCAGCATTCTTTCTAGGGGAGTGTCATCATGGGTGAATAACGCTGCTATCCTGAATACCTGGAAACATTGGCATGGAGAGGTGGTCGGCGGACGACCTCTGTCCCATCCGTGCTGTCCCACTCCAACCAATCAAAGGAGGTGTCGCATGCCGACGGGGACGATTAAACGCGTGTTCAAAGACCGTGGGTTCGGGTTTATTCGGACGTCGGATGGACAGGAGATCTTCTTCCACCGCTCCGGCCTGCGCAGCACCCGTTTCGAGTCTGTCGCAGAGGGGGATGCAGTGGAATTTGAGGTGGAATCCAGCCCTAAGGGACCTCGAGCCGTGAATATCCAAGTTGCCGAGAAACCATAGTCATCTCGCGGCGCCCAGGCGAAGCCGGCCGACCGCTGATCTGCCGGCCTCCGCCCTGGGTAGGAGCGTCGTGTTGACGAAAGCAACCTCGGCCGATCGCTCATAAACGACCATTATCTTACCTATATATACCTTCAGCCCACCTAACATTGGGACGCCGAGCGAGTTAGGCCGTTGCTGGTCGGCATTCTCATAATCATCCGTGAAGGGCATCTTTCATCTCGTTCGGCGGTGATCGGCCTCATGTGAAGGAGGTTGTGCTGTATGTCCACCATCCGTGAATCAGATCTCCCAGGCATCGGCCGCAAGTTTCAAATCGAGGCCCAGAGCGGCGACAAGCTTATCGTTGTGGTTCATGATGATGGGAGACGCGAACTGTACCACTTCGATCCCAACGACCCGGATGAATTGCTTTCCATGGTTACCCTCAACGATACCGAAGCGCGACAAGTCGCCGGCATCATCGGGGGCCTGAATTATACACCCAAGGCTTTAGAATCCATGAGCATCACTCTCGAAGGATTAGTGATCGAATGGTACAAAATCGAGCTTGGCTCCGCTGCGATTGAACAAACGATTGGACAACTCCAGGTGCGCCAGGCCACCGGCGCCACCATTATGGCCATCATCGAAAAGGATGGCCGCAAGCACATCAACCCTGGCCCCGATCAGACACTCACTGAGGACGTGACAGTGGTGATTGCTGGAGAGCGGCAACAGGTGCAGGCCTTCAAACGACTCATCACCCAGGGGAACCAATAGCCGATGGAGCACATCGTCTTTGAGGTTGGTTTGGCACTCACCCTCGTCGCCGGCGCGGCGCTACTCTCCGCCCGCTTGCGGTTTTCGGTCGTGCCATTTCTCATCCTCGCCGGCATGGTCGTTGGCCCGCACATGCCCAAACTCGGCATTATCGACTTACGCTTCATCCAGAGCGCCCCGCTCCTTGAATTCATGGGGCGACTCGGCATTCTATTCTTACTATTCTATCTCGGTCTGGAGTTCTCGCTTGGCCGCTTGATCAAGGCTGGACACTTGATTGTAGTGGGTGGGACGATCTACATCGCCTTGAACTTTGGACTGGGGCTGGGGTTTGCCTGGTTGATGGATTGGCCGCTACGCGAGATGCTGGTCGCCGCCGGGATCACCACCATTTCCTCCAGTGCAATTGTCGCCAAAGTGCTGGTGGACCTCAAACGCACGGCCAATCCGGAAACTGAAATGATCCTTGGCATCATTATGTTCGAAGATATTTTTCTTGCCGTGTATTTGACGCTCGTATCAGGCTTGGTGCTGAGCGGCGCCACCTCGTTCAGCCAGGCGGCTACGTCGGCTGTGATAGCCCTTGGCTTCATGCTGGCTGTTCTCGCTGTGGGTCGCAAAGCTACCCCCTGGTTGAACCGGGCGCTCGACATCTCTTCGGATGAAGTTTTTCTGCTGATCATTTTCGCGACCCTGTTGCTGGTCGCCGGTTTGTCGGAGACCATTCATGTGGCTGAGGCCATTGGAGCCCTTCTGGCCGGGTTGGTGTTAGCCGAAACAGACCATCGTCAGCGTATCGAGCATCTCGTCATCCCTTTTCGAGACTTTTTCGGCGCCATGTTTTTCTTTCACTTTGGCCTCACCATCGACCCCTATACCTTAGGAGGTGCTGTATGGCCAGCGCTGGGGGCTGTGGCGCTGACGCTGGTCGGCAATTTCGCCGCAGGCATGCTAGCCGGGCGCAGCGGCCGCTTGTCACCACGGGCCTCCTCGAACATTGGACTGACAATCGTGTCCCGTGGTGAGTTCTCCATTATTATGGCCAATTTAGGCCGAAATGGCGGTTTGCTGCCGATCCTACAACCGTTTGCTGCACTCTATGTGCTGATCCTAGCCATATTAGGGCCCCTGCTCACCATGCAATCTCGGTTCGTGTTCAAACAACTCAATACAATCTTCCGCTGGCAAAAGCCCCCTGAGATGAAGGAAGATCCCCCACGCGTGGATGGTACACTCTAGGCCCAGAAACACCGCTGAAAAGGTATCTCCTCAATTCTGCGGCCGTCCCACAGTTTTGCGATCGCGTTCGCGCTGCCGCAACTCCACCCGGCGGATTTTACCGCTGATGGTCTTCGGGAGCTCGGTGGTGAACTCGATCTCGCGGGGATATTTGTATGGCGCTGTGACGCGCTTCACATGCTCTTGGAGGTCTTGCATCAACTGCTCGGAGGGT
>JBKPCR010000466.1:0-6102 GCA_046727435.1 bacterium | reverse complement strand
CCGGCGCAGCACCTCGACCTCGATTTTCAAGGCGTCAACGGCTGCGGCGTAGTTGAGTCTGACCTCCTCGACCAACGAGATGGCCGCTTCGACTTCCTGCTGCAGGAGGTGAAACCGCTGTTGGAGCTCCTTTTCCTCCATAACCCCTCCCTATCTCTTAGCGAGCAAATTCCAGGGCTGACCGGCGCCTGACGCTCGCTCTGGCGAAGCCGAGCTGCGGTCACAGCGCCCTGCTCCTGAGCGTTGGAGTTATGAAACCTTATACGAGAATCCCGCCACCTTTTGCTTGGCTATGCCTTCAAAATCCCTGGAGGCCATGCGTATCAGTTCCTGGTGAGAGCCTGCGCTGAAGGCGATCTCCTGGTCTTCGATCAGTGTCTCGTCCACAAAAGCCTCTAAACCATACAGGCTGCCAAAGGGTGGTATTGCCCCGACCTCACACTCCGGAAAGAGGGTTTGAAACTCCTCCTCATGCGCGAGTTCCGCATGACCCGCCCCCGCCACTTTTTTGAGACGATCGAAATCGACCAAATTACACGCGGGTAATACGGCCATGATCATTTTCCCGTCGAGCCTCACGATGACGGGTTTCGCAAACTCCTTTCCCGGTGTGTGGGTGGAAGCCGCGATCGCCTGCGCACTATAGGCTGGCGAGTGCGTGATGATTTCATACTTCACGTGATGGTTGTCCAGAAACTCTTGCAAGTGTTTAACTGGCATGACAACCTCCCTTCTACAAGACCGCTTGGCCTTGCACGGCGACCTGGCTCAAGTTCCCCTGCCTACATCCATTCCTGCCCAAGCGCCGTCTTCCAGGCATGTTCCTTCTCCGCCTGTTCCGGCAGTGCTAGTCCTGCACAAAGCGCTTTCCAGGTTCACCGTTGCGCAGCTACACATAATATTTTTGCAACCTGCGTACCACGTCTCTTCCCTTCATCCCCCGCGCCTTCTTTAACGGCCTCGAGTCCTAGCGCATTAAATTCCTATAAAGATAAGGGGCCTATGCATGCGGCTACGTCTATACGTACTGCTACCGTCCGCATAGATCGCAGTCCTCTAGATGCGCGACGATCGAAGTGGATGCAAGGCTCCTCACGTGGGGCAAGCCGAGGGCGGGCTTCCTTTCAGTATGGGGAGGGAGAGCAGCTCATCATCTCATGTTGAGACGAAGGATATGGAGCAGCACACACACACCCAGCGTAGGCAATGCCTGACTTATGCCCCGAGTGCTCAAGTCCGTGGCATAGAAGTTGCGTCAAAGGCTCGTAGACGGCGACGACATGGCCACCGACGACGAAATCTGCGTAGGAGGGGAACGATGCCGATCCATTTGTCAGAGAACGCCCAGAAGGTGCTTGAGGTGCGCTATCTCCAACGAGATGTCAGCGGTCAGATCATCGAAACGCCACAGGAACTCTTTCAACGCGTCGCCCGCAGCATCGCCGAGGCTGAAGAGCAGTTTGACAACTCCAAGGCCACAGGCCAGTGGGAATAGGCCTTTCTGGAGACGCTCGTGCACCTCGATTTTCTGCCCAATTCCCCCACGCTTATGAATGCCGGTACAGCATTGGGGCAGCTGAGCGCTTGCTTCGTGCTGCCAGTGGAAGATAGCCTATCGGATATCTTCGAGTCGCTCAGGCTAGCGGCCCTCATCCAACAGTCAGGGGGTGGCACCGGCTTTGCCTTTTCGCGCCTGCGGCCCAAGGGGGACTTGGTGGCTTCCACCGGTGGACAATGCCGTCTCAAAAACTATCAACCTGCCTCAGACGGCAACGCCCGAAGACATCGCTACAATCTATCGCCAGGCATGGGAATGGGGGCTCAAGGGCATTACGGTGTTTCACTATGGTAGCAAGGGGCAACAGGTTCTCGAGCTTGGAGAAGGAGAATCCGACGAGGAACACGAACACTTCGCTCAGTGCGATCCCTATGCCTGTAAGCTCTGAAGGGGTGTACTGTCATCGCTAAGGGGAGGAGACTAATATGGGTGACAAAAGCGTCACGAAAGTCGCTTCTAAACATTCGCCAAAGGGTCAGATGAACCAGAAGTACCTGGCGTCGGGTGTGCATGTTTCGATGCGCCTTTGGGAGAACGAGCCAGCCGGCGAGCCTGAACCGACATCGCAGCGCGAGTATGAAACCGTGGGCTATGTGATCAAAGGGCGTGCCGAGTTGCACCTCGAGGGGCAAAAAGTGCTGCTTGAGCCCGGCGACTCCTGGGTCGTCCCCAAAGGCTCCGTTCATACCTACAAAATTCTGGAGCCATTCACAGCTGTCGAGGCCACCTACCCGCCAGGGCAAGTCCACGGGCGGGATGAGGGATAAAGGGCCGCGAAGAAGAGGATCATACTGGGGCGGTCTCAAGGAGAGAAAAAGGGCCTATGAAAACAGTAGTCTTTCATAGAGTTGGGGATATCTGAATGATGCGCAGCGGCGAGCTCGACCCGGCGGAGATCCTCACCCAGCGTGAGATGCATAGCTCGGCGATCGATGGCTACAATGCCTTCGACGAGAGCCGACCGGGATGGATTAAGATGAAACTCGAGCCTGCTGTCTCGCACCGGACGTGGAGAGATACCATGGTACGAGAGATTCTTCGGAACGAGGTACAGCGACTGGTCGCCGACGCAGAGGCTCAACTCGTCGAGGTGTTACCGGCGAGGGAATACGAGGAGGAACACCTCCCCGGAGCCATCCATCTGCCGTTGACCAAGTTGACGCGTGAAACAGCGGCGAAGCTGCGACGCGACCGACCGGTGATTGTCTACTGCTATGACGCACGTTGAGACCTGAGCCCCCGAGCCGCGTGGCGGCTCGAAAGTCTCGGCTTCACTCAGGTGTTTGACTATGTAGCGGGAAAGGTAGAGTGGCAGGCCAGTGGCCTGCCAACGGAGGGGAAACGGGCGGGAGTTCCCCGTGTTGGCGAGCGCGTACGACGCGATGTATCTACCTGCCGCTTGACGGACCGCCTGGGCGAGGTGGCCAAGCATGTGCGGGCCGCGGGGTGGGATGGCTGCGTGGTGGTGAACGAGCAGCGCGTTGTGCTTGGCTTGCTGCAAGGGCAGGCCTTGGACGGCGATCCCCAGCAACTCGTTGAAGAGGTGATGGAGCCTGGCCCAAGTACCTTTCGCCCGGACGTCGCACTTAAGGAGATGAGCGCTTATATGCAACAACGCCAGCTAGACAGCGTCTTAATTACGACCGCCGATGGCAATCTCGTAGGGATTCTGCAACGTACGGCTGCGGAGTGACGACACGGCCCTGAGCTACACTAGCGCCGCTACGCCTCCTCGGCTCGGTGTTCGACGATCGAGGCGGCGCCTTTCAGGAAGCCGTAGGACGTGAAGCAGCGCAGGCCGAGCAAGCGTACGAAAAGGCCGTTCAAGAATATATGCGAGATACCGGCTGCGACAGCCTAGAAGCCGTGCAATTCATGGAGGGATCTGCACTTGCACGCCTGCAGGATCGACAGGAACAAGTCATAAGTTGGGTTGAGAGCACCCTCGAAAGCCGGTGAGCGCTTGCCCCAGGACAATCGATATCGGCGCGATTAAGGCTCTCTCATAATGAAAAAGAACCAGGCCAGGGCGCCGGCGCTCGCGCCACGACTTGTCTGGCAACGGCGCCCAGCGATCATCATTTCTCTGCAGCGATTTTTTGCCATCCCCTTTCTTATCAAATTGAGACATCCTAGGTGCTACCGCTCTCATTCTCAGAGCGCGTCATATGGCGGGCGACGCTTCATCTAGGCAAGGCGAGTAGTCGTCGAGTGGGCGTCATATCAGGCCTTACCGCCGACTGACCTGGCGCTCTCGACGTTCGCAGCTCCAGGAGTCGCGGGGAGTTGTCCTTCTGGTATGGAACTTGCGCCTATCGCCTATATGCTGGATGCGCTTCATCCCTCTCAGAATGAAAGACAACGTGGATAGTTATGCCTCCTTGGCGAGCCCGACGCACGAGTCAAGTGGAAGGATGAACGTCTTGCATACCGCCGTTGAACGACCTGACATGCTGTGGCCGTTGGTCGTGTATGCTGCCATGGTGATGGCGCTGGTCACAAGCATGTTGGTCCTGTCGTGGCTCTTGGGGCAGCGGCACACGGATCGGGCTACTGGCGAACCCTATGAATCGGGGATCACCCCGACGGGATCGGCGCGCCTCCGCCTGTCGGCGGATTTTTATCTAATCGCCATGTTCTTTGTGATCTTCGACTTGGAAGCCGTGTTCATTTTCGCCTGGGCCGTAGCAGCTCAGGAGGTCGGCTGGGTCGGTTACACAGGTGTGGTGATCTTCATCGGCGTCTTAGTCGCCGCGCTGCTCTACGAGTGGCGGATGGGGACGTTAGACTGGCGCGCTCGCCCTCGGCAGGGCAGGCCGTGGTCCATGCGAGTGGCACCATTCATGTCCCATGATGGGAGGAGGGCGGCTGAGAGCGAAAAGGCGTAAAGGACGTCAGGCTCAGTATCCCGTTGCACGCCGGGAGTGGGAGGGAGGCACGCGAGCGATGCGGTGGTGGCTCAGTACAGCGACGGCGTCAACAACGCCGAGGGCAGGCAACGGCTCACTGGTAGACTCCGTCCGCAGCAGCCTGCTGTTGGCTCGTCTGCAGGATCTCGTCGCCTGGGGGCGGAAGAATTCACTGTGGCCCTTTAATTTCGGTCTGTCATGTTGCTACGTGGAGATGGCAACGAGCATCACCAGCAAATATGACATCGCACGCTTCGGTTCAGAAGTGATCCGCGGTACACCGAGAGAGGCCGATGTGATGGTCATTGCTGGTACTGTGTTCATCAAAATGGCGCCGATCATCCGGCGCTTGCATGAGCAGATGATGGAACCGCGTTGGGTGATCTCCATGGGGTCATGTGCCAACTCCGGCGGGATGTATGACATCTACAGCGTCGTCCAGGGGGTGGACAAGTTCCTGCCGGTAGACCTCTACGTACCCGGGTGTCCCCCACGTCCCGACAGCTTCATGGAAGGCTTGTTATTGCTACAGGAGGCTGTCGGCCAAGAGAAACGCCCGTTAAGCTGGCTCGTTGGGCCGCAAGGTGTCGAGCGGCCATCTCGCCCGTCCATGCGGGATCTCAAGCGAGCCACTAGGCAGCAGGTGACCGAACTACGTCCCCCAGACACCGTCTGATAATGGATCATGCCGCGTCGGGATTGGGCCACATCCAGCCCCAGTTTGTACCATGGGATGACCAGCGTGAACCCTCGAACATCTCTCAATTGTGTCTTGCCATGAGCGATTACTCTGACGTCATGCAGGCTTTGCAAAACAGGTTTGGCGAGGTGACCGTCACGCCACAGGCCACCTGTGATGAAATGCCGACGCTGTGGGTGGCGAAGGAGCATATGCGTGGCGTCCTACGGTACTTGAAAGAGGAGGCGAGTCCACCTTACCGCATGCTCTACGATCTGTGCGGCATCGACGAACGGTTGCGGGCCAACCGTCAGGATCAACCGGCGAGCGATTTCACGATTGTCTATCAACTCCTCTCCTACGAACGCAAGGCCGATGTACGCATTAAGGTGGCACTGAACGGCGAGTATCCCTCTCTGCCGAGTGTGGTCGATCTCTGGCCTGCGGCGAATTGGTACGAGCGCGAGGCCTGGGATATGTTCGGCGTCACCTTCACAGGCCATCCCAACTTGCGGCGCATCCTCATGCCGCCCACCTGGGTCGGCCATCCGCTCCGCAAGGACCACCCAGCCCGGGCCTCAGAGATGGAGCCCTTTCAACTCCCGGATGACAAGCAGGAGGGCGAGGAAGAGGCGCTACGCTTCCATCCGGAGGAGTGGGGGATCGAGCCGAGAGGGGAAGATACCGATTTTATGTTCCTGAACCTCGGTCCGCAGCACCCCGGCACGCACGGCGTGTTGCGCATCATCCTGCAGCTCGATGGCGAGCAGATCATCGATGCGGTGCCAGATATTGGCTTTCATCACCGGGGCGCGGAGAAGATGGGGGAGCGCCAATCCTGGCATACTTACATCCCCTATACCGACCGCGTCGACTACTTGGGTGGAGTGATGAATAACCTGGCCTACCTCTTGTCGGTGGAGAAGCTGGCTGGCATCGACATTCCCGATCGGGCG
>JBKPCR010000465.1:0-7667 GCA_046727435.1 bacterium | reverse complement strand
GTTCAGGTTGGCGTGACCGACGATGGCAGCGGCTGCTCGGCCCGGGCCGTATATGCCGCTGGCGCTGGCCGCGGCCAGGCCCTGGACGAATTCGACTTCCCCCACGGGACGCATCTCCTCCGGTCCGTCCGCCCGGTACATCGCGCGTGCTTCGATAAACACGGTGGAACGCACGTGGTGGCCGCTGTGAATATCGGCGGCCAGCTCGTGGAGCAGATACCGCTGATAGGGCATGCGCTCGGTGCGAAAGTCCCAAAAGTGGTGATGGGGATCGCAGATAGGGAGCTCCGACTCCAAGGTCGGTTCCGGGGTTAAGGCGAGCCAGTCATGGCCTCCGAATGGCATTTTGGCACCTCCATATGTGGTGACGCTCAAGCGTGGGGATTTTCCGCAGCGGCGTATGTGCCGGCGATGTAGCCCTGGGCCGTGCAGCGGCCCAGCCCATGTTGGTTGAATCCGCCAGCCGATTCGCCACCGCAGTAGAGGCCAGGGATTACCTGACCCTGCAGGTCCATCACCTGGCACTTCTCGTTGATGCGGAGGCCGGCGCGCGTGTCATGCACCAGCGGCGTGGCCCAGGCGGCATAGAACGGCGGCGTCTGGATCTTATACTGTGGCGTCGGCTTGCCGAAATCCGCATCGGTCCCGGCGTCCACAAATGCGTTGTAGCGGTCCACCGTGGCCTGCAAGATGGCGCCGTCCATCGGCTTAGCCTGATAGGGATTGGTGATGGCAGCAGCGAGATCTGCTAACGTGTTTGCGCTAAAGCAATAGCCATCCGGATCGACGTACGGCGGGGCGACCTGCCACTGCTCCCGGGCCGCCGCGTCGGCATCAAAGATGGCCCAGATCGGGCCCGCGGCATAATCGGGTGGCGCCGAGGCCGCATTCATCGCCACGGCGGCATTAAAGAAATTATATTGCGTGGGGTCGTACTCGATGCGGGCGTTATTGCGGTAATCATTTGGAGTATATGGGGTGAATTCGTTGGCCATGTTCCCGTTGGGGTAATCGCCTTTGGTCTCGTCGTAAAAGCGCTGGCCCAGCTGGTTGACTAGGATAAGGTTCTGCCAGTTCTCGACCTCAAGGCCAGTCGCACGCACCAGGGGGAAGATGGGGCAGTTGACATCCCAGGCGAAATAACTGTAGCGCGCGCCAATGGGTCGCTGTGTGCGGATGCTATCGCCATTCTCCAGAATCTGAATGCCCAGCCCCCAGAGCGAGGCGCCGATGGCCATGGCGGCCAACTCGCCGCTGCCGTCCTGGAAGGAATACGGTTCGCCGGCCACCTGGTAGACCTCCGTCAAGCGCGGATCGAACATGCGCCGGAAGTGGACATTGCTGGTGCTGCCCCCGGTGGCGAGGATGACGGCTTTGGTGGCGCGGATGGACACACGCGGCTGGGTCATGTCGAGGTTGCCGTTGGCGCGGTAGCTCTGGAGCGGCGTGGCGGCGCCGGGCAGGATACGTGGCGCATAGGTGGCGGTCAGGCCAACCACGCGGCCGGGGTGGCCCTCGGCGGAGGCGGTCCGGACGAGGCGCGTCATCTTATAGTGTAGGAGAAACTTGACCCCCTTGGCCCGGGCGCTGGCCTCCAGGGGCCGCACCAGACCGGCGCCGCCGCGGCCGCTGGGACTCCCGGGCCCGGCGCCGTCGGTCCAGAAGGCATGATTCTCACGTGGCGCCGAGTTGCCCGTGCTGTGGGCGCCGATATTGTCCGGTGGGAGGTTACGAAACTTGACGCCATTAGCCACGAGAAATTCATAGGCTCCGGCACAATGATCGGCGAAGGCCCGCATGATGGCTCGGTCATTGTAGCGGTAGTCCGGCCAGCCGTTAGGTTGGACGATGGTCCAATCGGTCAGATCGCGAAAGACAAGGTCCGGCGAATCCTCGATGCCATATTTTTTCTGCGCACTCGTGCCGCCGCCCAGCGGCACGTTGCCGCCGCTCAAGATCGCATGGCCGCCGACATCATAGTTGGCTTCGACCACGATCACTGATGCCCCCGCATCCGCGGCCCGAATGGCCGCGGGCAGTCCAGTGGCGCCAGCACCAATAATCACTACGTCCGCTTCCAGGTCCCAGCTCGTCGGCATGGGACCGATCCCCGCGCCTAATGCCCCCAGACCGACGATGTCGGTCGAGTTGTCGTCTCTACCTGTCGTCATATGGCACACTCTCCTTCCACAATCATGCCTCAGAGGAAAAGCCCTTTAGGATTTCTGGTAAATCTGTACGCGGTGACGATTGGTTTCAGGGACGTAGAGTCGATTCTCCCGATCGAGCTTCACCGACACGGGCCCCCAGAAATACGGCTCGGTCTGGGAAGAGATATGATATGGCGTGTTGAGGTGAGGAGGCAAGTTTGGGATGAGGTTCGAGACGGCTCGTGTCTGCCACTCATCCGGGTTGGAGGCGAAGAACTCCTCAGCCCATTTCGACAAGGTGGCCTGCCCGCGCAGCAGCAACTGGAAGGTCCCGTCCGGTCCCAGGACCTGCACGCGCTCATTCCCCCAGTCCGCCACATACATGTACCCCTCTGAGTCTACCGCGACGCTCGACGGCCGATTGAACTGGCCCTCGCCCTGGCCTGACTCGCCAAACCTGGCCACAAACTGCCCATCGGGGGTGAATTTCTGGACGCGGTCGTTGCGCCAGTCAGCTACATACACCGCGCCCTGGGCATCCACAGCCACGCCCCAGGGGAGATTGAACTGGCCGTCGTGCGTGCCGGCCTCACCCCACTGGAGGATGTATGTGCCATCGGTCGTGAACTTCTGAACGCGATGGTTGTGTTGGTCCACGACGTACACATGGTCTTCAGCATCGATGGCGATACCAGCGGGACCGTTGAGCTCGCCGGCATCACCACCTAATGTGCCCCATTTGCCCAGGAATGTTCCTGAGGTATCGAATATCGAAATGCGGTGATTATGCTCGTCAGTGATGTACAATCGCTCCTGGCTGTCAAAGGCCATGGCCACGGGCCAGGCGAACTGCCCGTCACCGGCGCCAAAGCCGTTACCGAACTCTCCTAGGTACTCCTCTTCCAGCGTGCAGATGCCCACACGGATGGCGGCGGCACGCGTCGGGTCGCAGCGGTTCAGCACGAAGATGCGCCCATCCTGGCTTACGACCAGATCGTAGGGGTTAGCAAAGCCACGCCCGTTGAACCCATTGTTGACAATACCAATGGTCTTGACATACTGCATCGTGATGCTTGGCGTAGCGACTTGAGCACTCACGGTTCCCCCCCTGGTTAGTGATGAGTGGTTAGTACAAGCCAGATTTTCTCTAACCACCGCCCACTAACCACTCATCACTTCATTACTATTGTTAGGCCAGTTGGAATTCCCTGGTCGAGGCGATCATCCGCAGCATGTTGCCGACTCGCTGTTCGGAGGGATCGCCTGGTTGGTGTCCCTCGAGCTGTAGCGCCCCATCCTTAGCGGCAAATTCGACCAGGGCAGCTCGGGTGTCGTCGTGCACTGAGAGGGGACCGACCAGATCTAAGCATCGGTCAACCAACTGCTCGGGCATCAGCGTGCCACCATTCTCAGTGGCCAGCCGAGCGATGATGGCCCGCACACCTGAGTTCTGCACATTGCTGAGTTCCTTCGCAATGAAGTTAATCCGCTCGAGCAGTGAGCCGCTGTCCACCCACTCCAGGCCCTCGTGCCACCCCTCGACCGAGGGCGGTTGAAGCAAGCCCTGACCCATGTAGAAGGTTTGGTACGCCAGCTGATGTGCCCCGAGCGTGGGCGTCCGGTAGCTTCCTGCCAGGCGGATGGCGCCAACGACAAGCTCGACGGGCCCCTTGACACGAGCGTAGCGCGCCTGCTCGGACGTGAAATAGTCGGAGTGGAACAACGTCCGCAATACTGCACGAATCTCGTAGCCGGAGTCGAAGTAGGACTGCATCATCTCCTGAATCGTCTGTTCACCCGCGGCGTCGATCTCGTCTGCGCCGAAGAACTGAAACAGCCGTGTGCTGACGAAGCGTGCCGTGGCCTCCTGGCGCGCGATGATGTCGATGATCTCCTCGCCATTGAACCGGTCCGTCTCGCCCAGGAAGGTCTTTTCACCGTCGTCGTGGTCCCCATCGCGGTACTCAAAATGCCACGCGATACGCCCGTAGGGCCAGATGGAATCCTTGCTGGCGCGCACGGCCATGTACTCGGCGTTCCCCAGCGTCCATCCGGTGAAGGCACGGGCGCACTCCTTGATATCCTGCTCGGTATAGTTCCCGATGCCCATCGAGAACAACTCCAACAATTCACGACCGTAGTTTTCGTTAATGGAGCCCTTATGATTGGTGTTATTATCGAGCCAAATAATCATCGCCGGGTCTTTGGAGAGCTCGACGAGCAGCGTATCGAACCGCCCGAGGCCGTATCGCCGGAACATATCGATTTGGTTGAGCAGTGCCCTGGCCTGATTGAGCTTGGCGTAGCCCGTCGCAAAGAGGCCATGCCAGAAGAGGGCGATCTTCTCCTCCAACGGGCACCTGGTCGTGATCATGCGATAGAGCCAATTCGCTCCGGCGGCGTCAAGTTGGCGGAGCTCAGACTGATCTACGTGGTAGCGACGGATGATGTCCTCCGGCATGGCCTGTGGGTCGCTGGGGTGTAGCAATTCCTCGACCACTGCCTCATAGCCCTTGGCGACATACGCTTCGAGGTCATCACGGGTCGCACCAAACCCAGCGCGGCGCAGCAAATGCGCCATGAGCGTCATGTCTTGCTGATGCATACTCCTGCCTCCTTCTACACAAGCATGCGCTGTCTATGATGCTGACGTCTTGAGACATGCGAACTGCTCGAACTGGCCATTCACAATGGGTGCAGGGTCCAAGCCCAGCCATTGCTCCAGGAGCGTGGAATAGGTACAACGGAAGTCATTGTTGAAGTGCAGATCGCCCTCCAATTGCGCTTCAACCTTTAGGGAAGGATACTCACCGTACATCCCACCCTGCACCGCCTTGCCGATGACAAACGCCACACCGCCTGAGCCGTGGTCGGTACCAGAACCGTTGTCGCGGATGCGGCGCCCAAACTCGGAGAAAATGAAGACCAAGGCGTCGTCTTCACGGCCATGCGCCTGCAGATCGTCCATGAAGGTCCCGACCGCGCCAGCAACCTCCTGCCACAGCTTCGCATGCGTCGCCAGCTCTCCAGAGTGGGTATCAAAGCTGCCATACTGGGTGTAGTAAATGCGCGTGCCAAGATCGGCGAACATCACCTGCGCCATGCTCTTGAGGCTTTGGGCCACGGAATTGTTGGCATATGTCACGGTGGAGGCATACCGCGCAGGTGCTGTCCTGAGAATGTCGGCGCCCTTCAGCGCGTCAGAGGCGGTCTGACCCAAGAAGCCCATAACAGCATCCCGACCTGCTCCCCCACCGTACATCTTGGTAAAGGTCTGCAGCGCAAACTGTCGCGACCGCTCCTCCTGAAGGTCAGGGTAGAGGCCATAGGTCTCGAGGTTCCCCACCGAAGCGACCGGAACACCCCGGCAACCAAGGGCTCTCGGCAGGCCTCGACCGAAGTTGATGCCCATGAGCACGTTGTCGCCTTTGGGATCCAGGGTTCGTATGGCGCGGCCTAGCCAGCCCTCTTTGCCGATTTTCTCGGGCTCCGCGGTGTGCCAAATATCCATCGACCGGAAATGGGAGCGATCGGGGTGCGGATAGCCGATGCCGTTGATAATGGCCACCTTCCCCTCATCCCACAGGCGTTTGATGGGCCCCATGCTCGGATTGAAGCCGAAGGCATCATCGATGGGCAAGACATGTTCGGCCGCAATACTGACCGTGGGACGGAAATCGTGATAGAGCCCGTTCGTGTATGGGACAACGGTGTTGAGGCAGTCGTTGCCGCCGCTCAGCTGTATGATCACAAGCGCTTTATCTCGTATGGCGGACGCCATAGCATTCCTCCTCGCGGGGTTCGCGATGGTCGCTTCTCTCCCTACCCTTAAGCGCGCCAACCGTCAGGCCCAAAACGTCATAGTTGAATATAAGATCAGAGACTATCACAATCGGTATGGCGCCGACAATTGGGTCTTTTGCAGGCATGGTCAACCTAGTCCCGCTCAACCTGATCAGGGGGCCAGAAAGGGTGCGACGTGCCGCCGGTATCGCCCCGGGACGGGCATCGCCCCAGGCGGCGCTCAGGCTGACGTATCCGCGTTGACCCCGCAAGGCGGCGGCGTATCCCTCACCGGGTGCTCGTCCCCTTCGGCGTTGTGCCACGGATGAATGCTCGACGGAGAGGGCGACAGGGAGGCACCATGGCACATAACAGCCGGGAAGTGTGGATGACAAGACTGGGGTTGGTCCTCGCCATGGCGGGCAATGCCACGGGTTTAGGAAACTACCTGCGGTTCCCCGTACAGGCCGCGCAGAACGGCGGCGGGGCGTTCATGATCCCCTACTTCTGCGCCTTGATTTTCCTTGCCATACCCTTGATGTGGTGCGAATGGGCGATGGGCCGTATGGGGGGCGAGCGAGGCCATGGCACCGCTCCGGGCATTTTTCAACTCCTCTGGAGCCACCCCGTCGCCAAGTATCTCGGCGCCTTGGGGATCCTCCTGCCCGTGGCGGTCGGGTGCTATTACGTCTACGTGCAGTCCTGGACCCTGGCGTATACCTCCTACGCCCTGTTCGGGACGTATGTCGGCGTGACCTGGCGGGAGGGCATGTCTGAGTTCCTCGCGGGCTTCCAGGGCAGTCACTCCCGGTGGGGTGTCAGCGGACTTGCATATCTCTGCTTCGTCCTGACCATGGCCTTCAACACCTGGATTCTCTCGGGCGGCATCCGCAGAGGCATCGAACGCGCCGCCAGTTGGGGGATGCCGGTGCTCATCCTGCTCTCCGTGCTGCTCACCGTCCGCGTGCTCACCCTCGGGGCCCCGGACCCCAGCCACCCAGAGCACCACGTCTGAAACGGCATGGGATTTCTCTGGGATCCCGATCTGTCCCGGTTGACGGATGCCAAGGTGTGGCTCGCCGCCGCGGGCCAAATCTTTTTCACCTTGAGCGTCGGCTTCGGCACGATCCAGGTCTATGCCAGCTACCTGCGAAGCAGGGACGATGTGGTGGTGACCGGCCTGTCCACCACCATGGTGAACGAGTGGGGCGAGGTCATCCTCGGCAGCACGATCGCGATCCCCATCGCTTACGCGTTCTTTGGACCCCAGGGGACCATGGACGTGGCCCAAGGGGGGGCCTTTAACCTGGGATTCGCCACCATGCCGGTCGTGCTCCAACAGTTGCCATGGCATGTGGCGTTTGGGACGGCGTGGTTTGGCTTACTGTTCATCGCGGGCACCTTGTCCCAGCTGGCCTTGATGCAGCCGCTCATCACCTTCCTGCAGGACGACCTCAGCTGGAGCCACCGGAAGGCCGTGCTCGTGACGTCGGCCGTGATCTTCCTGGCGGCGCACGTGCCCATCCTGGGGCTTCAGAGCGGCGCGCTGGATGAGATCGATTTCTGGGCCGGCACTTTCGGGGTCACGCTCTTCGCCTTGGTCGAGACGATCCTGTTCGTCTGGCTCTTTCGGCCGGGGCGCGCCTGGGAAGAAATTCACCGGGGGGCACAGGTCCGGATCCCCCGGTTCTTCCTGTGGGTGCTCACGTACGTCACGCCGCTCTACCTGTTGGT
>JBKPCR010000464.1:0-9042 GCA_046727435.1 bacterium | reverse complement strand
TGCCCGGAGTGGTGGCAGTGCTCACCGGAGCCGATATCGCTGGTGCGCTAGGCGCTCTACCCACCAGAACCATGGAAGGGGAGTGGCAGGTCGAGCTGATGCACGGTCCCGAGCAGCCCGTGCTGGCTCGGGACAAGGTCTGCTATGTCGGACAGCCCGTGGCCGTCGTGGCAGCCAGGGACCGTTATGTCGCGCGCGATGCCGTGGATCTTATCGAGGTGGACTATGCACCGCTGCCCCCCATCCTCGACCCTCTGGAAGCGGCCCGAGAGGACTCTAACCCTATTCATGCACAGATAGGGACCAACATCGCACTCCGCATCCGCCATGACCGCCAGGGGGCGGACTTGGACGCCGCCTTTGCACAGGCGGATCGGATCATCCGGCAGCGCTATGAGGTGCAGCGCGTGGCCCCAGTGCCACTCGAAACGCGCGGGCTAGTGGCGCATTACCAGCCTCGGGAGGACCTCCTTACCATCTGGGCCTCCACCCAAGGACCGCATCGAGTGCGTAGACAACTCGCTTGGCTGCTCAATCGGCTAGAGAGTCGGATGCGCGTCATCGCCCCCGATGTCGGGGGTGGCTTTGGCGAGAAGGGCGGTGTCTTCCCCGAAGATGTGGCCATCGCCTACCTCGCCGTGACCCTGGGACAACCCATCAAATGGGTGGCAGACCGTCAGGAAAATATGCTGGGATTCCACGGTAGAGGGCATCTCGTCGATGTGGAAGCAGCGGTGACACACGATGGACTGCTGCTGGGCATCCGGCTGCGCATCGTGGCCGACGCGGGGGCGTACTTCGGCAACTCTACGCCAGGGCCTCCCTACCGGGCCAGCCACCGCATCATTGGGCCGTATAAAACACCCGCTGCCAGGATTGAGGTGCTGGGGGTCATCACCAACAAGCCTCCGACCGGTGCGTATCGTGGGGCGGGAGGACCCGAAGCGGCGTTTTGCATGGAGCGCACCATCGACTTGATTGCTCAGGAGCTGGGCCTGGACCCCGCCGAGGTGCGACGAAAGAATTTCATTGCGCCCAATGCCTTCCCATATGAGACCCCCACGGGCCTGACCTACGACTCCGGCAATTATGAGGCAGTGTTGGACCGCGCCCTGAAGCTGGCGGATTACCAGAGCTGGCGCGATAAGGCTGGGCGAAGGAAAGACCCCCGTGAGCCGCTCATCGGCATCGGGCTGGCGACAGTCATCAAGATGTCCGGTGGTTCCGGAGACTCCCGCGTCGAGGAGGCATGGCTCACGATCGAACCATCGGGGTCCATTGTTGCCCGCACCGGTGTTTCACCCCATGGCCAAGGCTCGGAGACGGCCTTTGCGCAGATCGTCGCCGATGCACTCGGGGTCACACCCGACCACGTGCGCGTGTTGCACGGGGATACTGCCATCGTCCCGTCCGGCGGCGGCACCGGATCAACGCGCGGCACGGTGGTGGGAGGCTCGGCACTGTATGCGGTGGCCCAGCAGGCACGCCAGCATCTGGTCCAACAGGCGTCCTCCATACTGAGCTGTGCGTCAGAGGAAATCGTCCTGCAGGACGGCCGGATCTTCGATCGCCGGCAGCCAGCGCGGGCCATCACCGTTGCAGATCTCGTCACTGCTGCCGGTCATGCGGTGCAAGGGCGACCAGGGAGTGAGGCAGGACTGCAGTTCATGGGGCGCTTCGTGCTCGGGGCTCCCTATCAAAACCCGCACGCGTTTAGCGCCCATGTGGCTGTGGTGGAGGTGGACCGTGCGACCGGCGAGGTCAAACTCGTCCGCTATATCGCCGTGCACGACTGTGGCTACATCATCAACCCGCTGCTGGTGCGAGGGCAGGTACACGGCGGCATCGTCCAGGGCATTGGACAGGCGCTCTGGGAAGGCATGGTCTATAGCCCAGACGGACAGCCGCTGACGGGGAGTCTGCTGGACTATGCGCTGCCGGTGGCAGCAGGGCTACCGGAGATGATCACGGCCACGATTGAGACCCCCTCGCCCATGAATCCGCTAGGGATCAAAGGTGTGGGGGAGTTGCCGACGGTGGCCGCCCCTGCCGCCGTAGCCAATGCGGTGCTGGACGCGCTGTCGGGCTTCGGCGTGCGGCACATTGACACGCCCCTGACTTCAGAGAAGATCTGGCGTGCCATGCATGCCGCCAAGGTCGACTAACGAGAGGTCCCTCTGCGAGCTCTACCTGGGCGGGCGAGGCATCGAAAGCCGTTCGCCGCTCACACCTCTGCAAAGAAGAAGGCAGGGATCTGTTCCATCGCCAGTGGGTACTCCGACACAATGAGCAAATGCTCCGCTGTCGCCTCGATTTCCTCACGAATGGCCTGCGCTCGCGCTTCTCCCCAGCGCTCAACAGCCCAAGCGTGTAGGCGCTCGGTCCATTGCTCTGTGGTCAATACAGGTGTGGGTTGGGCCATCGGAACCTCCATGGATTTGTGTTAACGCTGCTCTCCTGCCCCACCGGCATCTTACGCGCCATGCTAGCCAACGTCTGAGAACCCTGAAGAAGTTGGTTCTTAATCTAAGGGCACGACCACAAAAAACCGTGGCTGGTTCCCCACGACGCGCGTGATGTGGCCCTGTCCCGTCAAATCTTCCGCGAGCAACACATCCCCCGGGCCAACTTTCCTGACTGTCCCATCTCCGACCTCGATTTCGGCCTCCCCCGAGAGCGTGATCGTATACTGGCGTCGGGGGGCGCAGTGCCACTGTAGGACATACCCGGGAGGGGCGACCCGAAAGGTAATCCCCGTCGCATGCTGGAGGGGAGTACCTTCCCCATACGCGCCTTCCGTGTCCACGAAGGGCTGCAGCGACAAGGGCACCTCTTCTAGGTGTGACTGGCCGTCATCACCGGTATAGACTCGTACAATCGTAGGCATAGTCTCTCCTATCCGTCCTCAAGGCTTTCATAGGCTTCGGGTGCAACTGGTGCAGTGGCGCGGTCAGCGTTGGGCACAGGGCACTATTGTATATACTTCTAGGGTTTGAGGCAAATATCCCCGGTATATCGATCAGCGCCGGGCGCATCGCCTGCGCACACCGTAAGAACCGGCCTCCCCTATAGCCTCCTCCGAAAGATTCGCGTTGACGCTATCGATCAGCGATGAGAGCTGTGCTGTTGACGTCGGGACCTGGCGTGTCGTCAAGATCGCTGGATCTTGTGATGTGAATGGCGATGGAACTGTCAACCGCCGAGATGCCAGCAACCTTCTCAGGTTCCTCCTTGGGGGAGAGGCCTCGTTGTCAGGTTACGCCGATTGCCACAAGGATGGCGTGCTGAATTTCAGAGATGTGATCGCCATCATCCAAAGCCGATAAGAGCCATGGCAAGACGTCTTTAGGTGCTCTTGATGTGCCAAATGTCCCGGGCGTATTCCCTCACCGTGCGATCGCTGGAGAATTTGCCAATGCGGGCCACATTTAAAATCGCTTTGGTGGCCCAGGTTGGCGTGTCGTTGAACTCTCGTCCGACCTGCTCCTGGACTTCAAGATACGATGGCATATCGGCCAGATGGAAAAATTCATCCCCGTAATCCATGATCGCCTGATAGATCCATGTGAACAGGCCCGGCTCGAAGGGACAGAACAGATTGGAATTGAGGGCATCCATGACGCGCTTAATGGCTGGGCAACGATGGTAATAGTCGCGAGGATGGTATGAAAAGTCGTCACGCATCCGACGCACCTCTTCGGGTGTTAAGCCAAAGATGAAAATATTCTCGCGCCCCACTTCCTGCATGATCTCGATATTGGCTCCGTCCAATGTGCCGACCGTCAGCGCCCCATTCATGGCGAACTTCATATTGCCGGTACCAGAGGCTTCTTTGCCTGCCGTGGAGATCTGTTCGCTCACATCCGCAGCTGGGATGATCTTCTCAGCAATGGACACCCGGTAATCAGGAATAAACACCACTTTCATCAGCCCCATGACTTTGGGGTTGTGGTTCACCACATGCCCCACATTGTTGATCAACTTGATGGTCTGTTTAGCTGCCCAGTAGCCAGGCGCCGCCTTCCCCGCAAAAATATACGTCCGCGGCACGGTGGGCTCTCGCCCGTCCTCGACAAGCGCGAGGTATTCATGAACGATATGCATCACATTCAGGAGCTGTCGCTTATATTCGTGAATGCGTTTGACCTGGATATCAAACAGCGACTCTGGAGCCACGCTGACTTGTGTCGTGTCTTTGATGACGGCCGCCAGTTGTTCCTTGTTGGCGCGCTTAATCTGCATGAACTCGCGCTGGAAGCCCGCATCGCCGGCATAGGATTCAAGCCCTGAGATCTTCTCGAGGTCGATGATCCAGTCATCGCCGATGGTCCGGTGGACGAGGTCTGCCAGCAGTGGATTGGCTTGCAGCAGCCAGCGCCGCTGCGTCACGCCGTTTGTCTTGTTATTAAAGCGCTCCGGCCAAAGTTGGTAGAAATCCGGCACCAGTGAGGTCTTCACGAGCTCGGTATGCAAGGCCGCTACACCGTTGACAGAATGGCTCCCGACCATGGCTAGGTGAGCCATACGCACTTGCTTCTGCTCGCCTTCCTCGATGAGCGACATACGCTGCAGTCGTGCCAGGTCGCCCGGCCATATAGTGGTGATATGCTGCAGGAACTGATGGTTGATCTCATAGATAATCTGCATGTGCCGCGGTAGGACGTACTCGAAGAGGGAGACTGGCCACTTCTCCATCGCCTCCGGCAGCAGCGTGTGGTTGGTGTAACCCATGGTCGCCTGGGTTACCTCCCAGGCAGTTTGCCAGGGAACATGATGTTCGTCGAGCAGAAGGCGCATCAATTCGGCCACCGCTAAGGCGGGGTGAGTATCATTGAGTTGAATTGCCACTTTCGCCGGAAATTGATCAAAGTTGGTGTGGTCTGCCAGGTAGCGGCGGACGATATCCTGGAGGGCGCAGCCGACCAGGAAATATTCCTGCACCAGTCGTAGCTCGCGTCCAGCTCTGACGGAATCCGAAGGATACAGCACTTTGGAGATGATTTCGGTGCCGATTTTTAATTCGACCGCTTTCAGGTAGTCTCCCTGATTAAAGATTTGCATATCAAACTCGTGGGAGGATCGGGCTGAATAGAGCCGCAACACGTTGGTCGTGCGTCCACCATACCCCACGATCGGCATATCATAGGGAATACCGATGAGGATTTGTGCATCCACCCAGTGAGGTGTCATCCGCCCGGCATGGGCTGGCAGCTGTTCCAATCGACCGTATACCGGAATGCGGCAGGCTTCGTCGGGACGCTCGATCTGCCATGGCGTGCCATGGGCTAGCCAATTATCGGGCTTTTCCCTCTGATACCCGGCATCGATCTCCTGCTTAAACAGCCCGTATTCGTAGTTGATCCCATAGCCATATCCTGGCATGTCGAGCGTCGCCAACGAATCAAGAAAACAAGCGGCCAAGCGACCAAGGCCGCCATTCCCCAACGCGGCATCGGCTTCACTCTCGCGCACCTCCTCCAGATCGACTCCCATCGCTAGCAGGCTCTCCCGACACGGTTCCAGAAGCCCCAGATTTGCCAGGTTGTTGGAAAGCGAGCGGCCGATGAGATACTCCATCGAAAGATAATACAGGCGCTTCGCCTGTACCTTCTGACAACGCTCCTCGGTGGCTAACATCCGATCTACCATCCAATCCCGCACCGTCAGCGCAGTGGCCATAAAGAGATCACGATTGGAAGGGTTTTCCCACTTTTTACCCAAAGAGTAGCGCATGTGTTGGCGGATCGATGCTGCGAAGGCAGCCATCGGATCAGTCTCATCGTCGTCTAGGAGACATGCCATATTCATGAAATCCTTCTGTGGCTTTGATTCGGGAGCTCAACGTCTGCCGGTCCTCCTATGGAGGCTCCAGCAACACCGTTTCGCATCGCGCCTGGGGACGCCCCTGTGATCAACTCCCTCACCCGTCCAGCGCGGACAGCGAGGTCATAGAGCACACGCCAACCCCCCACAGGGAGATTGTTCAACGCACTCCGGTCAAGCTCGGAGAGGACACGATTTCCGGCCGCTCAGCAGCTTTGGGCCCATGGTGTGTCAAGGCCGAGGCATGCCCATGGTGACGGGCGCAGCGCAGCTCGACCACACCGATTTCCGGCGGACAAAAAAACCGCACCGGGACACCTGATGTCCCCACACCGGCATTCGTATACCCTTGTAGAGTTTTGTACGTCCACACCCCCCGGGCATAGGCGCGGGCGCAGTTCGTACTGGTGATAATCGGGCCGATGAGTGGGAGACAGACTTGCCCCCCATGCGTATGGCCGCAGAGATAGAGATTGACCCCGGAGGCCTCGGCCTCCGCGATTATCTCCGGGGTATGGACAAGTAAGATCTTAAACGCTTCGGCTGGGACACCTCGCAGAGCGGCAGGCAGGTCATCACATCCGTAGTAATGTGGATCATCCACGCCGATGACCCAGGCGCTGTCGCGACCACGCCGCACCTCCATGGCCTCGTTGATCAGCATCTTGACCCCCAGTCGTTCAAGTGCCGGGATCTCTTCGGATACATCATGATTGCCGAGAATGCCGACGACGCCCAGCCGAGCATTGACGCTCTTCAGAATGCGCTCCATGGGGGGGTAGATGCCATGGCAAGGTCCGCGTACCTCGAAGCGGTAGTCGCCTGTCATCACGCAGAGGTCCACCTCCAGATGCCTCAGGCACTCGCTGATGGCGTCTGCAAGGCCCGTGACCCCATCGGCGTGTAGGTCGCTGAGGTGGAGCATCTTAAAGCCGCAGAAGCTCTCAGGCAGGTTGGCATAGGTCAAACGAATCTCGCGAATGACGGGAGTCAGCGCATTGTGCTCACCACGCTGACGCAAACCCGTCAACCGCAAGGCGACACGGAGCAGGGCATACAGCGCGCGATGCTTTTCGCCCGGCCGTGAACTGCGGCCGCGTTTCGACCAGGTCTTGAGCAGACCACGTTCGATTAATTGTCGTTTATACAGCGGATTTTTCATTCGCGACGATATCCTTCAGGCCTGTCGTATCGTGCCCACGGTTGATGTCTCGACTGCAGATTCCCTGAACAGCTTTGCCCAAGCCAAAGATGAGTGACGCTATGCCTCCCTGCATTGGGACAACCGCTCTCCGTGCTAATCTCACGTGGTCTGTATTTATGGTCAACTGTATACACTCTGTTGACCATTAATGCAGTACTACTTAAGTTTATCCCTTAGCAATTACTGGTACTTCCTTCTCAGTGCCGTAGCAGGAGCAAGAGGTATGCCACCGACCAGTACTCCCACACCTCTCAGACCTCAGCGTCGTGAAGTGGCATAGCCCATGACTGGTGGCTAGGTACTCTCACGAGCTTTCCCTCCCGATCGAATGCATACCACCTCTCATTTTTGAGACAGAGAATAATTCATCTCGAGTTATCTCTACTAGCTGTTCATTTTAGGAGAATTCTCATAACTGCGACAGAAGTCCCGGTGTTGAGATGGGTTGCTTCGTGACGAGGAGCAGTACCTTGAGCATCCTCGCATACACCATGGACGACGCTTCAAGAGGCATGGTGGGAAAGGTGGAGGATGGCGGCCTGTAAGCCTAGAACATAGCTGTTGGCTCCGAACCCCATGATCTGCCCGACAGCCACCTCGGTGAGGTAGGACTGTTGACGATAACTCTCGCGGCGAGCCAGATTGGAGAGATGCACTTCGATGGTGGGAATCGCGACGGCAGCGACGGCATCGCGCAGCGCTACACTCGTGTGGGTATACGCGCCAGCGTTGATGATCAACGCATCGATGCGCCCCATGGCCCCCTGAATGGCCTCGACGAGGCCTCCCTCATGGTTGGACTGCAGGATTTCAAGCTCGACATGGTGCTCAGCCGCAAGCTTCTGCAGGCGGTGGTTGATTTCCTCCAGGGTAACGAGGCCATAAATCCCAGGTTCGCGGCGACCGAGCAGGTTTAGATTCGGGCCATGGAGCACTAGGATACGTGACATCGCCGACTTCCCTCTAGAGGCAACCCGTCTGTAGGAACACTATGCTTCCCACGTTTCTCCGCAAGATTGAGGCTCAGATAGCGCCATAGACGAATGCATCTGTTGCGTCGGGGATGATGTTCATCATAGCCGTTTCGCGCAGGGGGGGCAACATCATTCTGCTTGGTATGCAGGAGGCTGTTCGTCACCTCCGGAGTATGCGTGATCAGGGGTACAGCCGCCATCATAGGGGTGAACGACTGAGCAGCTCTGATGATTTGACGGTTCAACTCTGTCGGTACGTAGCATAGGAATCGGGCGTCTCCCATAGCCGCACTTCCACAACGGGGTAACCCTGGGAGATGGCATACTCGAAGATGAGCTGGGCGACGGTTTCGGCCGTCGGATTGTGGTCCACGATGAAGCAGGGTTCTCCCGTCTCCTGCAGCCATTTGGCCAGAGGATCATCCCGGCGCAGCAGCATGCGATGATCCAGGTTGCTATCGATCCATCCTTGCAGGACGCGTTTGATATCGGTGAAATCCACCACCATGCCCAGAGGGTCAAGCGTCTCGGCCATCAGGTCGATGGCCACCTTGGCATTGTGTCCATGTGGTACGCGGCATTTCCCCTGATACTGCATCAACCGATGGCCATAGCAAAAATGCAGTTCTTTGGTGACCTTGTGCATAGAGCCCCTCGTTCACTGTTCAGGATTCAACACGCACTGTTCAATGTTAGACAGGGCGATGCTAGTTCCTCTCACCGTGCATCTTGAGCTTTGCCCCCTTGAACATTCGTCATGCAATCAGTCGGCCGCCATCGACGGGAATGACCGCCCCGGTGATAAAATCCGAACCTTCGACCAGAAACACCACCGTCTTCGCGATGTCGTCGGGTGTACCGATGCGCTTCAACGGCGTGGCCTGCACGATTGCCTGGCGCAGGGTGTCGCTGAAGTCTTCGGGTAACAGTACGGGACCGGGTGCTACCGCGTTGACCTGTATATGCGGCGCCAGCGTCTTAGCCAGAGCGGTCGTGAGAGCAATCACGCCGGCCTTGGCGACACAGTACGGAAGATAGTCC
>JBKPCR010000463.1:0-6865 GCA_046727435.1 bacterium | reverse complement strand
GTCAAGAGCCGCTTCACGACGCTGGCGACCGGGAATGGATGCAAGAGAGCATCGTAGTACGTGAAAAAAGCTCTTGACATCTGGATATCACTAAAGGTACACTCCCCGGACACTTTCTAACTCATTGATTTACCTCTCCTGTGAAGTCACGAGCGCTCGTCACGGCTTCTGAGCGGGAGTGCTCGGCCTGGCTGGCATCGCCCACCATAGTGGGTCATAGTAGTAGGAGGTGTCCGATGCCCATCACACTGCGCCCCATCCTCTATCTGTTCATTGGACGCCTGCTCACCCGTGTCTAACCCCCTTTCCTGCGCTCGGATGCGGGAAAGGGCCTGTCAGAGTGCTCTCATCGCCTAGTTTTACCTTGGTAATCGCGCCTTGGTGTTTGCTTATATGCGTGGATCGAGGCCGGATTGCCTCCCCGCCGTGGGAGATGACGGGATGCAAGTGCATCCAGTTGCTGCAGGAGATGTCGGAACGCATCGTGGTGTGCTCCGACGTGAGGCGTAACTATCCGTCATAGTCGGGCCATTGGATGAACCGGCGTTTCAAGGAGGAGATGGAATGCTAAACGTGGGTGCAGCTTTACTCAGCTTTGTAACACTGATCGGCCTATGGGCAGCGCCAATGGCCCTTGCACAGGAACAGCCGCGCCGTGGCGGGATCTTCCAGGTGGCCCTTCCCGCTGACCCCCCCAGCCTGGACGCGCAGCAGGAGCAAACCTTCGCGGTCGCCCAACCGATGGGCCCGGTCTACAATAACTTGGTCGTGCTAGATCCCCATAACTATCCCCAGATCATCGGTGATGTGGCCAAATCCTGGACGGTCTCAGACGATCACCTGACGTACACCTTTACGTTGCACGAGGGGGTGACGTTCCACGATGGCAGCGAGCTAACCTCGGCGGATGTCAAGGCCAGCTTGGATAAGATTGTCTTTCCGTCGGAGGGCGTGATCAGTCCGCGGCGGGGGAACTTTCAGATGGTCAAGAGCATCGAGGCCCCCGACCGCTCCACGGTGGTCATCCGCCTGCACCACCCGTCGCCGGCGTTCCTGTCGAACCTGGCCGGCCCGGCCAACTTTATCTATCCCAAAAAATATCTCGATACGGATCCCCACTACTTCAAGACCCATGCCGTCGGCAGCGGGCCCTTCAAGTTGAAGAACTACGTACGGGGCTCCTACGTCGAACTGGAGCGCAACCCGAACTATTGGAAAAAAGGGCTGCCCTACCTGGACGGGATCAAGTACTTCATCATCGTCGACACCTCGGCCCGGACCACTGCCCTGCGGTCGGGACGCGTCGATGCAGAATTGCGCTTTATGCCCCCTGGGGATGTCGATGCCATCAAGCAGTCGTTGGGCGATAAGGTGGTCGTAGCCAAGGTGCAGAACATCGGCAACTTTGGGGTCACCTTCAATATGGACAGGAAGCCCTTCGACGATGAACGGGTGCGCAAGGCCCTGACCTTGGCCCTCGACCGCTACGATTTGGTCAAAACGCTGGCGCCGATCACCAACCTGGAATATGTCGGGGGCATCATGCACCCGGACAGCCAGTGGGCCTTGAGCCCGGAGGAGTTGGAAGCGTTGCCGGGCTTCAGCCGAGACCACGCCGCCAACCTGCGCGAGGCCAAGCGGTTGTTAGCCGAGGCCGGCTTTCCCAATGGCTTCAAGACGGTGCTGACCAACCGCAATATCAAAATGCCGTATATCGATTTAGCCGTCTACCTGATCTCGTCGTGGAAGAAGATCGGGGTGGAGGCCGAGCATAAGGTGGAGGAGTCGGCCACCTGGAGTCAGACCCGGGTGGCGAGGGATTTTGAGCTCATCGTGGACCCCTATGGTTCTCAATTGGTGGGAGACCCCGAAGAGTTGCTGGACAAATTTGTCACCGGGCAGCCAGAGAACTGGGGCCGCATGAGCGACCCTGTGGTCGATGGGCTCTTCGCGCAGCAGGCGAAGGAGATGGACGAGCAGAAGCGCATCCAACTGGTGAAGGAGATCCAGAAACGCATCCTGGAGAAGGTCTGGCGCATCCCGGGGGCGTGGACGACACGCCTGGAAGTGCGTACGGCCCGCCTGCGCAACTACGAGCCGCTCCCCAGCCACTGGAATAATCGACGCTTCGAGGATGTGTGGCTGGCGGCGAAGTGAGAGGCATCCAGTAACCCCCTCCTTAACCCTCCCCCCGCGAGGGGGAGGGATGGGTGGGGGGGTGCCCTGCTGATGGAGGTCCGAACCTGTGTGGCAATACATCGTCAAGCGTATTCTGTTGATGATTCCCACCCTGCTCGGGGCAGCCCTGGTGGTCTTCATCCTGATGCACGTCGTCCCTGGGGACATCGCCCTGTTGATCCTGGGCGCTGGTGAGCAAGGCGGCGATGTCAATCTCATGGAAGTCGAGAAAGTGCGACACAAATTGGGGCTCGACCGCCCGCTGTATGAACAGTTCTTCTCGTGGGTCTGGGGCATCGTCCGCCTCGACTTCGGCAACTCCCTGTGGACCGGGGCGCCGGTGCTCGAGGAACTGCGTATTCGTTTCCCCTTGACCCTTGAGGTCGCCCTCTTCGCGACGCTGATCTCCGCCCTGATCGCCATCCCACTGGGCACGCTGGCGGCCATCCGTCAGGATACCTGGGTGGACTATGGAGTGCGCGTCGTCAGCATCGGGGGCCTGGCGCTCCCGAACTTCTGGATCGGCATCCTGCTCATCCTCTTCCTGGTGATCTACTTCCAGTGGAGCCCGCCGCTGGTGTTCGTCCCGCTCTGGGAAGATCCGTGGGAGAACTTCAAGCAGTTGGTGTGGCCCATCGTCACCGTGGGCTACCGCAATGCCGCGTTAAGCACCCGTCTGACGCGCTCGGCGGTGCTGGAGGTGATGCGGGAGGACTACATTCGGACGGCCTGGGCGAAGGGTTTGCGCGAAGGCATTGTGGTCGCCAAACATACCCTGAAGAATGCTATGTTGCCGGTGATCACCATCATCGGGGCGGAGTTGGCCTTCCTGATGGGCGGTCTGGTGGTCACGGAGACCGTCTTTACCCTGAACGGGCTGGGCCGCTTTGTGGTCGATGCCATTTTGCATCGGGACATCCCGGTGGTGCAGACGATGGTGCTGCTGACCGCCTTTATCATCGTCTTCAGCAATCTGATCGTCGATTTGCTCTATGCCTGGCTAGACCCCAGGATCAGCTACCGCTAAGGAGGCTGGGATGGCTGAGGTAACGCATGAGGAGCAGATACCTCTCACGACCCAACAGCTGAAGGCCGTTGCGGGGGGTAAGCAGTGGGCCGGCACTTACGCCTGGCCCGCGATCCGCAAGTTTATCGTCACGAAACCCTTGGGAGCCATCGGTGGCGCCATTATTCTGTTGATGATCCTCACCGCCATCTTTGCCGATGTCATCGCCCCCTATGATCCCTATGAAATCAATCAGAGCTTACAGTTCAAGTCCCCGAGCCTGGACCACTGGTTCGGCACCGACGAGTTCGGCCGGGATCTGTTCACCCGCATTGTTTATGGGGCGCGCGTGGCGCTGTTCATCGGCCTGACCGCTGCCTTCGTCGGCGCGACCGGTGGGGCCCTGGTGGGCGTGGTCAGCGCCTATCTCGGCGGTAAAGTGGACCTGTTCCTGCAGCGCCTCGTCGATGTGATGCTGGCCTTCCCGTTGCTGATTCTGGCGCTGGCCATCGTCACCGTCCTGGGCCGATCGATTCCCAATGTGGTGTTGGCCATCGCCATCCCCATCATTCCCCGCACCGCTCGCATCGTCCGCTCCAATGCCCTGAGCATCAAAGAACACATGTATGTAGAAGCGGCCCGTGCTGTCGGGTACTCCCACCTGGGGGTGATCCTGCGCCATATCATCCCCAACGTCATGGCGCCGTATTTGATCCTGCTGACGGCCCAGTTCAGCAACGCCATCCTCGTGGAAGCCTCCTTGAGCTTCTTGGGGCTGGGCACTGCCGAGCCCACGCCGTCGTGGGGATTGATGCTCAACGGCGCGCTGGCGTATGCCGAACGGGCGGCGTGGGTGGCTGTTTTCCCCGGTATAGCCATCAGCCTGGCGGTGTTCGGCTTCAATCTCTTCGGCGATTCGCTGCGCGATGCCCTCGACCCGAAGCTGCGTCACCGCACGTGAGCGAATGAACCGCAGATGGACGCAGATACACGCTGATTATCGGCGTTCGTCTGCGTGCATCCGCAGTTGCGGTCTTACTTTGCCTGCCTCATGACCTGCCCTAGTGCCTCTAACAAGCGCTCTAGTGGGGCCGTCCAGTTGAGCCACCTTTTGCCTGCGCTGCCAAGCTGCGGAGACCTGGCTTGTGGCGGGCGCTCCTCTTACGGCCGATCGAGCCAGGTGCGCTCAAACATCACCAGCAGCCCGCGCATATAGGTGTAGCCTTTGACATTGGCGCGCAGCGCGTTGACGATTGGATTGCCACAGATGGCCGTATACAAGGCATTGTCCGCCACATAGCCCTGGACCTCGTCGGCGATTGTACGCTGCTCTTGCGGGTCCAGGGCGCGCCGCCAGCGATCAAACATCTCATCGACCTTGGCGTCCTGATGGTTCGGCAGATTGAGCCCGCCACGTTCGAGCACAAAGCCGCGGTCACCGACATCGAGGAAGGGGAGCGCCATATTGATCACCTGGTCGTAATCCCGGTCTCGCAAGAGTCGTTTCAAGAAGACGGGTCGGTCGATGACCTCAACCGTCACCTCGACCCCGATGGCAGCCATTTGCGTCTTGACGATGGTGGCGATGGTCGGGAGCGACGGCTCGGCGCCATGGGTCATGATGGTATAACGGAGAGGATTTTTTTCATCGAAGCCAGCCTCTTTGAGCAAAGCCCGAGCGCGCGCGGGATCATACGGATACCGCTCCGACAGGTCCAGGTAGCCTCGTGCGCCGGGCGACACGAAACTGATCGAAGGCGTGGCGTACCCCAACATGGCTGCCTTGGCTATAGCTGGTCGATTGAGGCCGTAACCGATCAGGGCCTGGCGCACCCGCACGTCATCGAAGGGTTTGCGAGTGACGGTAAAGTTGCTGTAGAGGTGCGACGCTTCCGGGCCTTGCAGCACCCGCAACTTCGGATCCTTCGATAGGCGCTCCAGTGCTTCACGGGGGGTCCAGTTCACGAAATCCACCTCCCCGGCCCGCAGGGCCGCCGCGCGGGTCACTCCCTCTTTCATGATGCGATATTCGAGGCGATCCAGGTAGGGCAGCCCTGCTTTGAAATAGTCGGGGTTGCGCTCCAGCACGATACGCGAGTTTTGTTCCCAGCTAACGAAGCGAAACGGGCCGGTGCCGGCGGGATGGCGGAGAACATCCTTACCCTAGGTCTTCTCGGATGTCGGCGAGATGATATGCAATCCTGTGCCATTGGTGGCCAGGGCCGACAGCAGCGTGGTGGTCGGGTAACGCATGATGATTTTCAGCGTCTGGGCATCGAGCACCTCAGACGACTCGACATTGGCGAAGAAGCGGTGCGCCGGAGCCTTGTCGTCGGCCATGATGCGGTCGAGATTCCATTTCACTGCCGCAGCGTCGACGTCTGTGCCATCATGAAATTGCACGCCGCGACGGAGATGGAACAGGTAGACCTTCCCCTGCTCTTGGACATCCCAGGATTCGGCCAGGTCTGGGACAAAGCCCAGGTTCTCATCGAGCGTCACCAAGGTGTTGAACAGGTTTTGGTTGACATAATAATTCTGGAGGCCGGGGATAGCGGGGTCGAAACCCGTGACATCGGCTTCGAATGCCACGCGCAAGGTGCCACCATACTTCGCTTGCTGACCCCACGCCGCTGCCAATCCCGCCCAGACCAACCCGAGAGTGATGAGGACAATCCGTCGCACACGCAGCTGATCCATGTGCACGCTCCCTTCGGCATCTAAGTGCCACTGTCCCCCATGGCTACATCTAGCCAATCGCCCGCTGCGACGGCGCGCTGCCATGAGGTCTTATCATTGCTGTTTTGTGAGACGACAGCGCAAGGGCTCTGCTTCCCTCAATGCAACCGCGGTGTCACACGTCGGCGCGCTGGATCATCTCCCCTCGTTCAATGGTGTAGATGGTGTCGCAAAAACTGATCCGCTTCAAATCAGATTCGGCCATCAGGACGGACAGGCCAGCCCGTTGCAACTCACGAATGGTGCCGGCGAGCTTCTCGCCAAAGGCAGGGGATAGGCCTTCAAAAGGCTCATCCAAGAGCAGGAGCTTGGTACCGCTCATCAGCGCCCGCGCCAGAGCGACCAGCTTCTGCTGCCCACCACTCAGCTGTGAGGCCTTTCGCCTGGCCAGCTCGCCTACATCGGGCATCAGCTGATAAATCGAGGATAACCGCTGATGGCCGTCTTCAAGCCCACTCGCCCAGGCCGGTAACAGAATGTTGTCTTCCACGCTCAAGGCCCCGATCAGCCGCCGGTCCTCGGGCATATAGCCGATCCCCAATTGGGCGCGCCGATAGGCCGGCACCCGTATGAGATCGTCGCCATTGAACCGAATGCTCCCTGCCGACGCCGGTAGAATCCCCATGAGGCTCTTCAGGGTAGTGGTTTTGCCAGCGCCGTTCCGGCCTACCAGACCGATCAACCCACCTGGTGGGACGTCTAGACTGATCCCTCGCAAGATGACGAACCCTTTGATGGTGACCCGAAGGCCATCGACCTGCAACATGCGGCACCTATTTCCGTTCAGCGCTTTCGGTAACCCCTGACCTACACCCGCCCCAGGACCGCCTTTCGCACCTCGGGATCGGCGAGGACGCTGGCGGGGTCGCCATCGGCGATCACCCGTCCATTATCGAACACCAGAACCCGCCGGCCATAGCGCTGCACCACCTCCATGTCGTG
>JBKPCR010000462.1:0-21363 GCA_046727435.1 bacterium | reverse complement strand
CGGGCGGTTGGGAACGCACCGCAGGTGGCCCTCACCGCCTGTATGCGCCAGCGGTTGACGATGCTCAACGCCATGCGGAACCATCGGACCCCTTGGCACGAAAATTATGCCACGCGCGCTTGACAACCAAGACAGTTGCTCGCCCGAAGGGTGTGGGCATGGACTCGGTGGCCACATCGTAAACCTGTAATAGACACTCTTCATCAGGATATCGCTCTCTGGCAGGTAACTATAACTTCAGCGGGTAAGGTAGGCCCGCCTCCACATGATTCCTTATCTCATGAGCATTTTGACCGTAAATTTTTATTTATACCATAAAATAATCATATATTATCAAACATAATTATTAATATACTTTACTATACATTCATATGATGATCGTCGGATCCATAAAAAAATAAGCCCTGTATGCGATCCGAGCCAAGTGAAATAGATTATTTATCTAATAATTTCAATATATTACCTTTTCTATGTGAGCCTATTTTGGGATTCGTTTTTTAGGCTTTTTAGTTGACAGTTATGACACGGTATGGTACATAACAGTACAGATATATGGTTTTATCCCCTGAGATAGATGTATTATGTACCATTTTGATACATTAGCTCGTGTAAGGCTGCCTCATTTGGCAGCCGTTATGTCTCTGAATGCTTCTAAGTCGGTTTAGAGAACAGTCCAAGATGTAGCGGAGAGACAAGATATGCTTTGAGCATGTCAAGTTTGGCAGCTCAAGTGGGGGTGTGAATGTCGTTGCTGCCAGAGGCCCATTGCTCTCTGTGCAGTTAGTCTGAGGAAGATCGAGCGGAACATCCTGCATTTATGAATTCTTTAGGGCCGCTCGTGCGCTGACCATCAGGTTGGCGGATCATAAAAGACGCAGTCGATACCTGCTAGGGCGTTGGGGGTCGTATTCACAACGATGGGCCAAAAAGTCGGGCAGGCAACGGGACTAGAGATACTCGCTTGGGTAGCCCATCTATCCCATGTGGCAGGGTTTACCTTTTCTCGCACACCTCGAAGCACGGTCGATTACTGTTCGATTTTCCCTCCCACAGCCAACAGCGATTTAGCGCTGTTCAGGTCAAATGCCGCTTCAAGGGGCCAGCGTCTCATTGCTCTCGAGGGGGCGGTCCCATATAGCTGTCAGGGTCTCTGCAGTGACTTCCTTCCACCATTCCTTGCGGCTGATATCCAAATGCTGGGAACCTCCCTTCGCTCTGAAGAAGAGCTGAAAGTTTCCGTGGCGTGTGCGTCGAGGCGTGGGATGATGCTTCCCGCCCCACTGGGATACTGCAGGCCGTGGGATTCGTGAAAAAAAGTGGGACAACGTCAAAAGTACCTGATTGAGTTTTGGCTTGGATGTTGGGCTGGGAATATCTCGTCGGGAAAGATGCTCTTAGCAGGTAACGAGCATCAAAGTGGGGGCGAAATCAGGGGCAATTTTGTCGCCAGTGTTGTGATGCTTTTCCTCGAAAAGGTTGAATAACTTGAGGAACTCAGTACTGAGGCATAGGGATTAGTTAGGGTAACGGTGAAAACAACGGGGTAGGAGGTCCGCACCCCTTGCTGGGAGTCATTTGGGGAATAGCCCACTGAGGGATCACTTCCGGCATCCCAGACTTTGCCGTCTGGAAGCGCTCCATCTACGACGGAGCAACCGTCCCCGGCCCCGTTGTGTTTTTAAGCGTATCCTATCCAAATATCGATGTTAAATATTGAATCGTGCATGGTATTCCGGATAGGAGATGGCCTCATAGGAGCGTATTGCCGGAGATGACAATATGCCCAGCCAGTGTTTAGTCTTCTCTTAGAAGCGCATGTGACGTCGTACATCATCCCGGCAAGGGGCGACAGTGCAGACCTATCTGCCATGAAGGCTCTGACATGGCGGTGACAGTGTGGCGACAATAAAGTTGGCTGGGTATGCAACAGTTTATGATGCGAGAGGAAAGGGCATTCCCTTGGTATTCATTCACCAAGTGGCCACGGACCGCAGGATCTGGCAGCATCAGGTCGCCCCGCTTGCAGGCCAGTACCTCACGGTGGCCGTCGACATTCTGGGCCATGGGGAACAAGGGTGGCCACTGGATGAGATGTCGATTGGACGGGCAGCCGTCCATATGCAGCGGTTGCTGGAGCAGGTGGTTCCGGAGCGGGCGTTCCTGGTCGGTGTATCCATGGGGGCTGCCGTAGCGATTCAGTGTGCACTGATTGCGCCATCATTGGTCCAAGGTCTCATACTCGTCAGTCCCTGGATGCGTATCAGTGAACATACCAAAAGCCTCATTGATCGGCTATTTCGTCTAGCTGAGTCAGGCGATATGGCGGCTCATACGGATTTGTTTCTGCGCTATGTCTTTCCTCCTACGTATGTGGAGAGACATGTCCCAGAGGTCGAGCGACTACGGGCAATCGTCATGGATCAAGATAGCAAGACAGTGGCCTACGCTTGGGCTGCATGTCTGGCAGCCAGTGTGGCCGGCGATCTTGGCGACATCCGCGTGCCGAGTCTGGTGATCGCTGGGATGAATGATCTGTTCACGCCACCTTACCTGGCACGCGAGGTAGCTGCAGGACTCTTTGAGGTGGAATTGGAGATCTGGAATGCGAGCGGGCATTTTCCCTTTCTGGAGGATGCCGTGCGCTTCAACCGGAAGCTAGAGATGTATGTTCGACGCCAATCTGCACGGGCCACTTCTGCGTGACGGCGGTGATGTGGCGAGCAGGGTTGCCTGACGGGAAGCCCTACTCATAGAGCCTCTGTACTATGTAGGTCCGATTTCATAGAGCATGTGCGACAGCAATGCGGCTGCTACGATACAGCATGGCTCTTTAAGACCACGGAGCCAGGCGTGATCGCTTAGAAAGTAGCTGTTTGACAGCTGGCCTCAACAATCTGGGCTCGAAGATTTTCAGGTGCTGGAGAATGGGCTAGAGCCGAAGGGGGCGAAGCCCATTTCCTCCAGGGTGTTCTAAGGTATTGGTTTTAAAGGAGGAGTTACTCTTGAAGGGGGCGGAGCCTATCAATGAGAGCAAGAGGCGAAGGTGAGAGATCAGGTGATCAGGCCGAGGCTCAAAGGGAAGCCCAAGAACCCCCTCTTGAACACTGGTACGCCCTCTACACGCGGAGCCATTGTGAGCAGTTGGTCTACAGCCAAGTCGTGGTCAAGGGCTTTCATGCGTTTCTCCCCAAGATCGAGGTGTGGGCGCGACGTGCCGGTCAGCAACACCTCGTCTCTATACCGATGTTTTCAAATTATCTCTTTCTCCGCCACGCTATGGACAAAGTGAGCTATCTCGAGGTGCGTCAAGCCCGAGGGCTGGTGCGCATCCTTGGGGAGCGGTGGGACCGCTTGGGTGTGGTCCCTGATGCAGACATCGGAGCGATACAGAAGGTCCTGCAGGCTCGCCTACCGGTTCTCCCCCATCCGTATCTCAAGGAGGGGCAACGTGTGCGCATCATGAGTGGTCCCTTGGCAGGAGCCGAGGGGATCCTCATGCGCCATCGGTTAGAGAAAGGCATCGTGATTCTGTCGGTTGACCTCTTGCAACGGAGTATTGCTGTTGAGATCGATTGTTCAATGGTGGTTGCGGCATAGATGTCTCAGCGGTAGGTCTTGCCCTCAGCCAATCCCATCCTCTCTCTTCCTCACAGGCCGTGGCTCTGACCTTGCTCCGCCACCAATCAAGACGTATGACAGCAACTCGCTAAGAACAGCGCGACATGAAAAATTACCCACATTCCCTTGACTCTGGGGACGCATGCCGGTACCTTGGGCCCAGCCACAACCGTACTGCTGGTAGGAGATTGCTAGGGCACGCGGCCGTAAGTCATCATCGCGCATTATCCTATTCCTGGAAAGGCACCAGACCTTGGAACGGTGGCAACGGTCGACCACCATTGCGGCAGGGCTGGCACGCCGGGGGAAAATCATCCTGTTACCGGTCGCTGGATACTCCCAATCCGACGTAGCTCGGTCAGGGTAAAACATCCACGCTTTGTCTTGCATTTCACGCCTGTCCACTGCTCTATGGATGAATCAGGTGGAGCAGTGGTTCAGCATCTTCCAACGTCAACGCCTGCGTATCGCTGATTTTGAATCGACAGAGCACCTCCAAGCCAAGATCGGACAGTTCATTCGTGAATGGAATTAGTACGCGCATCCCTTCAGCTGGTCCACGAAATCCGTGGCCGAGGTCCATGCCATGGCCGCCTCATGTTGGCTACTCAATCACGACGAGCTGTACTAGGCATCAGGGAATTCATGGCTGACGAGGGTTGTGGCCTTGCTGTGGACATCTTGAAAACTCAGTAGACCAAGGGGCTCCAGGCTACCTATCCCATCAAGTTTGAACGCCAGCAAAACACCAGCAAGCTGAATGCAGCCTCTTTGCAGGCCCATGGTGGCAGAACTAGGTTGCTATGAAACGTTTGGAAACTCACTGCTGTCCGGCTCAGGAGTGAGCAACGGCTCGAAGAGCCTTACCTTTTGGTAAAATGGGTTTTTGGCCAACGCATTCAACCGCAAGGAGGATTCGAGCCGTGACCCATGGTACCAGCATCCTTGGCCAGGTGTTAAAGATGATGCCCAGAGCTCAAATCGAGTCCTTGGATAACGAGTATGGGACCGGACTCCCGAGCCGGGTGCTGAGCCGATGGAGCCAATTCGGCACGCTCGTCTTCGCCCAGCTGGCTGGACGCCATAGCTTGCGGGATGTGGTCACCACCATGGCCTCGCAGTCCACAGCTCTCGCTCCCCTCGGCCTGACGCCGCCCAAGCGCTCCACGCTCGCTGAGGCCAATGCGCGACGGCCCGCGACGCTGTACCAAACCCTCTTGGCCACACTCTATGCCCGTTGCCGGGCATTCGCGCCGGGGCATGGCTTCCGGTTCAAAAGCCCGCTCTTCTCTTTGGACAGCACCACCATCTCCCTCTGCTTGAGTTTGTTCCCCTGGGCCCGCTTCCGCAGAGCCAAAGGGGCCGTGAAGGTCCACACGCTTCTGGATCACGGGGGCTACATCCCGGTCTTTGTGGTGCTCACCGAGGGCAAGCCGAGCGATAGCACCGTGGCCCGTGAGCTACGGCTCCCCAGGGACAGCATCGTCACCATGGATCGGGGTTACATCGACTATCGGTTCCTCTGCCGCCTGACTCAGGATGGTGTGTCCTGTGTGACCCGTCAAAAGGTCAATGCCAAGTGCAAGGTGACCGCGCGCTTTACTGTGGACTGGCAGCGAGGTGTCACCTCAGATCACAACGTCGTCCTGTTGGGCCAGAAAGGCACTGCCTCCCCCACTATGCTCCGGCGGGTGGGGTACCGACACTCCGAAACCGGCAAACACGACGTGTTCTGGACCAACGCTTTCCATCTGGCTGCCACCACGATTGCGGCGATAGACAAAGAACGGTGGCAAATTGCGTTGTTCTTCAAGGCCATCAAACAGAACCTGAAGATCAAGACCTTCTTGGGCACCTCCGAGAACGCGGTCATGACCCAAATCTGGGTGGCGCTGATCACGTACTTGATGCTAGCATTCTTGCGATTCCAGGCCGGCCTAGGCCTCTCGTTCCAGCAGCAGCTGCGCCTCCTTCAAATCAACCTAGCCGACACGCGAACCCTGCTTGACTTATGCTACCCGTAACAGCGTCCTGCCCCAGGAGGTCGACTGCTATGTGTCGCCTAGTCCTAGCCGGACAGCAGTGTTGGAAACTCAATGGATTCAGTGTAATATTGCTTTCAGCAAGCAACGAGGGACCCTGCCTGTAACACTCGGTCAGACTACTCCTTGCATAGGGTGATAAAATTGCTAGAGCGGGATGCTGGCAGTGTCCAAGGTTGGGGGCGTGGGGCGGCCGTTTCGGCGCGACAACTCTGGGAGCGATGGAAACGGATTGCCAGAAAAATCGGCGACTTCCAGGCCAGGGCGCTGATGACGATTTTTTACTTCCTGGTTATTGGCCCAGTAGCCGTGGCCCTGCGCTGGCGCAGCGATCCTTTGGCGATGAAGCCGAGCACACCGCGGGGCTGGTGCGACAGCGATGCCAGGGAAGAAGTCGCGATGGAGCATGCGAGGAGGCAATCTTGATGTATATCCTTGGCATTTCCTGCTACTTCCACGACGCGGCAGCGGCGCTGCTCTGCGACGGCCAGCTTGTCGCTGCGGCCGAGGAGGAGCGGTTTAGTCGGAAGAAACACGACTACGAGTTTCCTGAGCACGCCATTCACTTCTGCCTGCGGGCTGGCGGGATCACGGCAGCTGATGTGGATTATGTCGTCTTTTTCGAGAAGCCCTTCGTGAAATTCGAGCGGCTCCTGCTCTCCACGATGCAAACCTTTCCTCGCTCCTATCGCGTGTTCCGAGAGGCGATGGTCACATGGCTGAGCGACAAGCTCTGGATCAAGCACCACATCCAAAAGCGCCTCGGGGTACCGGACTCGAAGCTGCTCTTTAGCGAGCACCACCTCTCCCATGCGGCGAGTGCGTTTTTCTGTTCCCCATTTGAGGAGGCCGCGATCCTCACCGTCGACGGCGTCGGCGAGTGGGCCACGGCCAGCCTCGGAGTCGGCAAAGGGACGGACATCCAGGTGCGCCAGGAAATCCGCTTTCCCCACTCCTTGGGGTTGCTCTATAGCGCCTTTACGGCCTTTCTCGGGTTTGAGGTCAATGAGGGCGAATACAAGGTGATGGGCATGGCGCCCTTCGGGAGCCCCCGATACGTGGACAAGGTCCACCGACTGATCCGGCTCGGGGGTGACGGCAGTTTTGAGCTCAACATGGATTATTTCTCCTTCCATTACTCCGCCGACCAGACGTTCAATCAGAAGTTTGTCGAGCTGTTTGGCCCGCCGCGCGCTCCGGATGCCTATTTTTTCACGCGGTCAAGCGGCTATCCGGTCTACTTCGGTGAGAAGCCGGGGAATTACGAGGAACTGGCGCGCCAGAACCAATATTACGCCGACGTGGCGGCGAGCATTCAGGCGGTCATCGAAGAGGCGCTCCTGCAAATGGCGCAGCACGCCTACCAGGCGACGGGTATGACGCGGCTGTGCATGGCCGGCGGCGTGGCCCTGAACAGTGTGGCCAACGGAAAAATCTTGCGCCAGACGCCGTTTGAAGAGATCTACATCCAACCCGCGGCCGGTGACGGCGGCGGCGCCATCGGGGCCGCGCTCTATGCCTACCACATGGTGCTCGGCAAACCGCGACAATTTATCATGGAGCATGCCTACTGGGGGGAGGAACATCGGGCCGGCGCGATCGCCACGTTCTTGAAAGAGGAGAACATCCCCTACCGCCGATTCGACGACGAAGACAAACTGCTCACCCATGTCACGGACCGCTTGCAGGAGGGGAAGGTGATCGGCTGGTTCCAAGGGCGGTTTGAATGGGGGCCCCGAGCATTGGGCCATCGCAGTATCCTGGCCGATCCCCGGCGGGGCGACATGAAGGACATCGTCAACGTCAAGATCAAATTCCGTGAGCCTTTTCGTCCATTCGCGCCATCGGTATTGGCGGAACAGACGGAAGACTACTTCGTGCTGTCCGATGCCGCTAGGCACTACCCCGGTCGGTTCATGCTCTACGTCGTCGATGTGCGCGAGGACAAACGACATCTCATCCCCGCCGTCACGCATGTGGATGGCACGGGACGCTTGCAAACGGTCCACCAAGGAGTGAGCCCGCGCTATTACCGGCTCATCGACACCTTCGGCAAAGCCACCGGGGTGCCGATCCTTCTGAACACGTCTTTTAACCTAAAAGGCGAGCCAATCGTCAATACGCCTCACGAAGCCTTCAACACCTTCAGCCTCAGTGGTATGGACGTGCTGGTCCTTGGGGACCACGTGATTGAAAAGACTGAAGGCATGACGTCGAGGAGCTAATGCCTATGCGGATCGTCGAAAGCCTCGTCAATCGTCTGGGGATAGCTGGAGAGCTCCTACAGTTTTTTTGGCGGCGCAAGTGGTGGTGGCTCTCCCCGATGATCTTGATGCTGCTGTTCTTCGCAGGCCTGATGATCTTCGCTCAAAGTTCTGCCATTGCGCCGTTTATCTACACCTTGTTCTAGGTGTTCCGTCGGCCGGGCTGTTCCGAAGCCCGGCACGGGTCACTGCGGCGGCGCTGCCGCAGTGACCGCCATAGCCACTCCAACGTTCCCCTCAGAAGAATAGAACGATACGATTAGAGGAACTACATGAAGATCTGTATTTACCCTGCCTGGTCGCCCCAACTGGATCGCCTATCGTGCCTCCTATTACAAAGAGAATAGGGGGTCTTGCCTGAGCCATACGCAGTTTTTGGAACTCACGGATGAAGAGTATAAAATCTGCATCGATGCTTCTCTAGACATTAGTTGCGCTCCCTTACGCCGCAATCGGACCTCAGTCAGGGGGAAGGTCAGGGCACCGATGCACCATCACGATGTGAAAAGCCATAGGGGGCCGATTGACACGAGTCAGTTAAAAGCCCTCATTCTTGATCTCGATGGGACGCTTTATCGACAGACCCCCCTGCGTTGGCGAATGCTGTGGTGTGTGCTGCGCGCTCATGTCGGGCACCCCGTGCGAGGCCTGTCCACCTTGCGGGTGCTGCGGGCCTATCGCAGGGCTCAGGAGGCCTTGCGGGCGTCGCCTTTGGCTCATCGTGATCTGGCGGAGGTACAACTGCAGTTAGCCTGTCAGTGGACAGGTTTGGGGCCAGCGCTCGCGCGCTCGTGCATCGCCCGCTGGATGGAGCAAGAGCCCCTGATCTTTCTGCCACGTGTACGATACCAGGGTGTAGAAGATTTCTTGCAGGTCGCCACCGCACGGGGATGGCGGCTGGGGGTGTTTTCTGATTATCCTGCTACGGCCAAGCTCCGAGCGATGGACTTGTTGCGTTTTTTCGACGTGATCGTGAGTGCTCAGGATCCAGAGGTGAGGCGGTTCAAGCCAAGTCCGCGCGGGTTGGAGGTGACGCTCGAACGTCTGAGAGTCGAGAAGCACCAAGCCGTCTACATTGCTGACCGACCAGACATCGATGCCCCCGCCGCAACGGCCGCAGGGATCCCTTGTGTGATTATGGGCCGACGGAACACCGTGGATCCACGCGGATGGGTCGAGATCTCGAGCTACAAGGCGCTGCAAGCGGCGATATGCGGTGAATAATGTCGGGGAGCAGGTCATTCCGATGCTAGCAGAGGCCAAGCGGAGAATTGTATCGTCAGGGACTTTTCAGTTGTAACAAATAATGCGCGCGGATTTACCTCGATACCTATAGGAAAGCCCGTCGGCACCAAGCGTGTGCCTCGCGTCAGCAGTTGTTGGTGCTCGTCCATGAATAGTTATCCCATGAGGCCAAGCTTGATCGTGTCTTTAAATGGTCATTTGCCAAGCAATTGGGCATGGCTTTAGTAAGATCCGAGGTGACCACCCTAAATCGTAACTATCGAGGACGATATTTAATGACGGAACGCGATAGAAAGATAGGAGCGGAGAACTGCAAGACATTCGGTGACGAGCAGGCACAGGCCAAAAGCAGCCTGGACGATCGGCAGAAATCTTCACACCTTGGCCGCTGCCTCGTGAATTCTTATAAAGCAGTGGCCGTTGTTACTTTGAATACTCTTATTTTTTTGTTTGCCTGCAATTGGTATCTATATTTGTGGACAAAATCTGGAAAGAGCCTAAGCCCGTAGGGGACGAGGAACAGCCAAGGGCTCATGTGTCCTATTATGCTTCTCAAGCATGGGCAGAACAGTACTGAAAGGAGTTCGGTGTAAGCCGTAAGCAGCTATATCGCCCTTATGTTATTTGGAGAAGAGCGCCTTTTACGGGTAATTTCATACACATCAACGAAGATAGCATCGGATTGACACCCGGCGCGGTTTGTAGCGCTAACTCTTACAAAGTATTCGCCTTTGGTGGTTCCACGATGTGGGGTACAGGCGCTCCAGATTGGGGTACGATACCAGCATACTTACAGGCCGATTTCACTGCCCTGCTACACGAGCCGGTTTGCGTGGTGAATTTTGGTGAATCAGCTTTTGTTTCGACGCAAAATGTTATTCAGCTCATTCAGGAATTACAGTCAGGAAATATCCCGAATTTGGTCATCTTCTACGATGGTGTCAATGATACCTATGCTGCATATCAATCGGGTCGACTCACCCATCAGAACTTCGATCAAATTGCCGAAAAGCTCCAGAATGGAGAGAGCCCGGAACCATCGCTTCTTACATGGATAGAATCATCGGCTTCATTTCATTTGCTCAAAAGGTTGGTGGCCGAACTAAGACAAAAGTCGCCAAATAGCACGGATCTGCTCACCTACAAGACCATAGGTATCGACACTGGAACTCTGAGTGATTCAGTCGTGGAGAGGTATATCAGTAACTACAAAATCGTGCATGCGCTCGCACGGGAGTATGGTTTCAAGGCTCTCTTTTTCTGGCAGCCATTCATTACGGTTGGTGACAAATCTTTGACAGGCGAAGAGCAGGAGATGAAACATGGAATGGATCCTGCCCTGATCGAGCTTTACGGGTCAGTTTATCGTCGGGTCCAACAGGCAGCTGAGAAGTACAAGGATCTTTATTACATGGCCAAAGTCTTCGACGAATACGAGCCGTTGGTCTGGATCGATACCGCTCATGTAACACCAGAAGGGAATCGATTGATCGCCCAAAAGATGGTGCAAGTCATCATGGACCGTCACCCACGATAAGATTCGTAAGTTGACTTCATGTACCGAGGGATCAATCTATAATGAATCACTCGACCTCGTCCACCGCCGCTAATGACCGCGAGTCCGGGACTCGATGCTGGATCTGCGGCGCCACCGGCGCTCTACACTGGAAAGATCGCAGCATTCAGAGACCGCTTGAGCCGGAAGATCTGCGCATTACGGACCAGCGATATGGAGTAACCCTCTCACTTCTCAGATGCCGAGAGTGCGGCTTTATCTTTTCGAATGATAAGGAAGTGGAGGAATTGGTTTCCCTCTACGAGAACATGTTCGATCCAGGATATGAGGAGAGCCAAGAGGGAAGAGCCCTGCAAATGCGGTGGTTACTCCGCAAGGCAAGAAAAGCCAATCAGTCAGGCCGCTCTTTATTAGATGTCGGCGCCGGCTCTGGTTTGCTTGTTGCTGAAGCCAAATGCTTCGGCTTTAACGCCATCGGCGTTGAACCCAGCCGTTCGCTTGTGAAACTGGCGCGTGACCTTTATCAGGTTGACCTACTTCAAGGAGTATTTCCCCACCCTATGCTATCGAATCATCGGTTCGACGTAATTTTTTTGGTGGATATCATTGAACATGTCTCCACTCCCCTTGAGCTACTTCGGCACTGCGCAGCAGCGCTTGCTCCGCAGGGAATTATCATCCTAGTCACGCCGAACGTCGGTAGCCTTGCGGCGAACTTGCTGGGCCAACGCTGGTGGCATTTTCGTCTCGCCCACGTGGGATATTTCAGCCATTCTTCTTTACTTAAGGTGATTGAGCGAGCCGGGTTGACGGTTGTGAAACGCTTTTCGGCAAAGTGGTTTTTTCGAGTAAGCTATGTGGCGGAGCGGCTCGAATCCTACCTGCCGGTGCGCGAGCTCAACCGGCTTTGTTTAAGGATGGCAGCCCTTCGATGGCTTTACGACCGAGTGATTCCTTTGAATCCGCATGATTCCATTGTCCTGGTCCTAAAATGAAAACAGCTCCCGGCATCGGAAGTACCACTTCGGCACCTGTGGCACTGAATACACTCAAGGTGTCTTCTCCTTCAGTTCATGGACACCTCGAAATTGCCCGGATTGATCACTGGATCAAAAACGTGTTCGTACTTCCGGGCGTTGTCGTGGCACTTAGTCTGGATCCCACTCAGTTGACGCCTGCTCTATTGTTACGCATTATTGTCGGCCTGCTGTCGACATGCCTAGTCGCCTCTAGCAATTATGTCATAAACGAAGTAATCGATGCTTCTGCTGACATTCATCACCCTACAAAGTTCATGCGCCCTGTACCGTCCGGTCGTGTTTCTATCCAGTGGGCTTATGCACAGTGGATTACGTTAATGATTGTAGGGGTAGGACTTGGACTAACCATTTCCATACCTTTCGCAGCCACAATGTTTGTCTTTTGGATTATGGGCTGTGTTTACAATATTCCGCCGCTGCGCAGCAAAGACTCGCCATATCTGGACGTTCTCTCCGAGGCGGTTAACAACCCTCTACGCATGCTCGCGGGATGGTTCATCATTGACATTTCAGCCATTCCCCCAGCTTCGCTATTGCTGAGTTACTGGATGGTCGGGTGTTATTTCATGGCGATAAAGCGGTTCGCCGAACTCAGGTGCATTGCCAATCCTGTCCAAGCGGTAGCGTACCGCAAATCGTTTGGGTTTTATACTGAGGAGCGGCTCTTAGTGTCCATCATGTTTTATGGATCGATCGCGATGTTATTTTTCGGCGCGTTCATCATGCGTTATCGGCTGGAACTCATCCTTGCCTTCCCATTGGTGGCCCTCGTGATGGCCGTCTACCTGTCGTTGGCGTTTAAGGAAAACGGGGCTGCTCAGGCACCCGAGAGACTGACAAGAGAGCCGATACTCATGGCATCAGCGATAACCTGCGGTCTACTGATGGGGGTCTTATTGTTGATGAATATTCCAATCCTACATAGGATCTTTGCTCCCACGGTATTCACAAATGTGCAAGTGTGGTGATAGAGCTTCGCCCTTGAGCTGTATCCACAGAACAGACTGTGCCAACCTGCCCCAGAATTGCCCCGGAGTCACCATGGCTCGAGCATCGCTATGCAGCTAACCGAGGCGACGGGGCTGGATGAACGTTGCCAGTGGTATTGCCTGATGGACCTGCCAGTGGGGGAGAGGCTCACGCAATGATCCTAACAAGACGTGGGTTCCTGAGGCTCTCCGTTGTGGTTGGCGTCAGTGCCGTTACGGTCCTGCTGGCAGCACAAAGCGCTAAAGGTTGGCTTCTGGCCGCGTTCCGGGCGCTCTATGCTCGGTTGCTGTCTCCTGGTCTAGAAGATGCGCCCACGGGCCCGCTAAGTGCAGGAGTCCTCAACACCTTGCTGCTGGCGACGAGAGCACTAGCCGGCCTGCCGGTGCAGATAGCTCACTACGAGGAATTCTTTCGCTGGCGCGCTGAGAACTTGCGCGGGAACAAGGCCCTTTATGAGCAATTCGCCGCAGCTCTTGACCGTCGCGCGAGGCGCTCCGTTGGGTGTGATTTCGTGGACTGTAGCCGACAGATGCAGCAGAAGATGCTTGAGAAGGTGCCAAAAGTTCGTAGCGCCAATACAAGGTGGCAGAGAGTACGAGTCGCAGTTCTTGAGAGGGAATGGTTGCTTTTTGACCAATATATTGTACGCGACATCCTCTTGCTTTTCTCTAGAACTGACGCCTGGACCGCGCTAGGGTATGAAGCCTGGCCAGGCACGCCACGAGGCCTGGATCAATATACACAAGCACCGAGCCAGACACGACATGCCCCATCGCCTGCATAGGCGAGCATGGAAGGGGTTCGGATGACCGAAAGCACCGTAGCAGTCGTTGGATCGGGTATCGTCGGGACGACCATCGCGTACCACCTGGCCAATAAAGGGTATGATGTGGAGCTCTTCGAAAAGGGTCCGGAGTACGCTTACCCGCACGCCCCTCAGTTTCGCGAGCAGATCCTCTATCTGTACCACAACCCGTCCTACGACCTTCCCAAAGATCTGCAAAATCTGACACGTTCAGGCGACTACGGAGGTGACCTCAATCATGAACGCGTCATGGTCGTAGGTGGAAGCGCCACAGTTTGGCAGGCAGTCACACTGCGAATGCTTCCCCAAGACTTCAAAACGCGAACCTTGTATGGCTATGGTGAGGACTGGCCATTGGCATATGATGACCTAGAGCCTTACTATTGCAAGGCAGAAGCCTTGCTTGGGGTATCGGGCACGGATGCGGACAACCCGTTCGCTCCCAGGCGGTCTAACCCATATCCCCTGCCACCGTTCGAATTGAGCTATGACGATGCTATATTCGCCGAAAGGCTGCGGCAACACGGTGTCGTGCTGCATACCACTCCGCAGGCCAGGACGCGAGCGGCTTATGAGGAGCGACCGGGGTGCATGAACTTCGGCACGTGTCGGGTCTGTCCAATCGGCGCCCGCTACTCCCCGAATTACCATCTCCTGCGCGCGATCGAAACCGGCCGCTGCAGGGTGCATTCCAACACTTCCGTGCGAAGGCTTATCGTGGATAGGACCGGACAGGGCAGAGCCCTCATTTATCAACCCAATGACGAAGCGACGGAGAGAGAACACAGTGCCAAGGTCATCATTGTTGCCGCCGGTGCACTAGAATCGGCACGTCTGCTCCTTTTATCTATGAGTGAGCGCCACCCTGACGGCGTGGGAAATGACGGCGGACATGTAGGCAAGCACCTCATGTTCCACCACATCTGGTCGGGTCATCTGCATTACAAAGATCATTTTCATCCCGGTCGCTTCGGTGGGTATACGGGACAGACTCATCAATTCCTTGCCCCCCCAAACCGTGGAAAGCACGGGGGTGTGATGATCCAGTTTTCGAGCCATTTTTTTTCGAATCGTGTGACGTTTCACAATGACGTCCCAAAGGAACTGCAGACAGGCCCAGAGATCGTCGAGTCCCTGAACACGCAGCAGCATTGGCGTTCCATCGTCCTACAGGCGGAATCCACCCCAAGTCCGCAGAAATACGTAACGCGATCGGAGCAGTGCGACCGCTATGGCGACCCCTATGCGCATGCGCATTATGAAAGCATAGCCTTTGACCATGAGAGCTATGGCTTTGCATGTAAGCTCTTCGACCGCTTCATGGCCGCCACAGGCGCCGATGAGGCAACGTTCGTCCGTGCTGAGGATTTCAGCTCTGGCCACCACCACATGGGCACGTGTCGTATGGGGCATGACGCGCGGGACAGCGTTGTCGACCTATTTGGCAAGATCCATGGCACCCCTAACCTGTTCGTGGTGGGTGGCAGCAACTTCGTTAGCTCCGGTGCTGTTAACCCTACCCTGACCATGGTTGCACTGGCTATCCGGACCGCCGAATATATTGTGGATCAGCTCTTGTAATTTCTCACAACGTAAGCACAAGGCCTTTATCACTGGTCAAAATCTCTGGCCCTCATGAGGCCTTCTTGTCAAACGTGTGGCCGATGTTTAACGATCGCAGGTTCGGTTTTCTAGCTCCCCCATTCTGGAGAGCGAGTGCTTCGGTGCTCGCACTGGTTTTGATCTGCGTGCCGCTTACGATTGGCGCGATTTGGGCTTTCCCCATTTGGGATGATGCGTGGCTGTGGCTCCTAATAAGGGAGCACGGCACAGGTATGATTGCGGCCAGCGAAGCTGATCGACCCGTCATGGCAAGCGTGTGGTCACTACTCGCCACGTCTGAGCCCGCATTCTGGCGTGCCTCGTTCGTGGCGCAGGCGCTTCTCTGGCCAATCTTCGGTATAATGTCGGCCCTGCTCTGGACGTCCCTCTTCCCCAATTTGCGACCCTACGCCCTGGTGGTCGGCTGTGTCACGGCCGCCCCGATCATCAGCAAAGTGCAACTGGTGACCGCCAACATCGCGCTCGCCTCGTTGCTGAGCGTCGTGCTGAGTTACGGCGCCTTGCTCTTGTTACTCCGTTTTGTGCGGGCTGATGGCCGTGTTGGGCTGGCGGCGCTTGGTGTGAGCCTGCCGATGCTGGGTTTCGGGATACTCGTCACGGAATACGCACTGCCCGTTGTCATTGTTATGGTTATCTTCTTCTTGTCGTATGCATGGCGTGCACCCGATCCCGAAACAAGAGTTCGAGCTTGGCGCGCTATCTTGATCTCAATCCTTACCGCGGGTGTTGCCTATGCGATCTATTTCATAGTAGCGGATTACACGGCCCGACCAACGGGGTCGGAATACAAGCCCTTCTATGTCTTCACGCTCGGCACAGCCCATCTCGCCCGTTTCCCTTTCAAGGTAGCGGAAGGGATCTGGCGTAGTGTCGCAGGTGGCTTTGTGAACTCGTTGGGGGAAGTAACCCTGCTCTCAAAGTCAGGCGTTCTGGCTGCCGCATACGGCGCTCTTGTGGCGGGCTTGCTGCTCTATGGCAGCCGAAATGCTCAGCATCATGCTCCGCCTCCATCAAGGCATATCATCGGTAAGCAAGATGTTCTCCCGCTCGCTGTGGCACTCGTCGCCGGCCTCCTGCCCACCGTCGCCATGGCCCGCATTCCCTGGAATCCCGGCGACGGGATGTCCTCCCGATTTGAGCTCCCGCTCCTCCCGATTACAGCTGCACTCATAGTTCTCGTAAGCCTCAGTTTGGTTCGCCAGCGCTTCTGGGCTGTTCCCATTCTCCTTGTTGGCTTCGTTGCAGGAAATGCGACATTCACAGAAGTCTGGTCGGCTATTCGTGAACGACAACAGATGTCGGCCATAGGTGCAGCCCTCCAAGCCCACGTCTCCGCCAAAGATGGTATTACCGTGGCCGCAGTTGTACTACCGGAGCGCAGCTTGGGTCCGCGACGCCCCTATGAGCTCATAGTTCGCCTGGCAGCTGCATGGCCGCCGGAAGTGCGAAGCAGATTTTGGGCGTTCCGCTTTGGTGGGGTTGCACCCATCTACCGGCCTGATACGGAGGCAGAGGAGAATTTTGGGTCGCGGGGGGCCTGCAAGCCCCCACTAGAATTTAGATGGGGGCCAGTAAGGCATGTGACGCGTGACGGTCCTTTAAGCCAACTGCTCTGGGTGAGGCCACAAAGTGACGAGTCGATCTCTATCGAACCCTATTGTATAAAGGATCAAAGCGAACACCAGGCTCCCCTAACAAGGGTAAGCAGGACCGATCTACCTTGAAGGAAAAATCATGTGGCAGGCTACTGAGAAACCCTATGCGGGTGCACCACTGAAGCACAGCCCTAATTTCGTGATGCGGATAGGCCGTGTCCGCTTGCTGCTGGTCCTCATGCTGCTCTCGCTGGGGCTGTGGATCGTTTTCGCACAGCTGCTTGTACCACCAGTCATTGAGAGCGCCTATCGCGGTGAGAGTTGGTCGTTCCTCAACCGCATGATTCTCGGGCAGGCGGAGTTTTCTGTGAGCCACTACTTACAGAAGTGGGACAAAGTGAGCATTACCGGTTTGCTGAGCGGTCTTGGATTCTGGCTCATCGTGCTGGTGATCAGTAGCCCAGCCTTCATCCGGAGGATTGTGGGTGAAGCGACGCCAGGCTCCTTGGGCGCGATCAGAATGTGGACTTGCTCCATCCTACTTCTCACAACACTTTGGGAGGATTTAGGAAGCGTCGCGTGGCTCGCAGCGGAGATGCGCCACCCCAGGGGGATGCTCGGCTATCTTTATGCCCTTCCCATCGGTTTTGAGGGATTGGTTACGAGTGAGATGAGCCTCAGGGCTTTCCAATTATTGACGGAACTTCTTCTGTTCCTCGGATTGGTCGGTTGGCGAACGCGCGTTGTGCTCCCCTTAGGAGCATTGTGTTACTTTTTGCTGCTTGGCATTCTTATAGACCACAGTTTTTTCTGGCACCAAAATTTGGTGCCGCTCTACGTCATGCTGGTCCTATGTTTTTCGCCCTGCGGCGACAGTTGGTCAGTCGATCGCTTGCGGAAAATCTACCAGGGCCAAACTGTACCTGACGCCGGTCGCGCTTCCCCTGTCTACGGTTGGTCGCGCTATGTCTGCTGGGTGATGATTGCGTTGCCTTACATGGCGAATGGGCTAAGTAAATTGCAGGATGGGGGCTTTTTCTGGTGGAATCCAACTAATATGAGGAGTATGCTCTATTTTGACACTCTAACTCCGAGGGAGTTCGACTGGGCTTTATCTTTGCATCTCACCCATGCCCCTGACATCTTGTTCTCTTTGATGGGCTTATTTACTCTTTTCGGTGAAACATTATTCGGATTGGTCTTACTCTCCCACATTGCTCGGCGGATTTTCCCTTTTGCAGCGATAATGATGCATATTGGTATCTTTCTCTTTCAGAGAATTTTATTCTTAGATCTCATTCTTCTCCAGCTAGTCTTCTTTGATTTCACCCAGATCCGAAAAACAATCGGCAGCCGGCTTATGATCAAACGTGGCCGGCTTCAGGTCCTCTACGATGGCCTCTGTCCTCTTTGTCGTCGGACGGTTCGTTTGCTCGCTGGCTTTGACCTCTTCACTCGGCTCGAATTCCTCGACTTCCGGCGCTTGGACCTAAACGAATACAATCGTAGTCACATGCTCAATCTGGCGCGCAGAGATCTGGAAGAGGAGATGTATGTCATCTTCCGAGGGCAGGCTTATCGCGGGTTTTACGGCTACCGACGGATTGCCTTAGCACTACCGGTGTTGTGGCCGCTGGCGCCTTGGCTGTTCCTACCAGGGATCTCCTCCTTAGGTGCGTTGGTCTACGGCTACGTGGCCCGTAACCGTCTGAAGTTACTCTGGTGCGACTCCCACTGTCCAGTCCAGCCTTTAGAGGAAGGTGATCCGGCTAGCGTCACCCCAACAGGCGACGCTGTCCGAGGCTTCGGTTACGCTTTAACGGTCTCCGGAATAATCCTAGTTGCGCTCCTCTGTTGGTTCTACCGCATCGAGTTTTATCCATTTACCTCGTGGCATCTCTACTCGGGTTCAGATACGTCGGGGAAAGTCGAGTACCGGAAGGTATTCGCACAGCGCGAGTCTGGCATAATCACCCGTGCGCGTCTCGAAGATACGATCGGCGCACTCGCTCTGGACAACCGCTACGCGCCTTTCCTTGAGAAGTGCTTTGAGGATGGGCCTGGCGATGTCGAGATCTGCAAAAAGTTCCTGAGTACCGCTGCTTCCGCCTACAACAAGAAGGCTCAACCTGGCGAGAGGATCATGCAATACGACATTCAGGTTTGGACTTGGGATTTCCGTTCCAATCCCTTCGACCCCAATTATGGGAATTTGACCGACCGCTTCGTCTTCGAGATCAGTACAGGAAGGGCACTGAGAGCTAAGAAACTTGTAGATCCCTCGGTCACAGACTCCGCGCCACCACTGCAGACTCATGCTGTAAAGGATGGGGACGGAGTGGCACGATGAGCGACATCGTTATTCGAGCGGAGCGCCTCTCCAAGCTATACAAGATCGGTGTGTTGAAACATCGTCACGATACGCTTCGTGATCAACTTGTGCACAGCGTTAAGTCGCTCTTCAGCCGCAATGGCCGTTACTCTCATCAGCTCCCACCTGAGTCTTCGATCGATACTATCTGGGCCCTCAGGGACCTTTCCTTTGAAGTCAAACAAGGCGAAGTCGTCGGTCTTGTCGGACGAAACGGTGCGGGGAAAAGTACCCTCCTGAAGATCCTGTCGCGGATCACCGAGCCCACGAGCGGGAGGGCGGAGATCTACGGGCGCGTAGGATCCTTACTGGAGGTGGGCACTGGCTTCCATGCGGAGCTCACCGGTCGCGAAAACGTTTACCTGAACGGAGCAATACTGGGCATGAGGAGGGCGGAGATCAACCGCAAGTTCGACGAGATCGTCGCCTTCGCGGAAACCGAAAAATTTATCGATACTCCCGTAAAGCGCTATTCCAGCGGGATGTATGTCCGTTTGGCCTTTGCCGTGGCGGCTCATTTGGAGCCGGAGATTCTCGTCGTTGATGAAGTGCTCGCGGTGGGCGATGTCGCGTTTCAAAAGAAGTGCCTGGGTAAAATGGCGGATATAGCAAGGCAGGGAAGGACCGTTCTGTTTGTAAGCCATAATATGGCCGCGGTCCAGGGACTTTGCTCCAGAGCTTGCCTGTTGAGTGCTGGTCAAATCATTGGGGAAGGTTTGCCCACAGAGGTCGTGAGGAGATACGTGGCTGAAACTTCCCAGGCCTCGCTGGCATCTCTTGAGGAGCGCAAAGATCGTCAGGGAACAGGTAAGATCCGGTTCGTCAAGGTCTACATCGTGGACGACAAAGGGCGCCGCATCGATACGGCGCTTTGCGGACAGGACATTGGGATCGTGGTCTCCTATCGCGCACGAGATCACCAGCCCGTTTCCCTACTGGACATCCATATCACGTTTTATACAAGCCTAGGTCAATTTATGTTTACCTGTTCGAGCGAAGGTAGTGGGAGTCCGTTTGCTGTTCTCCCTGCAAGCGGAGAGGTCGTATGCCACATACCGGAATTGCCGCTGGCGCCAGGGCGGTATGTGTTTAATCTATTTTCGACCGTTGGAGGCGAGATCGTCGATTGGGTGCAACAGGCCGGCTATGTCGATGTTGCTGCTGGCGACTATTTTGGCACAGGCCAATTGAAGACCCATGAAGACGGGTTTTTGGTAAAACACAAGTGGAGCGTCAGAACCCCCGTGCTAACTTCTCTGGATACCGTGTAGCGGTGAATACATATGCGTTTCCTTATCCTTGACACGGATTATCCTGAATTCCTGAATTGGCTCTATACCAAGCACCCGGGTTTGGAAGAAAAGCCCTACCGAGAACAGATACAGGTTCACCTCGAGAGCTTGTTCGGCCACGCTGGTTTTTACTCCAACAATCTGAAGAAACTCAGCCATGAGGCGCATGATATCTATCTAAATAACGAACTTATGCAGAAGGCGTGGGCCAAGGAGCATGGGTTGAAACTCCGGCGGGATTGGCGATGGCAGTTCCGCTGGCGCCGAGGAATAGTTCCGTGGGCTTCGCGAGCACGAGGGAACCATTGGTTGTACGATATCTTGGCGGCACAGATTAGGTACTACAAGCCAGATGTCGTGCTCAACCTGGCGATGAATGCACTCAGTAGCCACTTTCTCCGGGAGATGAAGGGCTATTTTCGACTTTTGATAGGGCAGCATGCAGCCACCCAACTCTCCGACACCGAGGACTGGACTGTTTACGACCTAGTAGTTTCCTCGTTTCCTCCCATGGTGCAATGGCTTCGCTCAAGGCAAATTCCCGCCGTGATGATCCGCCTGGGTTTTGAACCGCACATCCTATCTTCCCTGATGGACGGAGAGAAAAATATTCCAGCCAGTTTTGTCGGATCCTTTCAGCCTGTTCATAGCACAAGGATTCAATGGCTTGAACATATATGCAGCATGTCTCAGGTGCAGGTATGGTCGTCTGATGTGAGCAATCTACCAGCATCCTCTTACATTCATCGCTCTTACGTCGGTCCAGCCTGGGGAAGGGAGATGTATCAGGTGCTCCGCAATTCTCTTTTGACGTTAAACCATCATGGGAACATTCCTCCTTTCGCCAACAACATGCGCTTGTTTGAGGCGACCGGCATTGGGACCCTACTCATTACCGACTGGAAGGAAAACCTACATGAAATGTTCGAGCTAGGCAAAGAAGTGATTGCCTACCGCACCCC
>JBKPCR010000461.1:0-13565 GCA_046727435.1 bacterium | reverse complement strand
ATCAAAGTGCATCTGGATGTAGATGTAGAGGGCTACCGCCCCAAACCGCGCGAAATCGACCAGCATGGCCATGAGATTGTAGATCGCCTCTACAACCAAAAAGACTTTGATCGCCATCTCGTCATCGATGCACGAACGGCGAGCGTCGCCACATGGGTATCGGATTACCTAAAGCACAGCGGCGACCGCTTCCAGAAGACCATCGTTTTCTGCGTCGACACCGAACACGCCGCGCGCATGCGCCAGGCCTTCATTAACGAGAACAACGACCTTGCCCAGCAAAACTCCCGCTACGTCATGCGTATCACCGGCGACGACCCCGAAGGCACCGCCGAACTCGGCAATTTCATCGATCCGGAAGCCAAATACCCGGTGATCGTCACTACCTCCCGCCTGCTCTCCACCGGGGTGGATGCCCAGACCTGCCGCCTGATCGTGCTCGACCGCGAAGTCGGCTCCATGACCGAGTTTAAGCAAATCGTCGGGCGTGGCACGCGGGTCCATGAAGACACCAAGAAGTATTACTTCACCCTGGTTGACTTCCGCAAAGCCACCAATCACTTTGCCGACCCCGATTTCGACGGCGAGCCGGTGCAAATTTATGAACCGGGCGAAGGCGACCCCGTCACCCCACCCGACGATGCACCGCCGACTGACGATGGCGAAGACGCCATCCCGCCCGAGCCCAGCGATGAGGAAACTGTGGTTGACGGCTACCCACCGGTCGACATCACCCTGCCGCCCGGTGTCGCCGAGCCGCCGGCCAAGTACTACATCAAAGGCAAGCCGGTCACCGTGCTCACCGAGCGCGTGGAATACCTCGACGACAGTGGCAAGCTGGTGACCGAAAGCCTGCGTGATTACAGCCGCAAGACCATCCGCCAGCACTACGCCAGCCTCGACGAATTTCTGCGCCGCTGGCAAGCGGCTGACCGCAAAGAAGCTGTGATTGAAGAACTGGCCGAAGAAGGGCTATTCCTTGACCCGCTGCTGGAAGAAGTGGGCAAAGACCTCGACCCCTTCGACCTGATCTGCCACATCGCCTTCGACCAGCCGCCACTCACCCGCCGTGATCGCGCCAACAACGTGCGCAAGCGCGATATCTTCACCCAATACGGCCCGCAAGCCCGCGCCGTGCTTGAAGCCCTGCTGGCCAAATATCAGGACGAAGGCATCGTCACCGGCCTCGACAACACCAAAATGCTGGAAATTCCCCCATTCAACACCATGGGCACGCCGTTCCAACTCATCAAGCCGTTCGGTTCCCGTGCCGGCTTTGAACACGCGGTACACGAACTGCAAGCCGCCATTTATCAGGAGATTGCCTAAGCCATGTCCGCAAGAAACACCGTGAAATCCATCCAAGACATCATGCGCCAGGACGTCGGCGTCGATGGCGATGCCCAGCGCCTCTCTCAACTGTGCTGGATGTTCTTTCTGAAAATCATCGACGATCAGGATCAACAGTTCGAAGTGATGCAGGACGACTACCGCTCGCCCATCCCGGAACGCCTGCAATGGCGCACCTGGGCTGCCGACCCCGAAGGCATTACCGGCGACATGCTGCTGGCCTTCATCAACACCGAGCTATTTCCCACGCTCAAGGAACTGCCCATCACTGGCGCCAATGCCAACCGCAGTCGCGTGGTGCGTAGCGTGTTTGAGGACGCCTACAACTACATGAAGTCCGGCCAGCTCATGCGGCAAGTGATCAACAAGATCAGCGACGTGGATTTCAACGATCTAGCCGAGCGCAAACACTTCGGCGACATCTACGAACAACTGCTCAATGACCTGCAAAGCGCCGGCAACGCGGGCGAGTACTACACCCCGCGGGCCGTCACTGCGTTCATGGTCGACCGCATCGACCCCAAACCGGGCGAAACTCTGTTCGACCCCTCTTGCGGCACCGGCGGCTTTCTCACCTGTGCCATCCGCCACATGCACGACCACTATGTCAAAAAAGTGGCAGACGAGCAAGCCCTGCAAGCCGGCCTGCGCGCCGTGGAGAAAAAGCAGCTGCCGCACATGCTCTGCGTCACCAACATGCTGCTGCACAGCATCGAAGACCCGAGCTTCGTGCGACACGACAATACCCTGGCGCGGCCCTATATCAGCTATGGCCAGAGCGACCGGGTGGACATCATCCTTACCAATCCACCATTTGGTGGGCGTGAAGAAGACGGCATCGAATCCAACTTCCCCGCCCACTTCCGCACCAAAGAAACCGCCGACCTGTTTCTGGCGCTGTTTATCCGCCTGCTCAAACCCGGTGGCCGCGCCGCCATCGTGTTGCCCGACGGCTCGCTGTTTGGCGAAGGCATCAAAACCCGCCTCAAGGAACACCTGCTGGAAGAATGCAACCTGCACACCACCGTGCGCCTGCCTAACAGCGTGTTCAAACCCTACGCCAGCATCGGCACTAACCTGATGTTCTTTGAAAAGGGCGAGCCGACCAAGGAAGTGTGGTTCTATGAGCACCACGTGCCCGCAGCCCAAAAGGCATACTCCATGACCAAGCCCATCCGCGTCGAGCACCTGCAAGGTTGCGTCGACTGGTGGGGCGGGGCCGAGCGCAAGTGGCGCAAGGAAACCGACGTGGCGTGGAAGGTCGGCCTTGACGACATCAAGGCCCGCAACTACAACCTCGACTTCAAAAACCCCCACACCGTCGCTGACGACCACGGCGACCCGGCAGAACTGCTCGCCAAACTGGAACAAGACGAAGAGCACGCCGCTAAATCAGTCCACAGAAGATTGGTACAGTGAGGTTCGTCAGAACACCAGTGGGACTGGGGCCTTTGGAATTCGCGTGTACCAATGTCGTGTGGTTCGATTTAGCCTGCGCCACCAATTAAAGAAAATTCTGGCAGAGGCGCTGCTGCGATGAACGCTGAACACCTGTTGCAACACTTCGATCGCATCGCCGAAGCGCCAGATGCTATCCCTCGTCTGCGCCAGTTCATTCTAGATTTGGCTGTGCGCGGCAAGCTGGTGGAGCAAGACCCTAACGACGAACCGGCGTCGGAACTGCTCAAACGGATTGAGGCCGAGAAGGCAAAGTTGGTGAAAGAAGGGAAGATCAGAAGGAAAAATCGGCTGCCGCAAATCGAGCCGGATGACTTACCTTTTGAACTTCCAGAAAATTGGGAATGGACTCGCCTAGGTGAAATCGGACTGACCCAGACCGGAACAACACCGTCTAAGAATCAGGGTGATCATTTTGGGCACCATGTTCCGTTCATCAAGCCTGGCGATCTTTACCCGAACCATGTCGATTACGCAAACGAAGGACTCAGTGAGGCTGGACTGATAGACTCAGGTCGAATCGCTCCCGCCGGTTCGCTCTTAATGGTGTGCATCGGGACGATTGGCAAGTGCCAAGTCATAGATCGAGAATGCTCGTTTAATCAGCAAATCAGCGTTCTTTCTCCTCACTGCGGCCTGCGCTCACGATACTTGCTGGCAGCTTGTCTCTCAGAATATTTCCAAAAATCAGCATGGGCAGCGTCGGCACGGACAACGATAGCGATCCTAAACAAGGGAAAGTGGGAGCTTCTATTGCTCCCTCTCCCCCCCCTGGCCTAGCAGCACCGCATTGTCGCCAAGGTGGACGAGCTGATGGCGCTATGCGACCAAGTGGAGGCGGCTAAAACCGAGCGCGAGCAAAGCCGCGACCGGCTGGTGGCGGCCAGCCTGCACCGCCTGAACCAGCCCGCCGATGCCGAAGAAGCCGACACGCCCGAAGCCTTCCGCAACCACGCCCGCTTCATCTTCAACCACCTGTCGCGCCTCACCACCCGCCCCGAGCACATCAAGCAACTGCGCCAATCCATCCTCACCCTTGCCGTGCGCGGCAAACTCGTCCCCCAAGATCCCAACGATGCCCCAGTGTCGGTTTTCGACGCAAGAGCGGGGTCGCGTCCAACCAAACAAGCGAGAGGTAGCGAAGGAGAGCATAGGTGGCCTTACGTTGTTCCCAATGCATGGGCATGGCGACGAATCGCGCACGTAAGCGACCAAGTAACAGATGGTGAGCACGCCACACCTCAACGAATTACAGAACGCCAGATCCCGTTAGTGACGGCAAAAAATGTCCGCGACGGCGAGATGGACTATGCTCAAACGGACTGGGTTTCGTTGGATACGGCTGAAAAGGCCTGGCGGCGATGCCGACCATCTGTTGGGGACATTCTACTTGTGTGCGTGGGCGCAACTACAGGGCGGCTTTGCGTCCTACGTGAAGCAAAAGACATGGTGCTTGTGAGAAGCGTCGCACTTATTCGACCCTTGCAATCCGTGGATGTCAATTACCTTGCAGTAGCTCTGCGTAGTCCAATGTGCCAAGAAGAAATATGGAAGCAGATTAAAGTTACTGCCCAGCCTTGCCTTTACATAAATCGAATCAACGCTTTGCCAATCCCTCTCCCGCCCCTAGCCGAGCAGCACCGCATTGTCGCCAAGGTGGACGAGCTGATGGCGCTATGCGACCAACTCGAAGCCCAGCTCAGCACCACTGAAGCCGACAGCCGTGGCCTCCTAGAAGCCGTGCTGCACGAAGCTATGGCCCCAACCCTGGAGGAAACCGCTTGAACAAGACCGCTGACACCAACCTATGGGGCATCCACGCCGGCAAGATCGGCGACGCCGACAGCCTGTTTCATAAGAAGAACTACGTCGCCATGGGCTGGACCAAGATGGGCAACCTGTCGGCACTCAAACCCGACCGCGATGCCTTCAAGGCGCGAGTGGCGGAGGTTTACCCGGCCGCAAGACCCGGGGCGATCCCCAACAACGCCGGGCAGTTATTCCGCTTTGTCCACGAGATGAAGCCGGGTTAGGCGGTGAGGACCGGTGGATGTGATGAGCGCTCATGCTATACTTCCGAGACCTCAAGAACAGGTCGATTCGGCTGACCGAGGAACGACTCCATCACTTGAAGCCGATCATCCTGAAATGGCGGCCCAGACGCCGCGTATTTTTGAGACGTTAGCTACCCCCGACCGGATCGTTCGCTCAAGAAGCAATTTGACTGTGGAGCTGTTTTTACAAGTGGTATCTTTCCACTCCAGTCACGACCAAATTCCTCTGCGTGGTCGTGAAAGTGCTCCCGGATGATTATTTCATTATCACATCATATTACACGGATGCTGCGAAAGGGGGAGAGGTGTTATGGGAGAAGACATAAAGATCTGGTACGACCAAGAAGGAGATTATCTGGAAGTCTTATTTGAGCGCAAAACCGGGTACTTCAGAGAGACAGAGAATGATGCGGTGATGGAGAAGGTGGATAGTGAGGGAAATCTGCTCGGCTTTTCCGTCCTGAACGTTAGTGCCTTGCGGGGTCAGCAACCCCTTTCTATCAGCCTCAAGAAGCATACCGCTTAAACGAGGAGCAACAGGGAATTCTTTGAGTAGAATCGCAAGAGATACCCTGCCGACTATGCCATAGCCTTCTGGGGGCACAGGGCCTAACAACTCAGCTTCGTCCATTCGGCACCTATTGTCGTCATTGTCCATACAAGTGCGCATAAAGGATGGTACACTTCTCTCACAACAGTTCGTGCGCACGTGGAATGGAGATGCCGTTATGTATGCGCTTCAAGAGATTGAGAAACTCCTCCCCGCCCTCACCCGCGCAGAAAAAGCACAGGTGCTGGAGTGGCTGGCCCGCGATCTCGGGGAGGCGTTTCCCGGGGTTGAGAGTACTCCGGGCGTCTGTGGAGGGGAGCCGTGTATTGTCCGCACGCGCATTCCCGTGTGGATCTTGGTCCAGGCCCGACGCCTGGGCACCAGTGAGGCGGACCTTCTTCGGAGCTATCCGATGTTGCGGGCCGAAGATCTCGTCCAGGCGTGGGCGTACGCCCTCGCGCACCGGGAGGAAATCGAGCAACAAATTCTGGCCAATGAGACGGCGTGACGCATGGCGCGGTTACACTCTAACGAGAACTTTCCCCTGTCAGCTGTTGAGGCGCTGCGGCGTTTCGGCCATGATGTCCTGACCACTGCCGATAGTGGCCGGGCTGGGCAAGCGATCCCAGATGCCGAGGTACTTGCGTTTGCCATCGCGGAGCTGCGAAGTGTCGTCACGCTCAATCGACGGCATTTCATCCAATTACATCACACTACACCAGAGCATGCCGGCATCGTGGTCTGTACATTTGATCCTGACTTTGTCCCCTTGGCACTGCGTATCCATACGGCGCTGGAGGCTCGGCCACAGATGGCAGGGCAACTGGTCCGTATCCATCGCTCGGGGAGTAACGCCTCGACAGTGTGTTCCTCACAAATCGCTGGACTAGACGGCAATTCCGCTGCGCTCCATTGCCGCCGGTACGCTTTGTCGTTAGGCGTCGCATGATACGGGAGGTGAGGGCATTGAGAGGGTACGGATTTTAAGAGGAGGAAGTTATGCCGTCCGCCGCTAGGCAGCCCCACTATACTCCAGAGGAGTATCTCGCTCTGGAGCGGAAAGCAGACTGCAAAAGCGAGTACGTGAATGGCCAGGTCATCGCGATGGCTGGGGCGAGCCGTATACACAACCTGATTGCGGGTAACTTCTATCGGGAGGCCAGCCAGCAACTTCGCGGCCGTCCGTGCGAAGCATATATCAGCGACATGCGCGTCAAAGTCAGCCACACGGGCCTCTATACGTACCCAGATGTCGTAGTGGTCTGTGGCGAGATCCGCTTCGAAGACGTCGACAACGACACCCTGCTCAATCCGACCGTCATTGTGAAAGTCCTCTCCGCCTCAACCGAAGCCTACGATCGCGGCGAAAAATTTGCCCACTACCGGCGGCTAGAGTCGCTGCAAGAATACGTCCTCGTTGCCCAAGACAAGGTCCGGATAGAGCATTATGTGCGGCAAGGCGCCCAGTGGGTACTCTCGGAGGCTAGTACGCTTGACGAGACGGTGCATCTTGCCGCAATTGACTGTGACATGGTGCTGCGAGACGTCTATGATAAGGTCCAGTTTGCCGGGAGCGACGAGCTGACCTCGCCTAACACACGCAGGGAGCCGGCGCGCTGAGGCACGCGGCCCATACCAATGAGGTGTCGGACGCACCGGCAAGGCTGCCTCTACCCTAAAGCAATGGTATCGCTTTCCGCATGAAGCCGAATACTCAACGGGAGGACTGACATGAACCACACGATGCGTTTCCCCCTCTTGGTGTCCCTGGTGCTGTTGTCCTTGAGCTTGAGCGTGCCCGCGCAGGCGCAACAGACCACCATGACCTTCTTCATCACCAGCGCCGGCCCCGGCAAGGGGGCGGACCTGGGCGGCCTCGAGGGCGCAGACCGGCACTGCCAGTCGCTGGCGCAGGCGGTGGGTGCGGGGGACCGCACCTGGCGCGCCTACCTCAGCACGCAGGCCGTGGGCGGCGCCCAGGCCGTCAACGCGCGCGATCGCATCGGGCGCGGCCCGTGGCAGAACACCAAGGGCGTCGTCATCGCCACAGATGTCGACGAACTGCACGGCAACAACAATCTCAGCAAGCAGACGGCGCTCAACGAGAAGGGCGAGATGGTCAACGGCCGCGGCGACACGCCTAACCGGCACGACATCCTTACCGGCTCCACGCCGGACGGCCGGGCGTTTCCACCCGGCGAGGACCGGACCTGCAGCAACTGGACAAAGAGCACCCAAGGGGCGGCCATGGTCGGCCACCACGACCGCATGGGGCTGAACGAGGAGCCGCCGGCGAAGTCGTGGAATTCGTCGCATCCGTCGCGCGGGCCAGACGGCGGCTGTAGCCAGGCCGATCTGCGCAGCACTGGCGGCGATGGGCTGTTCTACTGCTTCGCCTCGAACTAGCGCATGTCCCAACGGAGTTGATCCCATGCTTCCGTCCTGGTCTGGCTGGTGCCTGAGCGCATCAACACGTCGCGGCATAGCGGCTGTTTAAGCGCAGAACGTCTCGCCAGAGAGCCTTCGTCAGTCGACACGGCCATGCACGCCGGGTGTCGGAACTCCGGAGGTCAGGACTCGTGAGGGCAGATCCCCTCCGCCTGGCTGGCCTAGTGCGAGGCCTCACTCACGTGCAGGGGTCGCGGGGCCAACACCGACTCTGTGGGTTAACCCAGTATTTTGCTTCCACCGGGGCGGCAGATCCGTGATGATCCACGGCCAGCGCGCCATCAAGTCAGCGAGATTCCTCCGACCCAGCCTGTCGTCACCGAGTATCGCCGCCACACCGTAAGGTGTCGCAGTTGTGGTGTGGCCAATCAAGCGCCTTGGCCTAATGCCATGCCGGCCGGCAGTTTCGGCCCGCGGGCGCAGGCCGTCGTGGCTTATCTCAGCGGTCGCTTACACGCCTCTCATTGTGACATAGTTGAAGCGATGGGTGTGCTGCATGGATTGAACCTGAGTCTGGGTAGCGTGCCAGCCCTGCAGCACAAGGCTATGCGCAGCGGCAAGCCGTCAATCATGTGGACGAGACGAGTTGGCGTCAACACGACAAGTTGCATTGGCTACGGCTTCTGGCAACGCATGCGGTGACGGTCTTTCGCGTGCGGTCGGGTCGCGGGGCAGCGCAAGCCAAGCAAGTGATCAGCAAAACTGCCAAAGCGATTGTGGTCACAGATCGCTACAACGCCTACAACTGGCTGCCGCAGCGACGGCGGCAGCTCTGCTGGGCGCATTTGAAAAGAGCCTTTCAAGCGATGGCCGATGGGTTGTGCGGCAAAAGCAGCAAGCTGGCGAAAACGGAGTGCTGCAATCAATGGATCTGCAGCGACGTCGATGAGTACGTGCTGTTTTCCTATGCGCACAATAGCTGCTGGAGGAATCATCAGTGGTACACGCTATGCGGCTACCATTTTGCAGAAGAGCACGGGGGAGACTGGCGGGAATGCGCGGCGTGCGAAGGGGGATTCGAGACGGAGATGTACGTCTGGTATGGGACGAACGAGTATAATTTTGTGAAGCTGAAGAACCCGCCAAAGTATGAGCCGACGAGATGCGCGAAATGCAAGTGGATGATCCGGCTTGCGGAAGATGGCTATTCGATGAAGGCTGGCGGGTACTACTGTATGCGATGTAGCGGACTCGATTTAACCAGGCTCTGATCTTACCCATTAGACACTATCAAGGTTTATTGTGTACCATCTCCCCAAGAGCATCTAGCGAGGGGGGAGGTGTCTATGCCACGTTATGAAGAGGTGACCCAGCGTGCCGGGAGTTTACAAGCGTTGACTGGACTCACGGAAGCCGAATTTCAAGCCTTACTACCCTATTTTGAGCAGGCGTTTGTGACCTCCATGCATGACCGTACGATTGATGGGCAGCCGCGCACGAGTCGCCGATACAGTGCGTATGACAACTGTCCCTTGCCGACGATGGCAGACAAACTACTCTTCATCCTGACCTACTTGAAACAGAACCCCATTCAAGAGGTGCAAGGACAGCTCTTCGGGATGAGTCAGTCGAATGCGAATAAATGGATTCATGTGCTGCATCCCGTGTTGAATCAGACCTTAGCTGACCAAGACCTGCTTCCAGCCCGAACCGCTGCGGCGTTTGCCGCGATGTTCAAGACGCAAGCGCCGGACGAAAGATCCACGACCCCCCTTTTTGGCATGATGGCACTGAACGTCCGATCCACCGCCCGACCGATCCCGAAGCGCAACAAGAATATGACAGCGGGAAGAAGACGTGTCACACGCTGAAAAACCTCCTCGTGATCAACGAGACCTGTTACGTGTGCTTGTTGAGCCACACGGCTGAAGGCAACGCCTCGGATAAGAGTCTGGCAGAGTTCGCTGCCTATACCTTGCCCCCTGGCAGCTGTTTATATCAAGATAAGGGCTTCCAGGGATTCTGCCCGCAGGACGTCATCATTGTCCAACCCAAGAAAAAACCGCCTGGAGGAGAACTCACGCCCCCTGAGAAAGCCACGAATCGTCATATTTCTTCCATCAGAATTCGTATAGAACACGCCATTGGTGGAGTGAAACGCTACAGGATCGTGAAGGACAAAATCCGCCTTCTGAAGGACAGGGTCAGGGATACCGTCATGGAAACATGCTGTGGCTTGCACAACTTTCGCCTACAGTACAGACCATGGCACTATGCATCGTGACAAATATTGAAAGTGTCTTTTCCATCGCAAGGTTTTAGGGGATTCACACGGTCTTTCTGGGACCCAGAAACCTCTCGGCGAACAATCCCCCCCAACCGTCCACTTTGCACCAAACGGGTGATGTGTCCAAAGTAAACCGCCGGCCATCCAATTATGACAACTACTTGTCATAGGTGAGGCGCCTTGGATTTTCAGCGTAATGTGTAAAGTAGACCGACAGGGGGAATTCTCAGAGAGTGTCAGTCCACAGAAGCTGTTTGCAAGCTGTGATCACTGAATCTTAGCTTGTTGTCAGATAATTCAAGCGGAACGTCCGTTCGGTTCGCCATTATTCTCAGCTGAAAAGTTCGCTGTAATCAAGCGAAGCCGATTAGTTAATCAAGCCGCTAGAGGTAGGTCTCTCTGCCCAACCATACCATGGAATCGTGAGCCCAGCATTACCTGTATAACACTACCCACTGTAAAGGGCACACTCAGCAGGCCGTCGCTTGTGTCCTATATTGACATGTATCTCGGCTGTACCCGAATCCCCCTCACACTGGGGGGCTCTTGCTTCGGTGAAGTCATAGGCCAGCGGCTCTGCTCGCCGTCAATGCTTTAATGGAGGAGACTGCCATGTACAAGGCACGGCTAAGGTGTCTATTGACCATAATGGTGCTCCTTGTGGTCGCATCGGCCGCGCGATCCGGACACCCTGGTGCGCCGCCATTCAAAGTGGCTTTCATCGGGGATACCGGCTATGACCCACACGACACACCCGCGCTCGACTCTGGGTTTGAGCAGGTCCTCGCGCTGGTGCGGTCCGAAGCGGCCCAACTGCTCGCGATCGCGGGCGATTTCAGCTACCAAAAAAAGGCCGCTGCCGCCAGGGTATACTTCGGCAACATCAATCGCCTGCTCGGCGCGCGTTTCCCCGTGCTGGGTGCCGACGGGAACAACGACAAGTGGTCCCAGTATCAGCCGTTCTTTCAACAGCGGCTGGCGCACATGGGCTTGAACCCTACGCTCATCGCAGGAAAGGAGTATGGACTGCGCTTCGGCGGCGTCCAGTGGGCCATCCTCGGCGGGCGAGGCAACGCGCCCTTTGTCCGGACGCAGTTCGCCAGCGCGGACGACGCGTGGCGGGTCTGCATGTGGCACAAGAATATGCATGACATGCAGACCGGCGGCAAATGGGATGAAATGGATTGGGCGACCTATCGGGCGTGCCAAGAGGCCGGCGCCATCATCGCCACGGGGCACGAGCACGCCTACGCCCGGACCGTGACGCTCACGGATCTGGGCAACTGCGCGGCCGGGCATGGCGCCACGGGTACCCCCGATCGTCTGGAAGTTGGCCCCGGGCGGACGTTCGTCTTCGTGTCGGGTCTGGGGGGCCATAGCTTGCGGGATTATCACTGTGCGCAGCATGACGACGACACGTGGTGGGCTACGGTGTACACGAGCAACTACTATCTCCAAGCGGGGACGACGGTGGCGAAGAGTTGTGCGTTGATCGGATCAAGAGTTGTGCAGGGATACACCTTCGGCGCGCTGTTTATTACATTTAACGCCAGTGGAGACCCAAACAAGGCGGAGGCGTACTTCAAGACCATCAACGGCGAAACGATCGATACGTTTTCGATTATCAGGGACAATCATGCCATTCAGAGATGAATATAGATGTATCATCGATGAAAATGGCACTGTTTGAAATGGTATACCATCTCCTAAAGACAATTCATCGAGGAAGGGAGGTGCCTATGCCAAGCTACGAGGAAGTCACCCAGCGCGCCAGGAGCTTACGCTCAGCGACCGGGGTAACGGAAAAGGAATTCCAAGCCTTGCTGCCCCATTTTGAGCAAGCCTTCGAGGCATACATGGGGAACCGCACCATTGATGGGCAGCCCCGCACGAGCCGCTGGTACACGACGTATGCCAGCTGTCCCTTACCCACGATGGCTGACAAGCTGCTCTTCATCCTGACGTATTTGAAACAGAATCCGATGCAAGAGGTACAAGGACAACTCTTTGGAATGAGCCAATCCCATGCCAATAAGTGGATTCATCTCCTGCATCCGGTGCTGAATCATGCCTTAGCCGACCAAGACTTGCTGCCAGCCCGAACCGCGGCCGAGTTTGCCGCGATGTTCAAGCCGCACACGACGGACAGAGGATCCACCACCCCCCTTTTTGGCATGATGGTACTGAGCGACCGATCCACCGCCCAGCCGATCCCGAGGACCAACAGGACTACTACAGCGGCAAGAAGAAATGCCACACGCTCAAAAACCTCGTCGTGATCAATGAGACTTGCCAGATTTGCTTCTTGAGTGCCACCTATGAAGGGAAGGTCCATGATACAATCCTCGCGGAGCTGGAGGGCTATACCTTCCCGCCCGGCAGTTGTCTCTATCAAGACATGGGATTCCAGGGCTATACGTGCGAGGAGATCACGATCGTCCAACCCAAGAAGAAGCCTCCTGGTGGCGAACTCACCCCACCGGAGAAAGCCGCCAATCGGGCCATCTCGTCCATCCGCATCCGGATCGAACACGCGATTGGCGGGGTGAAACGCTACCGTATCGTCAAAGACAAGATACGCCTTCTGAAAGACAGTATTCGCGACACCATCATGGAGACGTGTTGTGGACTCCATAACTTTCGCTTACAGTATCGACCATGGAACTATGCCAACTAATAAATATTGAAAGTGTCTATTGGAACGGTTACCGTTCGCCTTCCGCTCAGGTTCGCCCGCATTTTTGATGACGTAGTAAAACTGTCGAACGGCTTTGTTAATGACGTTAATTGTTCTTAAGGCCTGAGTAAAAACAGGAGCCGCTAGCGGAGGTTGACCGACTTCATAGCCCGTGAGACGCCCGCAGGGTCTCGGGTGTCGCGTCAATTATGCGCACGACCAGTTTCACGCTCGTATTCCGTGCAGGATAAAGCGCAGCTTCTAGTGTAGTTCGCCAAACCACCCGTGCCGCTCCGCCCACTTCGCCAGTTCGAGTACGGGCGAAAGGGTGAAGGCCGCGGCGACGATGAGCAGCCAATCCCTCGGCGACAGCCCGTAGGTGCCGAAGGTTCGTTCCAGGAGTGGCACGTAGAGGATCAGCCCCAGCATGATCAACTCCCAGACGATGGCGATGTTGAGCCACTTGTTGGCGAAGGGGCGGCGCAGCACCGAGTGGCGGTCGGACCTGAAGTTGTAAGCTTTGAAAAACTCTATGAGGACGAGGGAGACAAACGTCATCGTCGTCGCCTCCTGAACGCTGCGCCCAGAGTTCAAAGCCCAGATGAACAGGCCCAGGTTGACGACCGTCGACCAAAGCCCCCCTACCAGCATGAGCAGGATGACGGGTCGCGTGAAGATGCCCGTGCGCGGGTCGCGCGGGGGGCGGCGCATGAGGTCGTCCTCCGGCGGGTCGACGGCCAGTGCCAGGGCGGGCAGCCCGTCCGTGGCGAGGTTGACGTAGAGAATCTGCAGGGCGGAGAG
>JBKPCR010000460.1:0-9588 GCA_046727435.1 bacterium | reverse complement strand
AATCCCCAGGCGCACCGCCAGCGGCACTCCCCGCTCTTGCTCCAGGCGGGTATTGAGTTGCGCCATCGCCTCCACCATCCCCAGGCCGGCGCGCACGGCCCGTTGGGCGTCATCTTCGTGCGCCAGGGGGTAGCCGAAGTAGACGAGCAGGCCATCGCCGAGATACTGCGCAATATACCCCTGATAGCGGGCGATTACCTTCGCGCAGGTGTCTTGATACGCCCGCACCACCTCACGCCAGTCTTCGGGGTCGAGCTGGCTGGCGAGCACCGTGGAATCGACGAGATCGGAGAACAGTACCGTGAGCTGGCGGCGTTCGGCCTCGGGGGGCGCGGTTCGGCTGGAGCAGTATCTGGCGGGAGCAGTCGAGCGGACTGGCCTGTAGGTTGCGAGGTGGTATCGGCTTCGCCAATCCAGACCAGCACCCGGCCGTCCTCATCCACGGCGACGCGCTCGGCGTAGATGAGTTCATCCGTCAGGGCGGCGAGTGCCTCGTCGTCGAGCTGGAAGCGGAGCTTCAAGGCCCGGTACGACACCCGCCCTTGCCGCTGGAGGAGGTCACGGACCTGGGCCAAGAGGGCATCGAAGTCCATCACTGCCCCTCCACCTGCGCCAGCGTCGCCTCCGCCTGGGGCAGGCAGAAGGTCATGCCCATGGCGTGAAACAACGCGATGGCGGTAGACAGTTCGGTGTGGGCCTGCTCCCGCTGGCCAGTTATGACGTACAGGGTACCGAGGCCGCGGTGGCAGTGGGCCTGGAGCGGGCGCATGCCCAGCTCCTCGGCCAGGGCGAGGGCCTGGCGGTAGTGGGCTTCGGCCGGCATGGCCCCCGGGGGATTACAATGCGCGGCAATGTCGCCAAGGAGCCGAAGGGCATACGCTTGGTATCCACGTTGCTTGTATTGCTGGGAGAGGGCGAGGGCACGCTGAGCACGATCGCGCGCATCCTCCGTGCGGCCGACCAGCAGATACGCCTCGCTCAGACGAGTGAACGCTAGTGCCTGCAGCTCCTGTCCCTGCGAGGCGGCCTGCTCCAGCAGCGGCAGCGCCTCGGTAGCCCGCCCGGAGAGGGCATACGCCGCACCCAAGGGGGAGGCTACCGCGGTGAACAAGGCCGGGATGTGCCAGTCCTGGCAGAGCCCCAAGCCACGTTCGAGCACGGAGATGCTCCGGTGGACGTCCCCTTGGCGGAGGTAGAGATGGCCGATCCCGAAATACGCCCAAATCAGGCTGAAGGGGTGATCGGCTGCCTCGGCGATCTGGACCGCTTCTTCTCCTCGGGCGATGCTCTCGGCGAACGCCCCCAGCTCGGCCAGGGACCAGCTCAGGTAGACACGGGAAAGCACGGAGGGAAGGCCAGTCATGCCGAAGTGCTCGCGGATCAGGTCGCCTTCGAGGGACGCCACATTCCACCCGAGGAGGTCCATCACCCGACGGTAGTCCCCCAGATCATAGGAGATGGATCCCACATAGAAATTCGCCATGACCTGAAGGCCGACATCCCCATGGGCTGTCGCGAGCGCGAGCGCTCGCTGCCCAGACTCGATGGCGTGGTCACGGTCCCTCATCCGCCTGAAGTATTCGGTCATATAGACGGAGACCTGCGCCAGCCGCTGTCGATCGCCCAAGACCTGGGCGAGGGTTTCAGCCTCACGCAGGCGGTCGAAGATCCGCCCATAATCTCCAAGCGGCAGGAGCATATTGCGCAGGTCGAACCGGAGCTCAATGGCCCGCTCCAACGTCTCACGGCTCTCCGGGAGATGCTGGAGGGCACCCACGGCCTGCTCAAAGGACGCCACTGCCTCCCTGTAGGCCGAGCGGTCGGCCGCTCTGGTGCCTGCCTGCTGGCAGTAGAGAAGGGCCCTGTCCCACATCTCACCCCGCAGTGCGTGGTGGGCGAGCCGTTCGACCTGGTCGGTCAGCAACTCGGCAGACGGGGCCTCGAGAGCCTCGACAATGCGTGCGTGCAGCACCCGCCGCCGCTCACGCAGGAGGCTGCTATAGGCTACCTCCTGCGTGAGCGCATGCTTAAACGTGTATTCGAGCTCCGGAAAGAGGCGCGTCTCGTAGAGAAACTCCGCCGTCTGCAGGTGGGCGAGTGTCCCCCACAGGGTCTCCTCGGAGAGTGCTGTGATCGCCTGCAGCAGCGCGAAGGGGACGTCCTTGCCGATGACCGCAGCGGTCTGCAGGAGGGTCTTCTCCTCGGCGGGGAGTCGGTCTATCCTGGCGGCGAGGACCGCCTGGACCGTGGCGGGCACCTGCATGAGCACGAGCGCCCGCGCCAGGCGATAGGCCCCCAGCTCACCGACCACGACCTGGCTCTCCTCCAAGGTCCGCACACTCTCCTCCAGGAAGAACGGGTTCCCCTCGGTGCGCTCGATCAGCGCGCGCTGGAGCGACTCCAGGGTGGGATCGTCTCCCAGGAGGGCCTGGAGGAGTCCGACGGCGCTGGTGGGAGGCAAGGGGTCGAGTCGGAGCTGGGTATAATAGGTCTTACTCCCCCAGGAGTGGTGGTACTCGGGACGGTAGTTGACGAGAAGGAGGAGGCGCGCGGTCGGCAGGCTGTCGACGAGGCTATCGAGGAACGCTTGGGTCTCGGTATCGATCCAATGGAGGTTTTCGCAGACCAGCAGCACGGGCTGGGCCTGACTCTCGCGCAGCAGGAGGCGCTTGAGCGCGTCCAGGGTCCGCTGGCGGCGTTGGGACGGATCGAGGGCCTGCCACACGTGGTCGTCCACCGGCACATCCAAGAGCGCGAGCACGGCGGGCAGGGTCGGTCCGAGGGCTGGATCCAGCGTCCGCAGCTTGCTGGTAACTTTCTCGCGCATCCGCACCTCGTCATCTTGTGCCTCGAGTTGAAAGTAGGCTTTGAAGAGCTCACGGACGGGGTGATAGGGGATCGCCTTGCCGTAGGAGGCCGCCTGGCTTTCGAGCAGGAGCCAACCCTGGGTATACGGGGAGCAGAGGAACTCGTAGAAGAGGCGGGTCTTCCCCACCCCAGGCTCCCCCATGACGGCCATGAGCTGGCCGCGGCCAGCACCGGCCAGCTCATGGGCTTGGCGCATGGCCTCGAACTCCACCTGTCGCCCCACGAAGCGCGTGAGTGAACGGGCCGCAAACGCCTGCAGGCGCGTCCGGGGCGGCCCAGCACCCACCAGCTCAAAGACCTCCAGAGGATGGTCTAGCCCCTTGATGGGGATCGGGCCGAGCGGTTTGACCTGGACCACCCCCTCGGCGAGCCGGAGAGTCTCCGACGTCAGGAGGATGCTCCCAGGAGTCGCGAGCTGCTCCATGCGGGCCGCCAGATGCGTGTTCTGGCCAATCGCGGAATAGTCCATGTGAAGGTCATTGTCAATGGCACGGACCACAACTTCCCCAGAGTTGAGGCCCACTCGCATCTGGACGGAGAGGCCCTGAGCACGGCGGACCTCCTCCGCGTACCGTCCTACCGCCTCCTGCATCGCCAGGGCCGCATAGCAGGCCCGTGCGGCATGATCTTCATGGGCGATAGGCGCCCCGAAGAGCGCCATGATGCCATCGCCCATGACTTGATTGACCGTGCCTTCATACCGATGCACAGCGACCATCATGCGTTCGAGGACGGGGTCGAGAATCGCCCGCGCCTCCTCAGGGTCGCGGTCGGCGAGCAACTCCATCGAGCTTTTGACATCGGCGAACAGCACGGTGACCTGCTTGCGTTCGCCTTCAAGCGCGGCCTTGGAGGTAAGGATCTTCTCAGCGAGGTGGCCAGGGGTATAGGTCAGCGGTGTATGAGGCCGTGGGGCCAGCGGTGGCGTGGTCGAGGCTCGAACTGGTGAGGCAAGAGCGGCCCCACATTCGCCACAGAACTTGGCCTGGGGCTGATTCGCAAACCCGCATTGGGCACACCGCGCCAGGAGGGGAGTGCCGCATTCGTTACAAAACTTCAGACCCTCTGGATTCTCAAAGCCACAGCTCGGGCAGCGCATGGGAGCGCCCTCCGGCACGGCCGTGCGAGTGGTGCGGGCGTCCCGGCAGAAGCCCGGCGCCCGTCCCGGATGGACATGGTTTGGATGGTGTGTCAGTACTCCAGAGCTGGCCTGGTGTCAAGCGAAAAGCACAGGGCGACTGCAAAGCTGGGAGACAAGGAGGTGCGCTCACGATTGAGGCGTGGTGACCATCACGGGGGAGCAATCGGCTCTTGGGCGCTGCCTGCATCCCTCACGGCCATCGCTCTTATGGCTAACCCCATGAATGTATGAAGGTCGAGGACGCCCGCGAAATTATATGTATATGAGACCATCCTCGAGTGGTTGGCGCAAAACCTCAAGGACATGGCGGCGGAACTCGGGCCATGCATCCAGGAAGAGCACGCCGTGTGGTGTGCCCGCGACACTGCACCCGGCAGTAGTGCCGACCCGCGCCTGTGTTTGTCAAAAATGATCCTCGCCTGACCAGGCACGGGCACAAGAGAACAAACTTGCTACCGAGAGAGCTGGGTGACGTTTTTCACAAGACGGCCGCCGACATGCTCCGCAGCGGCAACGAGGTCATGCGGGGACCCGGCCGAGGTTCGCGCCGGTGAGGGCGGTACGGTCGTCGGTGAGGCCGGCGACGCGGTGGATACGCGTGGTCTCAATGGCCTCGGCGAGCGTCATCGCCGGTAGGATGGTGGTGAGCCGTCAGGCCAGCATTGATGTCCCCGGCACTCTTGGTCCAAGCATGAAGAATCTGAAGAATCTATAGTCAACACCCGTATTGGATTCTTCTCGGCGCGAGCAGCCATGGCCGGATCATTGTGAAATCCCCACCCTAACAGAGCAGACATCATTTTACACGCGGTTGATCGCCCGATTTCCTTGACTGCCTGACTCAGCCAAGGGCTGCAGCCCCCACCGCAGCCTCCGAGATCCCGATCGGCGAGGCGAGGCGGTCATAGCGCAGGTCCGCAGGCATGTTGTCCCAAAGCGGCCAGGGGTTCAGCGTGTCTTGCCGAATCATATACTCCTTGCAGCCGTGGACCTGAATAATGAAGACCTCCTCCAGACCATAATGCCACCTGAAGGCCTAGCTCTGGTGCGGCGTCAGGTAGACCTGAATATTGGCAGGGGCGTGGAAGAAGTTGGCGGACGCCTCGGCGAGCACCTGTAACATAGTGGAGGACCGTTCGGCATGCCGCACGAGGAGCGTATGGCCGCAACGATAGTAGCCCTGCGCCTCTGCCCAAGACAGGGGCGCCTGGTCGAGCACGAGGCACCCATCCCGCACAACCTGGAGCATGGACCGCGGACCTTCCACCATCGCGGCGAAGTCGGCGTCGGTGAAGACGCGGGTGTAGCGCGCGTCATGGTCCGGTAGGGCGAAGGGGGCTCGCGTGAAGTGGCGCTGTAAGAACTCACGCACCGGCATGGGACCTAAAAGCTCCTGGAGCACGTGCATCGATTCCCCTCCCATTCAAGGCCCTGCTGCACCGTGTGGAGTATGCACCTAAGAGCCCCCACATAAGAGGCGATCACGTCTAGACTGATCACGAATGGCCTCGTCTATGCGCGCTCGCCTCTTCCACCACGTCGCGCTCAGCGTCGGCGGCATGTGGCCTGGCGCATCAGACGTGGGCCTCATGTCCGCCTGAATGCCGGGGACTCCTGACCGCCCGGAACTAATGACTAGTGGGCAGAGGGGTGCTCGCGAGCGAGACTGCCGAGAATATACCCCATCACGATTGCACTGCCCACCAGCAGCCAAGGGTTCTGTTGCGCATCATCGAGGAGATCAGCCGCGGGTTTCAGGCGCTCGACCATTTCGTTCACCGTGCCGTTGACACGCTCGAGCAGCTCATCGACCGCGGTTTTCGCCCTGTCAACCGTCTCTTGCATCTGCTTGAACCCTTCCATGGCACTCTGCACCGTTGACTGGACCCCGTCGATCGTCTCCTGCACCCGCTCGTTGACCCTCCCTAAGTTCTCAGTCCTCACTGCCTACTGCGCTTCGAGGTTCCGTTGGCTGTAGGCTGTGTGTTGATCCATTGCAGATTCTCCTTCATGGTCTCTACCGTTGCCTGGGGTACCAAATGAATATCGACAGCGTGTCCCCCCGCTTCACAGTGTAAAAGAAGGCATGTAGCGCCGACTATACCACCTGGGACTGGCCGTCCACCTGGGCGCTAAGCACTCCCGACCGGCCGCACGAGCTTTTCGTGCGTCTCCTGACTGTCAGTCGTGCCCGTCACTATCACCCGCTTACCCCCTCTACCTGAATACCGAGATCCTCGGCCGTAAGGTTCATCTCCTCGACCAGCCGCACGAGGATGGCCGCTTTCTACGCGTCCAGCCCAGTGGCGCCACTGAGGCTAAGGCACTCTGCGCCGGCGGTGTACCGCCCACCCCCAATCTTCGGTCGACACCCTTCGCAAACTGGATCAAGCCTATCGGTCGCTCCTTTCACTGGGTCGAGTCATCCATCGCTCCCCTGGTAACCGTCGCGTCGGTCCTGTCGCGCCTTGAACCATCCAGTGCTTCAGACACGAGGACATCTTTGGTTTCATTAGAGGCACGTTATGGGTTGGGCAGATACTTTTGCCCAGGGTCTTTCCCTTCCTTCGAGGCGTGTCCGGTCTTGTCATTGATCTCGCCACCAATCAAGATGAAGATGCCGCTCAGATACATCCAGGTGAGTAGCACGATCACGGTGCCGATGCTGCCAGAGGTCGCGCTATACAAACCATATGATTCGCATAGAAGGGGCAAACCCGAGGGAGGTGAGCAGCCGATGAGGGCGACTGCCGAACCCGGCGTCATCCATATTTCCAATTCCACTCCTGCTCGATCATGAAGGCAGACAACCCTACTGCGAGGAGAATAGCAATAAGGCACACCTTCCAGAACGGGCATCCCTCTTCCAAGTGATAGGCGCGGTTGAGACTACCGATGAGGGCGGTGATGGCGCTGGAGGAGGTCGATAGTGCCGTCACAATGCCAAAGGAGAGGAGCCCACCGCGGTCGCCCGTCATAAGTTAGTGCAGGTTCTCCTGGACCAGCCGGAGCGTATCGCCCGGCTGTACCTGGGCCAGCACCTCCATCATACGGTCCAGCAGATTAGGGAGGCGAGGTGGGCGGCCTGGCCGAGGCAATCATCCTCCTGGATTTCGTGCATGACCCGCCGCACCAGTTCCGTTAGACTGAGCTCCCCCACCTTCCAAGGAGACGAGCAAGAGTCGCCCCTTTTGCCTGTGCGTTGAACCTATGCCCCTGAGTTCGCCTGCTTTGGCATTGGCAGCTGCCATTGAGTCCGCGTGGCATCTACCCCAGAAGATGTATGCTCGCGTGGCTGGCAGAGTTGGAGGGCATCTCTGTCCATGACGTCTGGTGCTCGTTTCATCATAGGAATTGGCAGTGGTCGGCTCTTCATCAGAAAAAAGCGCAAGCCCCATTCCATAACGCCGCCAGGCAGGAGCCTGCGCGAGTTGCAGCGCCTGGTGGCTTGGTACCAATGTGAAACTTGATCCCAGCAATACGCAGCCACTGGACTGCACGAAGCTGCTGGAGACCTGGGCAATCTTGGGCTCGACATCGGACCTCAAAGTGAGACACATGCTCCTTGTCTCCTCTCATTTTGGAGGCATCCACTGTGCCATGACCATACAATCGTCCAGGCTGCAGCGCCTCGGTGGTGTCCTTGCCCCGAACGTGCTGCAATCAGCTCACTTTAATCGCGATGACTTGCCCCCGCGCACGTACCAAGCCTCTATCCTCTGGAATGTCGCGCATCGGGAGACTGGCACACTCGTGCCCCGCAAACCCTCTGTGTTATTGCTCTATGCATAGGCCAGATGAATTTATGGCCGGCAAGGATGTTGCATAGTCTTAATGCAACATCACCATCTTACTAGGCAGCTCTCGTGGACTTTTACCAGGCGCCACGGGTCCCCTTCGACAGCCTATCAGCGATTACAAGGGGCCTAAAGAGCCCCACAATAGATAATAGCCACGACACGCGCGTGACTTTGCGGCGTACGAGCGTGAGTTCCGATCGCATTATGACACTGCCTTCGCACCGCGTGGTGCTCCGTATGAGCACTTGGCCCCGGCCTACCGCTACAGCTATGATATCGCCAGCGACCCACGCTATCGCGACCCGAGTGGGCAACCGTCGAGACGGACGCCCGCCGCGAGTGGGAGCAGGGCCACCGCAGGACCTGGGAGGAGTTTAAAGAGGCCATCCGACATGGCTGGGACAAGGTCCGCGGCCGACGTTAAGTGAGGTAACAGGCGACACGCTTGAATAATCAGCATTGATCGCCGGGATGCTTGAGAGGGGCCGACCCACGACTCAAGGAGGTATGACCGTCGGCTCCTCGGAAGAGACTGCACGCTTCGTTCATTAGATGCTCTTGGTGCCGTCTAGCCCCGCCGAAGTTCGAGTGCAGGCAGGGCTTCAAGGCGCAGCAGAAGTCCCCCAGCTAGCCGTAGCAAAGGGGACGCCCTGCCTGTTAGGTTTGCTAGAATGAAACCCATTAGCTTTCGAAAAAGCTACGAGGAGGGGTTGTGGCCATGGCGATCATAACCGATGGTGTAGACGAAACTGTCGACGAGCGAACCAATATTGTCCCGCCGCAGGGACCGCGCGTCCGGTGGGCAGGTGTGATGAGCGGCTTTTTCGTCGCAGTTGGCGTCCTGATGATTATGGGGGCATTAGGGCTGGCGATAGGCGTGACTGCACTTGGTGATCCGCGCGCGGCCACGGGCGAGACCGCATCAGGGCTTGGCATTGGTGCGGGTGTGTGGGCCTTTATCACCATGCTGGTGGGCCTGTTTCTGGGGGGTATGGTCTCGACCAAGGTGACTGACCGGCCGGACCGTCCTGGGGCGATCATTCATGGCGCTCTTGTATGGGTCCTTGTCTCATTGTTCACCGTCTGGATGATTGCAAGCGGCATCAGTCTCGGGTTAAGTGGGCTTTTCGGTGCCTTGAGTGGATTGGCCCAGGGCGCCACCACTGCTGTCGCGGCAGGAGGAGGAGACCTGGTCCAGACCTTAGGGCTCAACGACCCAAACCGGGTCATGGAAAAACTCGATGACCCCGCGACAGCCTCAACCCTGGCGGCTGCCACCGGGATGTCGGCCGAAGAGGCGAGAGCGGCACTCGGGAACCTGCGGGCTCGCGTGCAGGCGGTCAGAGACGATCCTGCCCGTGTCGCCGCCGAGGTCCGTGATTTCTTGGCGCAGTATACCGAGCGTGCCAAACAACACGCGTTAGTCGCCGCGGCCAAGGCGCAGCGCGGCGCGAAAATTGGCTCCTGGATCACTTTCGGCGTTATGGTCATAGGCCTGGGAGTTTCGATTGCGGGTGCGATGGGGGGGGTACCGAGTTTCCGCCGTTGGCGACGGGGAGTGGTGGAGGTACACGGCTAAGCGTTTCCCAGACTGAGTGGCCCCTTTCGCCTTGGATGGGCCTTCCTTAGTACAGCTCGTCAGGATTGAGTATCCAATATTAGGCTATTAGGCGCCCATGGCCGGTGCGGCCGCCATGACCTTGGCGACGGATTTCGTGGACCAGTTGAACGGATGTGCATACACATTCCATTCGCGAATACACTGCGCGAGCTTCTGAC
>JBKPCR010000459.1:0-14828 GCA_046727435.1 bacterium | reverse complement strand
GACATCCAGATCCACCACCGGCGATTCGCAGTCAACCCCGGCGTTGTTCACCACCACATCGAGGTGTCCGAAATGGTCTAATGTACGCTCAACCAGGCGGCGAATGTCCTCGATCTGCGTGACGTCACATCGGATCCCGATGGCCGTGCCGCCCCGCCGCTGTATCATCTGCGTCGTGGTGTGAACGGTCCCCGAGGCCAATTTCTCGAACGTGGTGCCCGCGGAGGTGTCTACTTCAGTTCGAGCTGCAACCACAACCTTAGCGCCCATGGCCGCCAGGCCAAGACAGATCGCGCGACCGATGCCGCGGCTGCCGCCGGTCACGAGCGCCACCTTATCCTGCAATGTCATCATGACTCCCTCCGCGGGCGGCCTGCTGGGTCGCCCCTGCATAACGTTACCTGCGGCCCCACCCGCGTGGAAGATGTTCACACCATTCCCTCACCTCTATAGTAGGGATGACCCAGCGGGCCGCTGTGGTCCGAGCAGTGCGACAAGAAAACGCATCTACTGAATCACTGATTTAGGCGTGGCCTCAATGCGGGTGACTTTGATCGCTTCGCGGTCAATCATCATGGGGACTTGGGGGGCGATGACATTTTTCCAGTGGTCGCTTTCATAGACGGCGTCGTACTGACGCTTCCGCTCTTCCTCGCTTTCGAAGCGACGAATCCAGACGTATAGATCCTCTTCTTCCTGGCCAATGAAGCTGCCAACGATAACCATACCCCTGGCAACCTGGAACGGAATAATTTCTTCCTCCATGAATTTCACCCACTTCTCCCGTTGTCCAGGTCGCGTGCGATACTGCCGTAGTTCGAAGAACATCAAGTGCTCCTTTCTCGAAGGTTGCTTCCGATCCCAGTATAGAATGATTGGGTGCACTGCAATCACGTACATATCAGAAAGCACGACAGCAGACAAGTCGATCATCCAATTTGCCACATTGGCCCGCCCTCGGGATGGCCGTTGGCGCAGATGTTGCTGCGCCCTATCCAGCCATGATAGCGGCACGGAGTCCCAGGGCAGAAATGCGGGTGGGTCGCCACATTACGTGGTCGACCACAGAGGGATTGGAGCCGTGGTGGCAGAGCCGGTTGCGGCGTGTCGTCTGGCCCAGGGACTTGCGCGCATGCCACGCCGAGGGGTAAGGGCCTGTTGTAGGCCGTGGGACAGTAGTACATGCACGCTCAATGCAGCCGTGACGACTCGGAGGCGTGCAGTGGCCACTCCCAGTTTGACAAGCCTAGACGTTCGACAGGGGAAATCTCAGCGTCCATTGCGTGCCGGATGCCCTCTCGAGCTCTATTGTGCCACCCAGCTGCTCAGTCAAAAGGCAAACCAGCTGTAAGCCGAGAGAGTCGGTATGGCGGAAGTCCATGTCCATTGGGAATCCGACGCCGGTGTCGGCGACGACCAGGACCATTTGCTCTTCGGAAGGGGCTCGTAGGGTAATAGTAATCTCTCCGCCTCGGTCGTCCGGAAAGGCGTATTTTAGGCTATTCGAGAGCAATTCATTCACCAGCAAGCCACAGGGAACAGCGTTTCTCACGGCTATCCAGATCGGATCAGCTTGGATGCTCATGGTGAGGCGGTCACCTGGGGGGGCGTATGCCTGGAAAACCTGTCTACTGAGCCGATTAATATACTCAGCAGCCGGAATGCGTGCGACGTTCCTAGACTGACTGAGGCTTTCGTGGAGGAGCGCCACGGCCTGGATGCGTTGTTGGCTATCCTCGAAGAGTGCGCGCACCTGGGGATCCGCTACCATGTCCGCTTGTAAGTCGAGGAGGCTGGAGATGACCTGCAAGTTATTTTTGATCCGATGATACACTTCTGTGAGCAGGACCTCTTTCTCCTGCAGGGTGGCCTGGAGGCGGGCCTGGCTGTCGCGCAGCTCTTGCTCGATCTGCTGGCGCTGGGCAATGTCGGCGCGAAGCTCTTCAGTAAGGGCGTCGAGCTCAGCGGTGCGCTCTGCCACCTTGCGCTCCAAGGTGTCCTTGGCCTGCTTGAGAGCGGCCTCAGCCTCTCGGTGAGCGCGCCGTGTACTGGCTTTTTCGATGCTTTCCTGCACGGCGACGGCGAGCCGAGCGGGGTGGCTCTTGAGCACGTAATCGCTCAGCCCCGCCTTCATCCCTTCCACGGCGATCTCTTCGCTGCCTGAATCCGTGAACATAATCACCGGAATATCTGGATGGCTCTTCAAGCACTGGTGAAGAATTGACAGCCCATCGGCCCATTGGAGTTGATAATCGGTAATGACGACCTCGAAGCCCCCCTGGGCAAGAGCCGCTTCAAAATCCTGGCGGCGGAAGATCTCGACACAGTCGATTGCGTCAAAGCTCCGGCACAAATGGCGCATGAGCAGGTCGCGATCCGCCGGATTATCATCGATCAGCAATACTCTCTTCATCCTCATCTTCCTCCATGGTGCCTAGCTCAATCCAGAAAGTGCTCCCGGCTCCCGGCACCGAGGTCACCCCGACATGCCCACCCATGAGCTCGATCGCTTTGCGCACGGTAGCCAGGCCTAAGCCGATCCCCGGGTACTCTTCCACGCCATGCAGCCGCACGAATGGAGTGAAGAGGCGCACCTGGTCTTCCGGGCGGATGCCGATGCCATTATCCGTCACTTCAATGCGGCACACGCCCGGGGCCACGGCCGATGCCACGGTAACCTCGGGCGTCACACCGGGCGTTACAAAGATCAGCGCGTTGGCCAGGAGGTTGGTCAGCGCGTACTTGAGCAACGTCGGATCAGCGCAGAGGACCACTTCGTCTCCACGGACGGTGACCCTAGTATCCCGAGCCTGGATCTCGGCCTGCAGCTGGCGCAGACAGCTGGCGATGACGCTGTGCAACGACATCCGCCGCGGCCTGACGGCGCCGTGGCCGAGCCGTCCAAAGTTCAGGAGGGACGTGATGATGTCTTGCGCCTGGGCGACGGCGGTGGTGATGCGATACAGACAATGCTGTACCTCATGGCTCGTGGGGGCCGTTACCTGCAACTCCTCCGCGAAGCCTTTAATCACCCGCAGTGGGGCGCGCAGCTCATGAGTCATGGCGTGCAAAAAAGCTTCCATGTCGGCATGCCGCCGCTGCAGACCCACTGACAACCCCCGCGCCCGCAACAGAACTTCCGCGCGCGCCTGCAACTCCACCTTCTCGATGGGCCGCAGCACCACCTCATCGATGGTGCGCCAGAGATGTCGCGTCACCAGGTCCACCCCCTGGCGGGAGGTAAGCAGGAGTACCGGCAAAAAGAGCGGTTCTTCGGTTTGCTTGCGCGCCCGAACCTGCTCCCACAGTCGATCCAACGCTAGGCCATCGAGGATGGCCAGGTCAAACGCTTCCTGCAGCGCCCGATCGGTTTCGGGCATCACCACCTGGTGGTTCTGTTCGAGCCACTCGGCGAGGAGACGACGGTTTTGTCGGTGGTCGAGCAGGAGAAGAATTCGACTCATCCCTCCGCTTCTCCTTGCTCGACGTCCTCCTCCAGCAGGCTGCCGATGACCCCCAGCAATTCTCTCACGACCAGCGGCTTGATGAGTACGCCACGGGCGCCGTGGGTGAGGCTCGCCTGCTGAATGGCGGCGCTCTGCTTTGGTGAGATCACGAGGAAGGGGATTTTGTGATGCCGCAGTCCCTCACAGCGCTCCCAGATCGCACGGTCGAAGCCCGCGATGTCGACCAGCGCCAGGCCAAGGCCGTTGGCCTCCGCGAGCGCTCGGTCGAACTCCTCCAGCGTGGCCGCCGGGCGCGTCTGGTAGCCCTCACGCCCCAAAAATTGGCTCAACAGCTCCAGGTTCCGGTGGTTACGGTCGACGGCCAGGATCATTGATATGGCCTTCATCCCTTCCTCCATTTGACCTGGGGGCGTCAACCCACTCAGGCAATCCGCGCAAGATGCCTCGCAGTTCGGTGAGCGGCTTGCCGACCTTGATGCCGTAGCGGGTGATCTCGATCTCGCGCAGGGTGGGCTCAAAGCTGCTCAGGCGTTTTTTCAGCACGCCGATCGCCCGGCGTAGCTCGCCCTGGATCTCGAGGTATCGCAGGAAGACGATGTTATCTGCCAGATAACTGATGCCAGCCTCAGTAGCCCGGAACTCGCCAGTGATGGCTTCGATCTCACTGATCAACAGTACGGCCACACCCATATTCTGCAAATACTTGCACAACGCATGGAGATGGCCGACCAAGTCCCCCGACCGAAGCGACAGCCGATAGCCGGTGGTGCTATCGAGCATTACAATGCGCGTGCCGTTCCGCTCCACCTCCTGGCGGACCAGGCAAGCGAACTCGTCAGGGGTCCACTGCAGCGGCTCGACCTGGACCACCGACAGGGTACCGCGTTGCATCATGGCATGGACTGGAATATGGACCGCTTCAGCGCGGTGCAGAAGGGTGCCGATGCGCTCCTCAAAGGTATATACCATAGAACGCTCGCCGCGCCCCGCGGCTTCTTTCATGAACTGCAGCCCCAAGGTAGTCTTACCGACGCCAGTGGGGCCACTGATGACGCTGATCGTCCCCCGTTCAAACCCGCCATGCAGCAACTCATCGAGCTCCGGAACGCCCGAGGGCAGTGCCTCCGCGACAAACTCCTGCTGATAGCTCTCGGGGAGCAGCCGGGGGAAGACTTCGGCGCCGGTCGCGCTCAACTTCATCGCGTGCAGTCCGCTGCGGAAGTCGGAGCCCCGAAACTTGCTGACGCCGAGGGTGCGCCCCTCAGCCGCAAAATCCAGGTGGATGACGCCATCGGCCATGAATTGCAGATCGTCATCGGGAGCCTCATGACTGCCCTCTGAGGTGAAGAGCACTGTTGCCCCCTGTTCGATGAGAAAGCGTAGAAATGACAGCGCTTGTTTGCGGAACTGGAAGGCATCGGAGGCCAGATAGCGGAACTGCGTCATGGCGTCCAGAAAGACCCGCTGCGGCTTGAGCATGTCGACCTGGGCGATGATCTGCTGGGTCATGGGTTCGCGTTCCACCTCGGCCGGAGCGAAAATGTCGTAGCTTTGCACCTCGGAGAAGAAGGCCGAGGACGGACTCAGGTCGAGGAAGGTCACACCTTTCAGATCGAACCCAACAGCCTCGGCGTTTTTGCGGATCTGCGCTGCGGGCTCCCCCATCGTGATGAATAAAGGTTTTTCCACATGAGGGTCACCGGAGGTCAGAAAGTGGAGCCCCACGGTGGTTTTACCGGTCCCCGGCCCACCACGTAAGAGATAGGCCCTGGCCGGGATGAGCCCACCACCAAGAATTTCATCCAGACCTGCAACGCCCGTCGGGAGGCGCGTTGCGAGGGCTTTTGTCATTGTGGGCACCTCCAGGTATCAATGCCATTTTAAACCAGCTCAAAACGGTGGATGCCTATCCTATACGGGGATCATCAGCCTACGGTAGAGAGTAGACATTGATTGACCGTAGCAGCTCAGTCTACTACCAACCAACCTCCTCAACCTCGGTGGCCATGTGTCGCATAACCACTACATAATACTATAGTTCTTCAAACTTGCGTTTTTGAAGAAAAATTTACAGGGCTGCAATGGCACACTGCGGCAAGACTCGAGCATAAGCATAGCGCATGGGTGCGGAACCGTCAAAAATTGCCACAGAGCTGGGAATATTTGGTAGAATCGTGCCTGGAGCCGTGTCCTATAGCGGCAATCGCTGGTGATTCGCGACGTGAGACAGGAGGTTCGCTCATGAGTACAGCGTTGAACGATATCCACATCCTCGATCTGACGCAATTTGAGGCCGGCACGTCATGCACTGAGATCTTGGCCTGGCTAGGCGCCGATGTGGTCAAGGTCGAGGAGCCGCAGCGTGGAGACCCAGGGCGCTATGGCAGGCAGGAACGTCCGGGCATAGACAGCACCTATTTCATGACGCTGAACGCGAACAAGAAGAGCATCACCTTGAATCTCAAGCACCCGAAGGGGAAAGAAATTTTTCTGGAAATGGTGAAAAAAGCCGATGTTGTCGCCGAAAATCAGGCCCCGGGCGGCATGGATCGTATGGGTATTGGCTATAACATGCTCAGCCAAGTTAACCCGCGTATCGTGTTGGCTTCTATCAAAGGCTTTGGCAATTATGGACCCTACAGCGGCTATAAGAGCTTCGACATGATCGCCCAGGCCACTGGCGGGCCGATGAGCCTCACCGGTACTCCAGATGGTCCGCCACTCAAGCCCGGACCTACTATTGGCGACACCGGGACGGGCATCCACGCGGCCCTTGGCATCATGGCGGCCTTATGGCAGCGCCAATCGACTGGCAAAGGGCAAAAGCTAGAAGTATCCATGCAAGACGCGATGGTCAGTTTTAGCCGCGTTAAGATGCGGGAATATTACGTCAAAGGTGACGTCGTCCTGCGCACAGGGAATGAGCTGGGGGCTGTCGCTCCTGCCGGTATCTTCAAATGCAAGCCAGGTGGAGCGGACGATTATGTCTATATCTATTGCCAACCCGTGCGCGACCGCATGTGGGAGGCCCTGCTGAAGACGATTGGACGCGAGGATCTCATCGCCAATGAACAATGGGCCGACCCCAAATGGCGCGCTGACCATAAAGCGGAAGTCAATGGTATGGTTGAGGACTGGTCTCAGACAAAGACCAAGTATGAGGTGATGCACGAACTCGGCAAGGCAGGCGTGCCCACCGGAGCGGTCCTCACCACCGGCGAGATCCTGCACGATCCACACTTGATCGAGCGCGGCATGGTCGTGACGGTGGATCATCCCACCTGGGGTCCCTTCACCATGCCTGGCAATCCCGTCCAACTCTCCGACTCCCCCACCACTGTGACGCCAGCGCCACTACTGGGCCAATCTAACGCTGAGGTGTATCGGGAGTGGATGGGTATCGGACCCGACCAACTGGCGCAGTTGAAAGCCGATGGCGTCATTTAGTCGGCATGACCGAGTGCCATACGGGAAACAGCGCTGAGTGTTGAGTCCTGAGTGCTGAGGGAGAGGATCGGAAAATTACCCCGCATCGCTCAGCACTCGGCTCTCATCCTTGTCATTACAGGTTGCCCATGGGCCAGAGAACGATGAGGCCTGAGTCTTTCATACACTCAGGCCTCAGCACTATCTTTAGGGGAGCGATCCAATGAAGTTTGGCTTGTTTACCAGCATCGGCGGCATCACCTGGCCAGAGCTGCGGGCGCTGTGGCAACATCTCGAGGAAACGGGATGGGACGCCGCATGCGTCACGGATCATTTCATGCCCAATGTCCCTGACCCCGTGCAGGAGACACTGGAGTGCTGGACGGCGCTGGCTGGCCTCGCCCTGACGACGGAACGCATGCGAATCGGCACGCTGGTCACGGGGAACACCTATCGTCATCCAGCCGTGGTGGCCAAGATGGCGACCAATGTGGACATCATGTCAGGCGGTCGCCTAATCTGCGGTATAGGAGCTGGCTGGCAGAAGAACGAGCATGTCGCCTACGGTATTCCGTTTTTTACCGTTGGCGAGCGACTCAGTCGCCTCGAAGAAGCGTGTCAGGTCTTGCACCGCATGTGGACAGAGCCTAAAACAACTTTTCAGGGCCGCTTTTATCGACTACAAGAGGCTCCGCTCTATCCGAAGCCGGTCCAGAAACCACACCCTGAGCTGCTCGTCGGCGGGGGCGGAGAGAAGCGCACGCTGCGGATTGCCGCCAAGTATGCGGATCATTGGAATTGCTGGGCTGGCCCAGAGACGATGAAGCGCAAAATCCAGATCCTGAAAGAGCACTGCGCGGCCATTGGACGCGATCCCGCGACCATCATACGCTCAGCGAATATGCCCTTGCTCTTCAGCGATAAACCCGAAGAGCGCGAGCGCCTGATCGCGAGTGTCAACCGGCGCTATGGCTGGCCAGAGCCTGACGTGCGCGATATGTTACTGGCCGGGAGCGTGGCGCAAGTGCAAGAGAAACTCGGCCAACTCCAGGACGTCGGGATCGATCAGGTGTTCATTCCCACCTTCCTGCCACCCTGGACGCAGGAGGCGCTGGATCGGCTGATCATTGATGTGGCTCCGGCCTTCCGATAGTTCGGCTGCCTTCCAGCCTGCCGCCTCAAGACCTGGAAGAGGCGGTGCGCAGAAGAGAAGGAAATCCTATGCAAGCGGAGATCGTGGTCATCGGTACCGAGCTGCTGCTAGGGCAAATCATCGACACCAATGCCGCCTATCTGGCGCAACAGCTCTCGAACATCGGCGTCGACCTCTATTACAAGAGCACGGTGGGTGATAACAAAGGGCGCATCGTGGAAGTGCTGAAGCTGGCCACCGGGCGCAGCGACATCGTCATCACGACCGGCGGCATCGGCCCCACCCTGGATGATATGACGCGTGAGTCGGTCGCGGAGGTCGTGGGGGTACCCCTGGAGTTGCAACCGTATCTTCTGGAGCAGATTAAGCACATGATGGGCAGCCGCTACACTGACAATAACGCCCGCCAGGCACACATTCCTGCCGGCGCTGTCGTCATCGAAAACCCGGTCGGGACAGCGCCAGGGTTCATGACCCCCACCCCCCACGGTGGCGTCGTCGTCAGCCTCCCTGGAGTGCCCAGCGAGTTACGCTATCTAACCGAACGTACGGTCATTCCCTCTCTCAAAGAGCGCTTCAAGATCGCCGCGGTGATCGTGTCGCGCACGCTGAAATGTGTGGGGTTGACCGAAAGCTCTATCGATGAAACCCTCGATGATCTGATCACCACCGGTAGCAACCCCACCATCGGCTTGTTGGCGCAGATGCAATTGGGTGAGATCCACGTCCGCCTGACCGCCAAGGCAGCCGATGAAGCCGCGGCCCAAATATTGATTGCCCCTTTGGAAGCCAAGGTGCGCGAGCGCCTCGGCCATGCCGTCTTTGGGGCTGATGAAGGTGAGTATGAGGGTACAGTAGCTGATCTCATCCGCCGGCATGGTCTCACCATCGCCGTGGCCGAATGCGGTCTGACGGGCGGTGTCGGTCATGAACTATCGCTGGCGCTGGCTGGCGACCGTCATTTTGCGGCGGCTGTGACTGCCAACCTGCCTGAGGCGCTGGAGCAGTTAGTGGATGTCCCTGGGACGCTCCTCCAGCAGCATGGCATCGTCAGTCCCGAGGTGGCCGCGGCAATGGCTCGCGGGGTACGACGTCGCAATAACACCGATCTGGGATTAGCGGTTACCGGCGCCGAGCGGTTGTCGGGAAGCGACGAGACGGTGGCCTATATTGCCTTGGCGCACAGCCATGATGCGATTACGCCTGGCGAATTTCGCCGCGTCAGCAGCATGCGGTTCGCGCGACAGCGCATTGGCCGCGCGAGCTTGCAGGTGGTATATAACCACTTGGTTGGATGAACGAAAGAGTCGACGGAGAATAGCACGTCGACCGATAGAGGGGCACTACCAGGCACTGGCCACGGGGAAGCCACCACACTGCTTGAGGAACTGCCCAGAGCCCTCACCGCCGCGGTCTAGGGCATTGCGCCTAACGTTCACAAGCTAGGGAAGAGTGAGGTGAAACCATGCCAGCAACCAAAGTCGATATCATCGTGCGCGGAGGGCAAGTGGTGATCGCGTCGGAGGCATATGAGGCCAGCATTGCCATCCGCGGTGAAAGGATCGTCGCCATCGGTCCTGAGGATTTCCTGCCGCCGGCCGACCAATACATCGATGCCTCAGGCAAATTCGTCCTCCCAGGCGCTATCGACTGCCACGTCCACCTGGGTGGACACGACGACTATCATACAGGTGGCATCGCAGCCGCCCACGCCGGGCTGACCACCATCATCCCCTTTGCGATGTATGACCTCGCCCACCGCGAGACCTTGCCCCAGTCCATCAAACGTCAGAACGAAGAGGTCGGGAAGGTGTCGGTGGTCGATTTCACCTGGCATTTCATCCTGAACAACGATCCTTACATCTTCGCGGGGCTACCCGAGGCGCTTCAGATGGGAGTGAGGTCCTACAAGATGTTCATGACCTATAAGAAGCGTAAGGACCGCATGTGTTCCGATAGCTTCATCTGCCAGGCGATGGAAATGGTCGCCGCCGGAGGGGGCATCACCCAGCTGCACTGCGAGAACGGCGATGTCATCGATTATCTGGAAGACAAGATGATGGCCGAAGGCCGGGTGCATCCTACCGACTTCCCACAGGCCTGCCCGGATTGGGTTGAGGAAGAAGCCATTAATCGCGCTATCAAAATGGGCACGTTGACCAACTGCCCGACCTATGTGGTGCATCTCAGCACACAACTGGGGCTTGAGCTGATCAAGGGCGCGCAGGCCGAGGGCCAGCGAGTGTGGACGGAGAGCTGCCCGCAATATCTTCTACTTTCGGACGCCGAGTTGGCGCATTGGGGGCCACTGGCCAAGATCGGCCCGCCGCTCCGACCTGCTGGCGGACCCAACCAGCCCGCCCTGTGGAAGGGATTAGAGCAGGGCTACATCTCCTGCGTCGGTAGCGATCACGCGCCTGCCTCGAAAGAGCTCAAGGAACCCGGCTGGAAGAACATTTTCGTGGGGCCGAACGGCGCCGTCATTCCCTTTGGCTCACCAGGCATCGAAACTCTTGTGCCATTGATGTACAGCGAGGGGGTGGTGAAGCGGGGCTTCCCCATCTGGTGGATGGCGCGAGCGTTGGCGGAGAACCCGGCACGCATTTTCGGACTCTATCCCAGGAAGGGCGCGATTCGGGTCGGCTCCGATGCCGATTTGCTGATTCTCGACCCCGCACCGACGCGCACGATTCGGGCCGCCGAGCATTTTAGTAAGACTGGCTACAGCCTTTTCGAGGGCTGGGAAGTGCATGGCAAGCCCTGGATGACGCTGCTGCGCGGGCGCGTGCTACTGAATCAGGGCAAGCTGGAGCAGCAACCGGGATACGGCCAATTCCTGTCTGCCGGCAGCCCCCTACCACCGATTGGTGGACGCGTGAAATGAGCACCTCAGTACTTTCCCCGCCTTTCGTGGTGGAAGAGTGGAAGGATGAGGAAGGATTGCCAACACTATGCCAGGTGTAACAGCGCGACAACATAAATCGTCCTGCCCGCGAACATCGCAGTTTTCTGTCCAGATTAGGTTCTTGGCCACTTTTGGTGAAATGAGGAGATTTGGATGTCTCGCAACGTTTTCCCACATGCAGGTGGGCAGGGCGGACCACACCGTTACTGAGGGGAAACCCCTTAACCCTTCTCGTCCAGGTTCCCGTTCTCAGGGCATCACCAAAAGTGCCCAAGAGCCCAGATAATTCTGAAAGTTATAGGTTTTCTCTCCCCTGCTGCCGGTTTTTGGCCTTGCATAACGTATTTTATGCACAGTTCAGATGGCCGGTAGGGGACCCATGTTCCGCACCCTGATGCGAGTTCTTCATGGGGTTCCCGTAGCAAGCTTACAGGGAACGTCGATCCATGCGTCAACGGGCAAAACTATGGTGGAAAACGGGTACTTTCCACCTCAATCGTGGATATAAACGCCTAATTTTCTCTGTATTTAGCGTTGAATCTTGCCTATGAAAGTGGTTTTCTTCCAGGCGTGCTGTGATTGGCTTTGTGCCCACAGAGACAGTCCAAAGGGTGCCACCGGGGAAGCAACAAATACAATCACTTGCAAAGGGTCGACGCTCTTTGCTCCATAACTCCAGGAACCCCACAAAATCCCTCCCCAGGAAGCTCCTTACAAGTTATTCTCGAGTCAGCGTATAGCGATAGTCGACCGATCCGAATTCGGCCGGAAGCATCTTGGCCAACTGGTCAGTGACGCGCGCGCGCATCTCCACCGCGATTTCGACCAGGGGCGCGATTTCCTTGTGTGTCTGCGCTTCCGGCGAACTGTGGGGGTGAAGAAGCTTCAAAAGGCCAGCGACCGTCTTCTTGATGGCGTCCTGGTTCCGTCCGGTCATGCCGCTCAGGTCCACCCACATAGCAACGTGCGTTCGGAGAGGATCTTGTCGATCTTGCGCTGACCGGCGACCGGCTCTTCCGCGTCGACATAGCGGCTGACCAGATACTCCATGACGTAGCGCGGGAATTCTTTGTACGCCTCGTTCCAGCGCGTCATGGGCTTCAAGATGACACGGTCGCCCAGACGGCTCTCGACCTTCCGGTTGAAAGGATCGGCCACTACCACTTCGGAGGTGTCAGCAGGATTGGAGAAACTGTCGCTCCCTCGTGCGGACTGCTTCTCGTTCAGGTCAGCCATAGAGATTCCCTCTAAATGTCGTCAAACCCCTGGAGTGCTTCGGTATCCAGACGGGTCTTCTTGGCCCTGACCTCGACTGGCAACGGGACGACACCATCGATGGCATCGCGCCAGTGGGGATACGCCATGGGGGACCGATGCGGGCATAATTGCGGTGCGGAACACCCCCAGGCGTTCCCCTGCCCGATGCTGAACCATCCGCACATTGCGCCCGCGTTCCGGATCGGTAAAGTCCTCAAACTCCGGATCGCTGCGGTACGCGAGGAGACGCGCGAGCAGCCTCTCGCTGGCGCACCAGATCTGCACACCGCGGTCAAGGGCCTTCAGGTCGATGACCTGCAGCAGGCAGCGGTGGGTGCGCTGCATCAACAACGCCCGGGTGTGGTCGACCGGATTCGGGCTCAGGCTCCATGCCTCCACCTGTTCGCAGAGATAGCAGGCGTCGTCGACGTAGGCGCGACAGGGCATCCCGTCATCCGCCGAGAGGCCCAAGTAATGCGAGGGAATGGCCACATACCAGGGTTTCAGACCGATCGCCGACATGATGCGAAAGAGAAGCTCCCAATCGGTCGGTGTCCACAGCGCCTTGGCGCTCCCCTGGGTCGGCGGTTGAGGGACCGCCCCTATGTCCAACAGCCCTGAGGCGATCACCGGTGGCTCTGGCGCGTGCCCGTTGTCCAATGGTAGCAACCCTGCTGCTTGCCGCCGCCGTCTGACATCTTCAAGTGCGCGTTCCCGACGTGACATGTCCATGCGACCTCCTTGTCCTGACGTTCGAGGCGCAAGCCGGCCTCGGGCTTGCTAACCTCTTGAGTTCGGGGGCGTCCGCTCGACACTACAGGGGTGCCGAGATGTGGTCATGGCGTAATGGATTGATCCAGCCTGAGGAGTGTGCAGGTGGGTAATGCCGGATTGTTGCTGGCTACGAACATATGAAGTTGTGCGCTGCTGTATTCTGTGCCTATTCTGTGGTGACGGAGAGAATCGCAGATTTGTCATGCAATGTAGTGCATCGAATTGGATAAGTCAAGAACAAATATGAAGATGAAATCGATAGTATGATGTATCTAGATGAATGTGCGATAGATGTCACAATCATGAATCGTACACATGAACGATAAAGAGACGTGTCAGCTGTCACTGTGACAGATGTTCCCCTTGCGGTCAGCCCTCGTATGACCAGCATGCCCCCCCCTTGGGCGATGGCCTGTGATGTATCTCCCGCTCAGATATGAAGGACAGGGTTGTGGCGCGCCACGCGCTCAGAGCCGCCGGCTGACAGGTCAGCAGGGCAGGCGACGGCAGGTGTCTCTCCCGAATGGGCACCGGCGGAGACTGGTCATGGCCCTTGGCGCTCGGCCGCCTGGGGTGGCTGGGAGGATGTCTTCGCGTCGATCGTGTTCCCTGAGGTATGCCCGGCCCATGGGCGGCGCTCGGGGCACACAGGGATACCGAGCATCTCACCCGCGGCTGAGGGGCAAGAGCAGCCTTATGTCAAGCCCGACATGATCACCGACACACGCCGGGGCCCCATGAAAGGGGTATGGCTCACCGAGCTCAACAGGCATCATCTCCATGACCTCTCGGGCTTGCCATGGCGCCACCCGCCGGACGGGAGCCTGGGACTCGGTGGCCGCTGGCACGTTTACCATCTGGGAAACATCCGACTGGTGAGGCGACGGTATGGGATTTCCCTCATCCTCGCCACACGATTGGGAGACATAATGGGTGTCTCCCTCGGTGAGGTGGTCTAGTGACGGGCCAGCTGCCAGCTTTGTGCGACACAAAACGTCAGCTCTTGAGGAAGAGCTCGAAACAGTATATTGATATTGGTAAGATAGATTCAATCACATCACTGTCAACCAGCATCAGCGATCCCAGGGCACCCACGAGGCAAGGGCGATGGGAATTCAGGTGGTCTTTGGACTCAGCGTGCTCATGAGTGTTGTGGCCTTTGGCTTGGTCACCAAGCTGTACATCTGGCCTCGGCTTCGGATCTTGGAGCGAGACGACGCACTCGTGCCATTGGTGGTGCCCCACACGTTTCGGTTCAATGGACTCAGCTTCCTCGTGCCTGGGGTGGTCTCCCCCTCGCTCCCGTGGGCCTTCGCGGCCCCCGCCGCCTACGGCGATCTGGTTGCCGCCATACTCGCCGTGCCGGCCGTCATCGCACTTTCCAGGCGTGCGTCTTGGGCCACCTGGCTCGTATGGCTGTTCAACGTGTGGGGCACGGCCGACCTCCTATGGGCGTTTTACCAAGGGCTGTTCGGGGTCCCGCTTGATGCCAGGATGCTCGGCGCCGCGTTCTTCATTCCCACGGCGGTCGTGCCACCCCTCCTGATCACGCATGGCCTGATATTCTGGCTTCTCGTTCGACCTCGGCCGTAAGGCATCGCATCGAGCCGTGGGTGCGACAGGTTGTCTCTTCAGCGGCAGAGCCGGCGAACTCGCGAGCCTTCCCATGGGGTACTCCACGCGTGTGAGCGAACGCGATCCAGTACACTGGGCCGTGCCTTCGGTGGGTACGGCCGTGGAACGGCGTGAAAGGCTGTGGAGGTGGCGTGATGCAGGAGAACCATCGATGAGCGACCGCGAGCGTAAAGACACCCGAGCGTTGTGGAACCGCATGGCGGACGACTGG
>JBKPCR010000458.1:0-8699 GCA_046727435.1 bacterium | reverse complement strand
TCGCCCCACGGGACGAGTTGGAACGTCAGCTGGTGCAGGTGTGGACCGAGATTTTGCGGCTCCCATCAATCGGGGTGCGGGATAACTTCTTCGATCTTGGCGGTAATTCTCTCCTGACCATTCGTATGCTGTCGACCCTGGAGGACATCACCAGCAGACGCCTACCCTCGTCATGCCTGTTTGAGGCGCCGACGATCGAACAATTAGCCAACAGGCTCCGCCAACCCGACTGTCCAGTCCCGCGTTCCGTCCTTGTCAAAATTCAGCCGCATGGGACCAAACCTCCCTTCTTCTGCGTGCATGGCGCCGGGGGAGGTGTCCTGTGGTACAAGGAACTGGCCCATCTGCTGGGGCCCAACCGGCCCTTCTATGGGTGGGTCAAGCTCATCCTGCGGGAGTATGCGCTGCTTGGCATCTGGAATCCGCAGGTCCGACAGTTGCGACAACTCAAACGCACCAATGTCCAGGCGTCTCGGGCCTATGCCCCTCAGGTGTATGCCGGCAAGCTCACGCTCCTCCGGGCCCAGAAGCAACACGCCACGGCAGCCTCAGATTCGCGGCTGGGGTGGGGCAGACTGGCGACGGGCGGGATTGAGATCCACGAGATCACAGGGGATCACTATATCATGTTTACCTCGCCCCATATCCATATCCTGGCACAACAATTATAGCGGATCCCGAGCTGATATAGGGGATCAGCCGATAGTTTTCCTTAATGGGCAGGCGCTTCCAAAGCACATGTGCCCTACATCCGAGTGAAAACCGCTATAGGTGCCTGCTTGCAAGCAAGCCATGGGTTAATCTCAGGCGACAGAGGGAGCCAAGCCGTCATGAGGGCATTCATCCTAGGATTTTAGGCTGCAAATGCTTCTGGACGACGCGGCAACCATATCTGTCGTCTATCCCTCCCTTACACAATTTCCACACCGAAGGAAAGGCTGGCTGCAAGCCCCTTCACAGCATCGCCTTGAGCAGAAGCACCGCATCTCGTATAATGCGGCTACAAGCATATGCACATGCGGTGGGCGATTTCGACGCAAGGGAGGGAACCATGGCCAGGATCAAGCATATCGCCATACGCACCCCGGACCCCGAAAAGACCGCGGCATTTTACAAGGAGGTGTTTGGCTTGCAGGAGGTAGGCCAGGCCGGGAGAGGCTATTATCTCTCCGACGGGTACATCAATCTGGCGATCCTCAAGTCCTCTGACCAGGGCACAGGTGAAAGTCCCCGTGACGTACCCGGCTATGCTGGCATCGACCACCTGGGGTTCCTGGTGGAGAATGTGGACGAAACCTGCAAGAAGCTGGAGGAGGCGGGCGCCAGTGCCACGATCGGTCGGGTGGACTTGTCTCACGCCTCGGCCTCTGGCCCACGCTCGTATTATGAGATCAAGTACCGCGGTCCCGACAACCAGGTGATCGACATCACCGAGACCGGCTGGGTGGGCACCTAGTCCAAAAGGATAGTGATGAGTGCTGAGTTATGAGTGCTGAGTGGGAGACGGAAACTCGGGACTCACTTCTCGGTGCTCAGCACTTGCTTTCATGGGAGGACGTGCGATGTCCAAGAATTACATGACGATGGTCGGAACGGTCGGCACGGGTATCTGGATTTCCGGCGACGGCGGCGAGAGCTGGAACCGGTGCAAAGGCATGTGGAACGAGACGCAGGTCTTCGCCCTCACCCCTCATCCGCAGAACCCCAAAGTGATCCTTGCTGGCGCACACGACGGTATCTACCGCAGCGATGACGGTGGGGGAACTTTCGAGCCCATTGCCTCACCCCTCAGTGGCAAGGCCATCTGGTCGGTCGCGTTTGACCCGGTGCAGCCGGACACGATCTTTGCCGGGTCGCGTCCGGGGGCAGTTTTTCGCTCGCGCGATGGCGGGCGCAAGTGGGAACAGCTCAACGCGGAGTTTGCCCTCGAATGCCCCAATGTGCGCTTCCCCCGTGTGCTGAGCATGGCGGTCGATCCCACCGACCACCAGGTGGTGTGGGCCGGAGCAGAGGTGGACGGGGTGCGCCGCAGCCTGGATGGCGGCCAGACCTGGGAAACCACGGGAGCCGCGGTGACGCCGGGCACGATCGGCCGGCAGCTCAATGACCCCGACATTCACGGCATTGCGGTCAGCGGTACGTCGCCCTCCACGGTGTTCGTCAGCACGCCGCGGGAGGTCTTCGCCAGCACCGACCGGGGTGAGAGCTGGCAACCCTTAGGGGTGCAGAAATTCTTCCCGCTGCGCTACTGTCGTGGCATCGCCGTCAAGCCCGACGACCCTAACGTGCTGTTCGTCGCCAATGGCGATGCCGCCTCCGGAGAGACGGGCTCCCTGCAGCGCTCCAAGGACCGCGGCCAGAGCTGGCAGACGTTACCCCTGCCGGTCGTGCCCAACACGCCCATCTGGACCTTCGCGATGAATAGCGCCGATCCTGATCTGATGCTGACCTGCAGCCACTACGGGCAGGTGTTCGTCAGCGAGGATGCCGGTGACTCCTGGCGCAAGGTGAAGCGCGAGTTCAGCGAGATCAGAGCTCTAGCGTGGGTGCCCAACTAGATGCTGCCCGGGTAATTCTGGCCTAGTGCTGGGTCTTGTCATTCCTGCATCATGGTGGGGGCGGGTTGCAAACCCGCCCCTGCAGCGGATCATGGCGAGCAGCTGGCAGGGGTATGGTTAGCTCTGCAAGGTCATCCCACAGGGAGGAAGTTGCCTGCCATGCAAAGCAGATGTTAGAGCGCATCCGAAGGACCTTAGGGAAGCATGTGACACGTATCATGACGCTGCGTGACATCGTCCGTCAGGTCGCTGTGGATGCTCGTAAACTCATCGACTATGCGCTTGACCCGGAGAATCCAATCGGTCGCCACAAAGCGATGGTCTTTGAACGTTGCCTGGGTTTTACCAGGGACAATTACGCGCTATTGCAACAGCAGGTAGAGTTTCATGCCTTGGATGCTGAAGCCGCTTTGCAAGGCACTGACCAGCATGGACGACATTTTCGTGTCGATCTGGAAGTGACCGGTACAGAGGGACAGCAGGAAATTGTCCGGACTGGATGGCTTGTGACATCCGGGAGCGATGAAGCCAGGTTGATAAGATTATATGTGCTGAGGAGATGAGGATGCAGCCAGCACTGTTTGACACCGTTGAATTGCTGGTGGACCTCCCTGCACATAATCTGCGCTCAGGAGGCTTGGGAGCTATTGTGCACGCCTATGACGAGAGGAACTACGAGGTCGAGTTCATCAATGAGGAGGGCAAAACGACGGCGCTTTGCCCGCTCTCGGCTGAGCAGTTCATCGTCGTCTGGCAGGCCAAGACCAAACGCTGGGTGCCGCTAGCGGGACATGTTGCAGCCCTGGCCTCCCACCTGCCCGAGGCGGAGGGGCGGGAGGTGTTAGACTTCGCACGGTTCCTCTACGAACGCAGACAACGGCAGGGCTCTGCATCCCCTACGCACCTGACAACTTCGAGCCAGGAGACATCCACCCAAGAAGCTTTCCCTCTGGTGTAGCTAAGTCTCTGCATCCACAGTACAGGCCTTTTTCTTTCTCACGGCAACCCCGCCAGCAGCGCCTTGGCCTCCTGCAGGTCGGCGGTATCAAAGCCCTCGCTGAACCAGCCGTAGATCGGTGCCAGCAGTTCGTGGGCTTCGTCCCGCTTGCCCTGCTGCTGCCACAGCCGACTCAGGCTCATGGCGGCGCGCAGTTCCCAGGATTTGGCCTGCTGGTGGCGGGCAATGGTGAGAGCCTGCTGGAAGCAGGCTTCCGCTTGGGTCGTATCCGGGGTGGCCTGTCGCAGGAGGAACTCGCCCTGGAGCCGATACGCCTCCGCCAGCATGTCGCCCTGCTCATTTGCCTCCAGCGTTGCCAGGGCCTCGGCCAGCAGGTGCAGCCCCTCTGGGACCCCGCCGGCGTGCCCTGCCGCCTCGGCAAGGAGGACCAGACCGAACGGCCGCGCCAGCGTTTGCTCCGTGGTCCAGACGGCCGCCATGCCCTGACGCATCTGCGCCAGGCCTGCCTCGCCCTGGCCCTGCGCAGCCAGTATCCAGCCCTGCCAGAATGTTCCATATCCCACCCACCGCGGAAACCGCTGTGCGATCGCCAGGCTCAGGAGGGCGTCGGCCTGCCCCCGGACCGCGGGGCCTTCCTGGCGACGTTGATGCAGCCAGGCCGCCCAGTGGTGGGCCGCGGCCAGACTATAGGGATGGGCCAGGGCCAGCGCCTCCTGACTCCGCCGCACGGCCTGCGCTGGAGCGCCCAGACACCACAGCGTGTGCGCCGCCATCCCGAGGCATCGCACCCCAGGCGCCATGCCCTGCCGGAGCGCCTGGGCGCGCTGCGTCGTCGGGTCGGTGAGGACGATGGCCTGCTCGAGGTGTGTCCGGGCGGCGGCGTATTCGCCCACATAGAACAAGGTAGTCCCGAGCGCATCATGGGCCTCTATACGGGGTGTCGGCCCAGCCGCATGCTGTGCTAGCCGGTAGAGCTGTTGCCCTAGCTCCCGCGCCATCGGCAACGCCCCCCTGGTCTCATAGAACCCCGATAAGCCCCGCAGCACCAGGAGGAGTTGGGGCGTTTCGCCGACCTGCGCGCACAACGCCCGCGCCCGGGCGTAGGTCAGCTCCACCTCTGGGGCCGAGCGGCCTCTAGTGGCCATCAAGGCCAGCCCCAAGGCGATTTGTAGATCAAGCTCCTGCTGGGCCCTCACCGGGGTCTCGGGGAGTGTGGCCAGCAGCGCCAAGCCTTTGGTCAGATGCTTTACGGCTTCTGGGTTGGCCGAGCGCTCCAGGGCTTGCTGACCGGCCCGCTGCCAGTAAGGGATGGCCTGCTCGGTGAGCCCGGCCTCGGTGTAGTGGTATGCGTTCAGCTCGGGCTGTGTCTCGACGATTTCGGGAAACTGTCCCGCCAACACCTGGGCACTCCGCTGGTGGTACTGCTGCCGAGTGCTCTTCAACAATGACTGATACGCGGTCTCCTGGATGAGGGCATGTTTGAAGAGGTACTGCGCCTGCGGCGGACGCCCCCGCTGATAGAGTAGTTCGGCGTCCACAAGATGTGCCAACCCCTGCTGCAACGTTGCCTCGTCCATCAGTGCTATAGCCCGGATCAGCTCATAAGCGAACTCCCGCCTCAGGACGGCGCCGAGCTGCGCCACGGCTCGGGCGGTCGCCAGTCGATCCAGCCGTGCCATGAGGGAATCCTGCAGCGTGGCGGGAATGGCCAGCGGCGGGAGCGGCCCGGTCAACACATAGCGGTTCGCCTCCTCCTGCACCAGGCCGGATTCCAGGATCATCTTGACGAGCTCTTCGACAAACAGCGGTACGCCATCTGTCTTGGCGATCACCTGCGCGAGCACCTCAGCGGGTAGAGGCTTCTCCCCTGTCAGCTGCCCCACCATGGTCTCGACCTGGGGGCGCGGTAAGCGGCCGAGCGTGAGCTGGGCGAGGTGGGAACGGGGGGCCCAGGCCGACCGAAACTCTGGGCGATAGGTCACCAGCGTCAGCATGCGCGCCGTGGGCGTCTGGTCGACGACGAGGCCGAAGCAGCTCAAGCGTCGAGGGGTCGGCCCAGTGTAGGTCCTCCCACACCACTAGAACCGGCTGCCGCTCGGCTTCGGCCAGTAGCCAAGCCAGCAGCGCGTCCTGGGTCTGTACCCTCTGCTGCTGGGGAGTCAGCAGCAAGGAGGGGTAGCGCGCCTCGGGCAGCGGCACAGAGAGCAGGGCCGCCAGCAGCGGTACTACCTCCCCCGTCCTCTCCCTTCCCCTCTGGCGAGGGAAGGTCAGGATGGGGGAAACAGACGCGCCGGCTTCACCCCCATCCTCCCCCTCCCCCATCGAGGGGGAGGAGACCTGCACACCTGTGCGAGCCAGCGCCTCCTCCAGTTTGCGCAGTTTCTCATCAGGGCTATCGTCGCGCTTCAGCTGTAGCCACCGCTGCAGATGCTCGATCACCGGATATAAGGCACTGTTAGTGTGATATGGGGAACAGCGAAGCACGATGCATGGCGAGCCCTCGAAGACCACCCGTTCCCGTAATGCCCCGACCAGGCGGGATTTTCCGATGCCTCCCTCGCCACTGAGCAGCACCACCTGCCCCAGCCCGGCCTGGCTCTGCTCCCATCGCTCCACGAGTAGCGCCACTTCTGACTTGCGGCCCACCAGCGGCGTCAAGCCGGTGGTCGTCGCCACGTCCAAACGGCTCTGCGCCGGGCTGACCCCCAGAATACGATACACTAGCACCGGCGCGGCAACGCCTTTGAGGGTTTGTGGGCCCAGGGTTGCCGCCGTGAAATATCCCTGCACCAGCCGGTGGGTGGCGGCACTGATCAGCACCGCATACGGTGCAGCGAGCCCCTGGATGCGAGCCGCTACGTTCGGCGTGTCCCCTAGTGCTAACCGTTCATGCCGACCCCCGCCACCCATCTCCCCCACCACAACCAGGCCGGTATGAATCCCTACCCGTATGCCCAGGTGCAGACCCTTGTCCCGCTCCAGCCCGGTATTCAATGTTTCCATAGCTGCGAGGATGCCCAACCCGGCCTGTACCGCTCGTCGGGCATCGTCGTCGTGGGCCTGGGGCCAGCCGAAGTATACGAAGCAGCCCGTCGCCCAAATACTGCGCGATATGGCCCTCGAAGTGCTGGATCACTTCGGCTGAGGTCTGCTGGTAAGCCCGCACAACTTCGCGCAATTCCTCGGGATCGAGCGTTTCGGAGAAAGGGGTGTAATCTAGCAGGTCACAGAACATGTCCGTGAGCTGGCGACGTTCGGCGTCAGCGGGATAGGGTGTGACTGGCATTGGTGTGGCCGGCGGGGCTGGCTGTTCCTCTGGCCGGGTGGTACTGAAGGGGTGCGTCGATTCTGGGGGCGGTACGGCTGTCAGGGTCTGGCCGCAGCCGCCGCAGAACCGATCGTCAGGCTCATTGACGAAACCACACGCAGGGCACACCAGTAGCAACTCCTGCCCACACGCCGCACAAAACTTGCGATGGGCCCTATTCCCGGTGTGGCACTGGGGGCACCGCATGGCACATGCTCCATCCCTGCCGGGATGGTCTACTCCCGTGGGAAGAATATCCTAGTCTGTCGTGCAGGGCAAGAGATCAGGCAGGAAGTACTGCTTGACCTGTGTCTCACATGTTTCTATAGTTGCGCTGATGGTAGGATGAGGAGAAACCGATGCACGTCGAATCACACATCACCGCAACAGTCTCAACTTGTGAGATGGCGATGACCACAGCAAGATGATCGATCAAATCAAGCCATTGCTCTCACGGCCGCTACCACGCGGGTAGCTGGCCCTTTCAGGAACTCTCCAATCGACAAGGGAGAAGCCACGATGCTCAGCGCTGAGGAAAATGAGCTACTGACCCGTGTCGGCCCTGGCACCCCCGTGGGCGACCTCATTCGCCAGTATTGGATTCCCGCCCTCATGTCCTCCGAGCTTTCCGCCCCCGATGGCCCACCGCTCCGCGTACGTTTGCTGGGGGAGAACCTGATTGCCTTCCGCACCACCTCCGGAAAGGTCGGGTTGATGGCACACGCCTGCCCGCACCGCGGCGCCTCACTGTTCTTCGGACGCAATGAGGCAGAGGGGATCAGGTGCGTGTACCACGGCTGGAAGTTCGATATGGCAGGCCAATGCCTTGAGATGCCAAGCGAGCCGCCTGCCAGCAACTTCAAGGACAAAGTGCGTGCCAGAGCCTATCCCTGTTGGGAGCGCAACGGCATCATCTTCGCGTATATGGGGCCGCGGCAGGATCCCCCGCCACTGCCGGACCTCGAGCCGAACCTCCTGTCCGACGGGCAAACCGAGATCTGGACCGCACTACGGGAGTGTAACTGGGTGCAGGCGATGGAGGGAGACATTGACACCGCCCACCTGGGTCTTCTACACCTGGGCGGTGTCGCCCCTGAGGACGTGAGGCCTGGGACGTTCGACTATTACACTGTGAAAGATCGCGCGCCCAAGTATAAAGTTGTGGACACCGAGTGGGGTACCATGTACGGCGCCTACCGACCAGCAGCAGAGGAGACCTACTACTGGCGAATCGCCCAATTCTTGTTCCCTTGCTACACGTTGATCCCCACTGGTGTGCTTGGCGTGCAGGTGCTCGTCCGCGCCTGGGTCCCACTGGACGACCACCACACGATGTTCTGGAGTCTCTCCGCACCCTCGACGCGTCTGCAAGCAGGCATCAGGCGGTCCAGCACGAATGGACAACCATTCGCTGGCACCGCGGGGAGACCGCAGTTCCTGCCCAACACCACGGACTGGCTCGGGCGGTGGCGGCTGGCGGCGAATGCCTCCAACGATTACCTGATCGACCGCGAGGTGCAACGCACCCAAAGCTACACCGGCATCGATGGTATCCATCTCCAGGACCAGGCTATCACCGAGAGCATGGGCGCCATCGCGGACCGCGCCCAGGAGCATCTGGGCACCAGCGATGCCATGATCATCAGGACGCGGCGACGGCTGATGAAGGCCGCGATCGATCTCCAGCAAGGCATCATCCCGCCGACCGTCGACCACCCCGAGCTCTACCGGCAACGCTCCGGCGGTGTGATGTTGCCGAGGTCAGCGGACTGGGTGGAGGCCACAGAGGAGCTACGCACGGCCTTCGTGCAGCACCCCGAGCCGGTGCCGCTGGGGTAATCCTCTCGCGTCACTCTGTTTGTGACAGGACAGTCTT